>SXYY01000165.1 GCA_005788145.1 Bacteroidota bacterium
AAACTCGTGCGAACGCTCAATTCAAAACAATACACGCGGTAGTGAAATTCTGCCGCCGCAACATTTTTGAGGATGGTCAATCGCCATGTGTTTTTGTCCAATTTCTTGGGAGAGAGAGCAGTCCCAAAATTCAGCGGTTCCTCGGCAAAAACCATCTTGGATTCCTCCAAAGTAAGGCCACGCGCGCTCACTGACTCTACATTTTTGGCAAATTCGCGAACCAAATAACTGCCGGGTGTCCAAACGGGCATGTAAATCTCTAACACGCCAGGTGTGAGGTCTTCAAGTCGAAGGGTGACATCTGCGTAGTGACTTTTTGGGTCCGAAATGTTGATGTTGTAATGAACACGGGGAGCAGTGTTCTTTTTGGCGTCTGCAGAATTGGGTAACATGGAAATCAAAGTGAATCCCAAGGCGTATATCGTCCTTAGCATGATACAAAAATCAACAATTTAGAGGATTAATCCTATTACTTTGCTTTGAATACGGGCACCGTGGAGCAGGGTTCTCCGTACATGATGCTTTTTGCTACGGGCGTAAGAAGTCGCGTGATTTCTGTGTAGGCCGCTGCAGTAACGGGCAAATCGCCACAGCCCTTGATCACCATTTTTTCACCGCGATACTGTTCCACTGGAATGGTTTCCAAGGATTTACGCCACAATACCGCTTCCAATGCTGGCAAATCGCCAAAAACAACCTCCTTGGCAATACCCGATAATTTGGTGGCCATCAACATATAGGCCCATGTGGGAACAATCGCATCTGCAGAACATCCAATGGCTACGTACACATCCTGATACACCGACCAATCATGCGCTTTTACCCAATCGCGGAAGTCTTTTTCCTTGAGCACCATACCCATAAACAAAACGTCTTTGATGTCGATGAATTTTCTCTCCCCATCGGGAAAGTAATCTTCCAAATTCAACGTAATCAAGCCGCTGTTGGCCACTTTGTTTACAAATACTTCTTCCATGTTCGATTCCTCCTACAAATATAACGGCCTTTCGGCCGATGCCCTTATTCTACATGTGTTACTTTGATGGTGTTGGTCCGTTGCTTCATGTGAATCGGCATACTGGCGCAATTGATTACATATTCTCCTTGCTTCACCATACCTTCTGCTTTGAGCATGTCTACCACGTCCTGGAATGTATCATCGGTACTCACAAATTTGTCGTAGTAAAAACCCCTCACACCCCAAACCAAATTCAATGTGGCGAGCAACTTTTTGTTGTCGGTGAAGATAAATACGTTGGCTTCCGGACGGTAACTGGCCACCCTAAAGCCCGTAAATCCTGATTTGGTCATGGCCACAATGGCCTTTGCATGAAGGTGGTCGCTCATCCTAACAGCGGTAAAACAAATTTCATCGCTGGCAAAGGAGGGGGATTCAGGACTGGGTTTTACACCCTTGTAATAGGTGCGTCTATCGGTCTCAATGTCTGTAATAATACTGCTCATGATTTCAATGACGCGCAAGGGGTGCTTGCCCACACTGGTTTCAGCCGAGAGCATCAAGGCATCGGCACCATCCAATACTGCGTTTGCCACATCGTTGATTTCGGCGCGTGTAGGCATACTATCTACAATCATGCTTTCCATCATTTGGGTTGCGATGATGCAGGGTTTGGCCGCAGCGAGACATTTTTCTACGATGGTTTTTTGAATCAGTGGAACGCGTTGCATGGGAACTTCAACCCCCAAATCGCCTCGGGCAACCATGATGCCATCAGATACTTTGATGATTTCATCAATATTTTTTACAGCCTCTGGTTTTTCAATCTTGGCGATGACTTTGGTGTGAGTGCCTTTTTGAGCAATCAATCGCTTCAATTCCACGATATCGTCGGCCGATCGCACGAAACTTAATGCAACCCAATCGACGTCCTGACTCAACCCGTATTCCAAATCGGCCAAATCTTTTTTGGTTAGGCTTGGTACCGTAAGGTTTGAATCTGGGAGGTTGAATCCTTTGTTTGATGAAAGTGGACCACCTGCAACCACGCGTGCTCTGAGGGTTGTATCGTTAATTTTCTCTGTAAACTCTAAAGATACCTTGCCATCGTTCAACAAAATGCGCTCACCGGCTTTACAATCTTGAATCAGTCGTTTGTAGCTCACGTAGAGGATTTCTGTGGTAGAAATTTGTTCTTCGGTGGTGACCAAAATACTGTTGCCCTCATGCAGAATGAACTCGCCATCTACTTTGCCGATGCGAAGTTTGGGTCCCTGTAAATCTTGCAGTAAGGCCACATTGCAACCCAAACGCTGGTTTATGTTGCGAACGCGATCGATAACTTCTTGGTGCAGGTCATGTGCGCCGTGAGAGAAGTTGAGCCGACAAACATCTACGCCTGCGTGGATGATTTTTTCGAGCATTTCTTCGCTGCTGGTGGCAGGGCCAATGGTGGCCACTATCTTTGTTTTGTTGAATTTTCCTTGGTACATGATGTTCTGCGTCGACTACAGGTGACTCAAAGCATTGATCCAATGAAGTTTGCTGTGTTTTTTGCTAGGGAAAGGGTAGGCCAATTGAACAGGTGATATGGAAGTAATTCCTTTCACCCACTCTTCTGAACCACCCATATCTTCAGCATCGCGCATCAGCAACCAAAAATCAGGTGTAGGTTTTCCGGAATAGAGCAATCCACCGCTTCCTTTGTTCTCCACAATCCACATTTCACAGGCGGTTTCATTGCCTTCCCAGTAGTATTCTACGTGCTTTGATTCTGTATTCTGAGACAAAAATACTGAAATTGAAGGGTCTTGTCGCACAAAACGTGAAGAAAAAGTGTCATCTAGACACCAAGCCATCAAGTGTGGCGGAATTTGGGCATGTACAGCGATGATCTCGAGATCAATACTGGCTCCTAAAAGGGTCGATTTGTGGCGTTTGATAGACAAAAGTATTTCCACAAAAATAATTTTAATGTTGGAAGTCATCAAAAAATTGTTTCTTTGCAAATCAAATCAAAAAATAAGATCATGTCAGAAATTGCAGAAAAAGTAAAGGCCATTATCGTAGACAAGCTTGGTGTTGAAGAAAGCGAAGTAGTAACAGATGCTAGCTTCACAAATGACTTGGGTGCCGATTCA
The DNA here is from genome assembly GCA_005788145.1 of Bacteroidota bacterium. Lineage (GTDB taxonomy): Bacteria > Bacteroidota > Bacteroidia > NS11-12g > UBA955 > UBA955. The sequence continues at coordinate 3,100 of SXYY01000165.1, forward strand.
CTTGACACCGTTGAATTGATTATGGAATTTGAAAAAGAGTTCGATATCAGCATTCCAGACGATCAGGCTGAAAAGATTCAAACTGTTGGAGAAGCAGTTCGTTACATCGAAGAAAACAAGAAGTAAGCCATGCAACTCCGGAGAGTTGTTGTTACTGGACTAGGTGCGCTAACACCCATCGGAAATGATGCTCCATCGTTTTTCCAGGGGTTGCAAGTTGGTACCAGCGGAGCCGGGCTAATCACCCACTTCGATACAGAAAAGTTCAAGGTGAAATTCGCCTGCGAGGTGAAAAACTTCAATGCTGAAGATTTTTTCGATCGCAAAGAGGCGAGAAAAATGGATCCTTTTACCCAGTTCGCGATGGTGGCTGCCGATGAGGCAATCCATCACAGCGGATTGTTGCAACAATCCTTTAATCCGGATCGCATTGGTGTGATTTGGGGCGCCGGAATCGGGGGCCTAACCACATTCTTCGCAGAAATTGTAGACTACGCTAAGGGCGATGGAACTCCGCGTTTCTCGCCCTTTTTCATTCCTAAAATGATTGTGGATATTGCCCCAGGGTACATCAGCATCAAACATGGCTTCCGTGGTCCCAATTTCTCTACCGTTTCCGCTTGTGCATCCTCAACCCATGCCCTCATTGATGCGTTCAACTATATCAGATTGGGTAAAGCCGATGCCATTGTGGCCGGCGGGTCCGAGGCTTCAGTGAATGAACCATCAGTCGGTGGTTTCAGTAACATGAAAGCATTGAGCGAGCGAAACGATGACTTACTCACTGCGAGCAGACCATTCGACAAAGACCGTGATGGATTTGTGATGGGAGAGGGGGCCGCTGCCATGATCCTCGAAGATTATGAGCATGCACAAGCCCGCGGTGCAAAAATTTATGCTGAAATCGTGGGTGGTGGAATGACCGCTGATGCGTATCACCTTACAGCCCCTCACCCCGAAGGTTTGGGCGCATGCAATGTCATGAAAGTGGCCCTGCAAGATGCTGGATTAACCCCTGCCGATATCGATTATATCAACGTGCACGGAACCAGTACACCATTGGGCGATATCGCGGAGAGCAAAGCCATTCTATCTGTTTTTGGCGAACACGCCTACAATTTGAACATCAGCAGTACAAAGAGCATGACCGGACACCTTTTGGGTGGCGCCGGAGCCATTGAATCTTTGGCTTGTGTGATGGCCGTGAGCGAGGACATCATCCCGCCCACCATCAACCACTTTACCGATGATCCAGAGTTTGATCCCAACTTGAATTTTACCTTTAATGTGGCCCAAAAACGTACTGTGCGCGCCGCGTTGAGCAATACTTTCGGGTTTGGTGGTCACAACGCCTCTGTGATTTTCAAGAAGTTTGAAGGTTAATAATCTCATTTTGGTTCAATTGTTTTCTCGCTCTACAGGGAATAACGACCTTGCAAAACAAGTTTATCGCGTGACGGGGGTAAAGCCAGGTAAACTGCGCATTTACCAAGAAGCGTTGAGGCATAGTTCGATGTCCGACCATACCAATACCGATCAAATTGTAAACAATGAACGCCTCGAATTTTTGGGCGATGCCATTCTAGATGCTGTTGTTGCCGAATTGCTTTTTGCACAATTCCCGAAGAAGAACGAAGGTTTTCTTACCGAGATGCGCACGCGGATCGTCAATCGTGAGCAATTGGCCTATTTGGCAGGCAAGTTGGGGTTGGTTGAAATTATGGATATCAAACGCGATTTACATCAAAATAGAATCGCCTTGAAAACCATCGGAGGGAATGCTTTGGAAGCCCTGATCGGTGCCATTTACCTCGATAAAGGATTCGCATCCGCCCGGGATTTTATCGTCAATCGCTTGGTTGGTCAATACCTCGATATCGAAAAACTCATGACCACTGCGGTATCGCACAAAGCCCTGGTCATGAAATGGGCCCAACAACAAAAAAAGGTGTTTCGGTTTCAGCACGATGTTGCACAAGATCGCAAGATTGAGTTGCATGTTGTGACGCTATACATCGATGAAGAAGCATGGTTTACGGAAGAAAATCACAGCCGCAAAAAAGCCGAAGAGCTTTGTTGTGAAAAGGCTTGTCGAAAACTTGGCCTCACAACCTAATCGTTATTCTTCCAGCAGGGAATCGCCCTCTTCAGCCTGAGGCAACAGAACAACTTGCTCCGTGGCCCTGGCGAATTTGCACCAATAACATTCGCTTTTGCCACATCCATGCATGAAATCGAGCGTGGTTAATTTGCGATTGGCTTCCAATATCCATTGGCGGATTTTGTCGTTGTCGGTTTCGTCAAAGTGCAACTTGATGATGGGGAAATCTCCACTTTCATCCTTTTCCACACAGTCAATCATCGCCATGTTGCAATCCCAACTTTTGCCCGCTTGGTTGTTTGTCATCAGTTGATATACGCCCAGCTGAAACCAATATGGGTTAGGCAATTTGTCGGCTGTACGAGGTCCGGGAGGCATGGCTTTTTTCTTGGAATTGTCGGGTTTGCCAGTTTTGTAATCAATCACCGTGGCGCGATTGCCATCGAACACAATTTTGTCGAGAAAACCTGTGATGGGAATGCCC
>SXYY01000166.1 GCA_005788145.1 Bacteroidota bacterium
ACTGAATTGCCTCATTCACCCAACCCATGGCCATGGCAAATTGCGCCTCTTTCGACAAATCAGAATTATCCAAAACGCGGTAATCACCGGTGAGCGTCAAAGGACTATTTTCCCGACTCGCATCGATGGTATCACGGTGTTCCAAATTCTTGGCGATTTCCTCTAGGGTTACCTCATCTCCCTTGGCCGAAAGCTCAGCAAATCGGCGTTGGGCCCTCACTTCAGGACTCGCGGTCATGAATATTTTCAACTCTGCATCGGGGAATACCACAGTCCCAATGTCGCGACCATCCATCACAACGCCTCTATTGGAACCAATCGCTTGTTGCAGCGCCACCATCTTTGTTCTTACCGCTGCAATTTTGGCCACCTCGCTAACCTTGGAGGCCACCTCAATGTTTCGGATTTCAGACTCCACAGACACGCCATTCAATGTGACTTCTGATTGTTGTTTCGCATTGTTTTCAAACCCCACCTGAACATTCGCTAAAGCACTAACAATCGCAGCTTCATCATTCACATCCACCTTTGACTGCAACATGTGAAGGGTCACAGCGCGGTACATCGCCCCACTATCAATAAACACATAACCCATGGATTTTGCCAGGGCTTTTGCCAAGGTTCCTTTGCCACAGCTGCTGTATCCATCAATGGCGATATTAATTTTCTTTTGCATGGGTCGATTATAATACGGGAATACCCCTGCAAGCCGTGTGCGCGATTGTCCGTTTCTTCGAAAAACGCGCAGGGTCCAACACCAATGAAAATTGATTCGAGTTTTGGCCTGGAAAGTAAGACGCACTTCCGTAGGTAATGTCAATTTTTGCCATTCGAAATTTCATACCCCAGCCAAATCCTGAAGTTCCACGACGCTCAGAAGTTGTCATCTCCATCCGCCTTTGGTGGCTGTAGCCGATGAGTATACTCAGATTTTGTCCCAAAGCCAATTCTGTCCCAACCGCCATATGACGCGTCAACTTGGCGCCAAACCCTGCTTCTTGGGGCACAACGGGCTTTCCGTTTAAATCAATTTGTCCGCCATTGTCTAAATATTGGTCGTAGGTCAGGTCCCATTTCTGCAAGCTATGGGCTGTCAAATGGAATCGCAGGGGCATGTGCTTGGGACTGATTGAAACGGCTGCTTGTATGTTCAATGGAAGAGGCTCTCTCCCTGCATCTCGGTAGGTAACGACTTGCGCGCCTATGTTTTTAACCAGCACACCCCAACTGAGGACAGAATCTCGTTTCACATAATTGCAACCCAAATTCATGAAAACCCCATTGGAGACATAGGGCCCCAAAATGCTGTAGACCATCCCCATTTGGGCACCCACCCGAAAGTTTGGCCTCAACAAATAGGAAGCACCCACCCCCAATTGTGTTTCGTTGGCCGAAACTGTGCCTTGGGGATTTCCTCCCGCGTCAAAGGCATCCATGGTCCCGTAGTCGATGTACTGAGCATATCCCGACCACATGATGTGCTTGCCTTTCCATGCGCCAACAGCATTGGCCGACATCACCGTGGGCAAAATTGATCCCGCACTAAGCGCAAATTTCTTTTCGTGGCTTTCATTGAGCAAGGCTGGGTTATTCACCGATTGCAAAACATCGCCAAAGGGTTGCGAAACCAAATAACCACTCCATGCCAAGGCGCGGCTGTGCAAGGGAACGTCCAAAATACGAAAAACGCCATTGCCACCGCTTTGGGCAAACAGCGATTGCATGCCCAATGCCAAAGATATAATCCAAGTGCGTTTTTGCATCTGCAACAAATTTACAGCACAAGACGTATTTGACACAGTTATTTTCACGAAATTTGCCGCCACTGAGATGAAACAACCCTATCACAATCCTGCCGAAATCCCCACCCAGCAACCGCTGGTCATCACACAGGGCACATTCGACGGGGTTCATTTGGGTCATCAAAAAGTACTGAAACAGGTAGTCGCGCTTGCCAAATCAAAGAATACGCAAAGTCTTCTCATCACCTACCACCCTCATCCGCGGCTTGTGATTGACCCAAGCAACCAGGAACTAAGGATGCTTAGCAGTATCGAAGAAAAAGCCGATGCCGTTTACGCCTTGGGTGTTGATTATGTTTTGGTATTGCCCTTCACCCAAGAATTTGCACAATTATCACCCCGCGATTTCGTGGAATCAATTTTGGTGAACCAGTTGCACGTAGACACCATTGTAATTGGGTACGATCACCGTTTTGGCAAGAACCGTGCGGGCGATTTCCATAGCTTGGTGGCGCTTGCCAATGAATACAACTTTCAGGTCGAGGAAATTCCTGCCTCCGAAATAGACGCCATAGCCATCAGCAGTACACGCATCCGCAAAGCCTTGTCAAACAAACAATTAAGCGAAGCAAACACACTCCTCGGAAAGCCATACATACTCACCGGTATCGTAACAGAAGGAAAAAAACTGGGTAGAACCATTGGGTTTCCGACGGCGAATTTGCGAATTGAAGATCCCTACAAATTGATCCCGCCAACCGGGGTTTACGCTGGCTACTGCGAAGTAGAAAATAAGCGATACAAAATGGTTTGCAACATCGGGACACGTCCTACCGTTGAGGGGAACACATTGACCATTGAAGCCCACATTTTCGATTTTGATAAAAACATTTACAACCAACCCATTTCCCTGTTTTTGGTACAGTATTTGAGAAATGAGCAGCAATTCGATTCGCTAGAATCGCTCAAAACCCAAATTCTTATCGATGTACAACACGCCCAATCATTGGTTACATTGGATTAAGTCAACAGCATTGTTGGCTTTGCTGGTTTTGTGTGCACCGGCATCCGCTCAAGACGATGAGGAGGATTATGGAGAGGAAGAAGGCGACTACATTGTAGAAGACTCTGCATGGATGCTCACGGCTGATACCGCCGCCTTTTATTACGAAGAAGGAGAGTTCATTATCCCTGGCATGTTGCCCGAATACGATTTCTATGCATTTTGGGACACCATGCACGTGGATGCCTATCGCTTTGATCTAAGAAAATTGCAAGAAACCATCCCCCTCACGGTACTAGAAATGGATTGTGATTTTGCGATGCCCATTTATGGCAAAACCAACTCGCCCTTTGGATGGAGACATGGTCGGCCCCACACAGGAATCGACTTACAACTTCGCACTGGGGATTCTGTGTACGCCATGTTTGATGGTGTTGTGCGCATGAGCAAATACTACAATGGCTATGGAAATTGCGTGGTGGTTCGTCATTACAATGGACTTGAAACCCTCTATGCCCACTTGAGCAAGCTTGACGTTCGACCCGGCATGTTGATCAACGCAGGACAGCTATTGGGCTTGGGCGGGTCTACCGGACACAGTACTGGTCCACATTTGCATTTTGAAATACGATTTTTGGGCAGACCATTAAACCCCTCAGTGGTGGTGGATTTTCCCAACGAAACCATCAAGATCGACACGCTGAATATCGAATCCAAAATCTTCCAAATGCCAGCAGGCACGTATCGTTACAAGAAAAGAAGAATTCGCTACCGGAGCAGCAGGGGTCGCAAACGCAGATATTCCTACGAGATTAGAATAGAAGAAGTGTATCAATCGTTATACAGGGTATAAAAGGTTGATCTGATTCAACTATTTTTGTATTTTCTGTGAGCATTCAAGTCAATCAATTATCCAAACGCTACGGCAACCAGTGGGCAGTCAACGATTTATCGTTTGAAATCCCCACGGGTGAAATTGTGGGTTTTTTAGGTCCGAACGGCGCCGGAAAATCCACCACAATGAAAATACTCACCGGCTACATCCCCGCAACCAGTGGCGATGCCGTGGTATGTGGCTTTAATCTCAACACGGATAGTTTATCGGTGCGCAAACGCGTGGGCTATCTGCCAGAGCACAATCCCTTGTACCTCGACATGTATGTAGCAGAGTACCTGCAATTTTCAGCAGGCATGGCAGGGGTTTCCAAAGTGAAATCGGCGGTGGAAAATGCCATCGAATTGACCCAGCTTTCACCCGAAAGAAACAAGAAAATCGGACAGCTATCGAAGGGCTATCGCCAGCGTGTTGGATTGGCACAAGCATTGATTCACGACCCTGAAGTCCTCATCCTCGACGAGCCCACATCGGGACTAGATCCGAATCAGGTGGTAGAGATGCGAAATGTGATCAAAAACCTGGGAAAAAACAAAACCGTATTGCTCAGTACGCACATCATGCAAGAAGTGGAAGCCATGTGTAGCCGCGTCATTTTATTGAATCATGGAAAAATTGTGGCTGACAATACCCTGGACGGACTCAAAAAGACTTCGCCCAATGACTCGTTAGAAACCATTTTTAGAAATTTAACCAGCCATGTGGGTAGTATTTAAAAAAGAAATTCGCAGTTTTCTCGGCTCCTTCATTGCCTATATCGTAATGGGGGTCTTTTTGATCATTACTGGCATATTCATGTGGATCATTCAGGAGAACAATGTATTGGATTTGGGCATTGCGAGTTTGCAAGTCATGTTCAATATCGCACCCTACATTCTCATTTTCTTGGTTTCGGCCATTACGATGCGCAGTTTGAGCGAAGAACGGAGACTCGGCACCATTGAAATATTGACCACCCGTCCGGTAAGCGACACATCCATTTTGTTGGGCAAGTATTTTGCCGCAGTGGGCTTGATAGTTTTCACGCTATTGCCTACGCTGTTTTACTACTACACCATTCATCAGCTGGCCGATCCGCTACAAGGCATTGATAACGGCGCCACCTGGGGATCGTATTTGGGGCTGATTTTATTGGCTGCGAGCTACGCGAGCATCGGACTATTCGCTTCATCACTTACCGATAACCAAATTGTTTCATTAATCATTTCGATGGTGTTGTGTTTCTTTTGGTTTGGGGTTCTCAGCTTGTTGGGCGATGTAAAAGCCCTGGATGTAATTGGCAAAAGCTTAGAGTGGTTCAGCCTTGATTTCCATTACCAATCGATCAGTCGCGGTGTGCTCGACACACGAGATATTGTATACTTTTTGGGTTTCATTGCTACCTTTTTGGGTGGTACTAAATTGGTTTTCGAAAGCAGAAAATGGTGATGAAAAAGTACAGCAATCGAATCCAATCCCTGCTTGAGTTCATCACCCTTCTTGTTGTGGTGGCTGTGGCAAATATCTTGGCGAATGTTTACTATCAGCGCGTAGATTTAACCAGCGAGCAGCGTTACACACTGTCTGAAACAAGCAAAAAACTATCGAAAGGACTAAAAGAAAAGTTGTATTTCCGGTTGTACCTGGATGGTGAGATGTCTGCACGTTTCAAAAACCTGCGCAACGAAATCCGCGATATGGCCTATGAGTGCAGAGAGCTCAGTGGTCGCAAAATCGAAATTGAAATTATCGATCCTTTCGAAGGCAAATTAACCTCTGAAATTAGCGGCATTTTGGAGGATTTTCAATCCCGGGGTGTTTTACATCAGCGCGATATTGACGACGAGGGGAGCAATTCCACCGTGATCAAAAACATCATACCGGGTGCTGAGATGAGCTATGCGGGAAAAACGGTCGCCATCAATTTTTACGAACACGATGTGGCCATGGATGCTGACAACAACATCAAACGGGCCATTGATAATGTGGAATACGAAATTGCGAACGGATTGAGGCAGTGCATTCTTGAAAAGTCGAAAAACATCACTGTGGCTGATGGTTCTGGCGAGATGATTGACAACCGCGTAGCTGATTTCGCGCAGGAATTGTCAAAGTATTACAATGTTTCGGCACTCAACCTCAATGTTGCTGACCCACAAAGTGCAGAGCCCTTCGTTGAAAAACTCAAATCAGCACCGAATCCAGAGGCCATGGGTAGCTTACTCGTGGAAAGCCTCCAAAAGCGATTGAACAACAGCGATTTGTTGTTGGTCATCAAACCTGCCAAGGACTACACCCCCGCTGAGTTATACTTGATGGATCAATTTGCACTGAAAGGTGGCAAGGTTATTTGGATGATTGACCCTGTGCACGCAGAAATTGACAGTTTTGAGAGAAATTCTCAAATCATTGCGATGGACAACCAACTTGAGAACATCTCAGCCTCTTTGTTTCATTACGGGGTAAAATTGGAATCCACCTTATTGATGGATGCCAACTGCAATGCCATCCCCATTCCCGTGGGTGGTAGGCCTGAAATGATCGACTTCTACTATTTCCCCGTGTTTATGTCGTCGACCTCCCCACACATTATCAACCGCAACGTGGGTCCAATTTGGGGACAGTTTCCGGCGACGTTATCGGCGAAATCGAAAACATCATTGAACGTGACGCCACTGCTGAGCAGTTCTCCCTATACAAAAACCATCCAGGCACCCGCCACCGTGGATTTGGAAACGGCTTACATGCAATCCCGAGACGACAGATACAGAAGCACATTAAGGGGCGGCAGTAGGTTATCAGCGGTACTATTGGAAGGAAAATTCGAATCGCCCTTCATCTACCAAAAACACTATGACGGGGTGCCATTCATACCCAATGGCAATAGCAAAATGATTGTGATTGCGGACGGGGATATCATGCGAAATGGCATCAGCGGTCGGGGCGGAATTTACCCAACTGGATTCGATCGCTTTACCAAAACCACCTTTGCCAACAAGAAATTCTTGTTGAATTGCATCGACTACCTCATTGATGACAATGGATTGATTGAGATTCGCGCCAAAGAAAAGACTTTGCGCTTGTTAGACACCGAGAAAACCCGTATCGAGCGCAGTTATTGGCAATGGTTCAACATCATTGCGCCATTGTTGAGCATGCTCATTTTTGGGGTTGCTAACCATATTTACCGCAAACGCAAATACCAAACCAACTAACCCATGTACGACTTCATCGAAGGCAATATAGAATCGCTCAACCCCACCCATGTGGTTATATCAAACCAAGGCTTGGGCTATATCGCAGCCATCAGTTTAACGACCTACGAGAAAATCAAAGGCCACAAAAATGCCCGCTTGTTCGTTGACTTGCTGTTCAAGGTGGAAAACCAAAGTCCGGTTTCGATGAATTTATACGCATTTTCCGATCCAGATGAGCGCCACATGTTCCGCATGCTCACGAGCGTTTCAGGGGTCGGCAACAACACAGCTATGTTGATGTTGAGCAGCTTGGCACCAGACGATTTGGCATCGGCCATTTTGAACGGGAATGTTGGTTTATTGAAGAGCATCAAAGGGATTGGGGAAAAGAGCGCACAACGAATTGTCTTGGAACTTCGCGACAAGTTGATGGGCGGGAAAAAATCCATGGCATTGAGTGCCGCCTCGGGAGTTAGCGACCACTTTAGCGAGGCATTATCGGCCCTTACCACTTTGGGTTATGTCAAAGCAAATGTAGAGAAAGCGTTGATGAAAGTGAGCAAGGATTTGGGCGGTACAGCAACCATCGAAGAACTGATAAAAAATTCACTGAAAATATTGTAAATTGCAAATCCTACCAAATTAACGCCTATTCGCCAAACTGCTACGCAACGTATAGAAGTGTTTAGAATGAAGTTTCACGCAAAATCAAAGCGCTGTTGCCGTAACATCGTGCATCTAGGCTTGTTGCTGCTTGGCACACTGGCTGGCTCTGCAAACCATTTGTTTGCGCAAACCGATACCAACAGTCTCAAATACCGCATCGCCCAGTCTTCTGCCGCGGGAAGCAAGATTGATTTGGAAAACCCCATCAAAACAGAATGGCGTTACAATGCCCGCGAAAATCGCTACGAAGGTTACCGAATGCTTGGCTCTTTGAGCTATCCCACCGGTGAGACCCTTTCGGTTACCGAATATTTCCAAAAGCAAGGCAAACTAGAGCGCGAACAATATTTTCGCGACAAATCGCAAAGTGCCTATGCCCTTGGTCCGAACAACAAAGGCGTTAGCGATCTCATCAAAGCCGAATTGAACAACCCCACCGTATCGAAAATATTCGGTGAGGGGGGTGTCGACTTCCAACTGAATGGTAGTGCGATGGTCAAATTGGGTGGTAGCATCAACGTGAACCGAAACCCCAACTTTTCAAAACGTCAGCAGCGATATTTTGTTCCTGTGTTCGACCAGCAAATGCAGATCAGCGCAAACGGCAGCGTGGGAGAATTTGTGAAATTGGGCATCAACTACGACACGGAAGCGGCATTCGAGTTCGACAACCAAACCAATTTGGGATGGAAAGGAAAACCCGATGGCATTCTAAAAGATGTTCAGGTGGGTAACGTAAACCTAAACCTTCCCACCCAACTCATCAAGCCCGCCAACAGTTTATTCGGTTTTTCTAACACCATGCAATTTGGAAAAACCACTGTTAAAACGGTTTTTTCTCAAAACAAAGGACAAAGTACGGAGACCGTGCTGAAGGGTGGTGCTCAAATGAACGAGTTCAAGATTACTGCGGACAACTACGATCAGAACAAGCACTTTTTCCTGTCGCAATTTTTCCGTGAGAATTACAATAAATCTCTCGAAAACCTGCCCATCGTAGCCAGCGGCGTGATTATCAACCGTGTAGAGGTGTGGGTTACAAACCGCAATGCGAATGTGGAAACGCCCCGCGATATTTTGGCATTCCAAGACTTGGGAGAGGCAAAGCCCTACCGTGCTTCATTGGGTGGTTCGCCAAATCCCCAATCCAGCAACGACGCCAATACCCTTTACGGCAAAATAAGCAATGATCCCGATGCCCGATTCACTGGGAAAGCCATAGACCGTGTTTATGCAAACATGCCGAACTTTGAGCAAACTGTGGATTTCGACATGCTAAACTATGCACGACAGCTGACCGAAAAAGAATTCAGCCTCAATACTCAGTTGGGCTATATTTCATTAAACCAACCGCTTAACAATGATGAAATCCTTGCGGTTGCATTCGAATACACCTACAACGGCGAAGTTTTTCAAGTGGGTGAATTTTCACGCGATGTAGCACCCGGGAATCAGCAATTGTTGTTCCTGAAAATGCTGAAAGGCAACACCATCAGAACACGTTTACCGATGTGGAAGCTGATGATGAAAAACATCTATGCGTTGAACACCTACAGTTTGAGTTTAGAAGATTTCAAACTCAACTTGATTTACGCCGATGATACCACAGGCGGCGATTTCAACTATTTACCCATTGGCAATGCCAACTGCCCAAACCTCATTAATGGAAACCCGCTGATTCGGGTGATGGGTTTAGACAAATTAAACCGCCAGCAAGAAGCCAAACCCGACGGTGTATTCGACGCCATTGAAGGGCTGACCGTAAATACCCAATATGCACGGATCATTTTCCCCGTCACAGAGCCGTTCGGCGATTACTTGAGGGATCAGTTCAATGGCAGAAACGATTTGGGGGATTACTACTGTTACGATGCTTTGTACGATAGCACAAAGTGGTTGGCGCAGCAAGATGTAAAACACAACAAGTTCTTCCTCCAAGGAAGTTACAAGAGCAGCAATGGAGCGGAATTGTTCCTCGGAACAACCAATTTACAGCGGGGATCTGTTCGTGTGACAGCGAATGGACGTCCACTCACCGAGGGACTGGATTATGAGGTAGATTACGCCCTCGGCCGCGTTAAAATCATCAACGAAGGCCTGCTTCGCGGGGGTGCTGAGATCAGGGCAAGTGCAGACGGACAGAGCTTCTTCAACATCCAACAGAAAACCTTGGTGGGTGGTAGAGTAGAACACAAATTCAATAAAAAACTCATCGTGGGCGGTACCGCACTGCACATGTATGAACGACCATTAACCACCAAAACCAACTTTAACGAAGAGCCATTGCTCAACACCATCATCGGTGCCGATGTTGCCTACAGTTCAAAATCGCGTTTTCTCACCAAAATCATTGATGCATTGCCCTTTTTGGAAACCAAAGAGCAATCCAACATCACAGCCTACGGTGAATTTGCCAAAATATTCCCGCACAATCACAAGTCACAAGGCGATCAACGCGGGGTTTCTAACTTGGAAGACTTCGAAAATGCCGAATTGGCCAATGACCTGAAAAACGTGAGTAACTGGGTGGTATCTGCCATACCACAAAAGCAGGAAGACTTGTTTCCGGATACCAAGAATTTGGAAAAAATCTCCTGGATGAATCACCATGCAGCTTTGAGCTTTTACACGATTGACCAGTTGTTTTATCGCGACAACGATATGCCCGACAACATCAAGCAGCGTGTTGACAATATTCTCAGCGATCCTTATCAACGTCAGGTTGACCAACGCGAATTATTCCCACAGCGTAACTTCCCGCAGGGAACGCCGACGATCCTGCCTACATTGGACTTGTTTTTCCGTCCCACAGTGCGTGGCTTATACAACCTCAACAGCAACCCTGCTGACATCAACGACAAGGGTCAGTTGTTAAATCCCTCTCTCAGTTGGGCAGGTATAACCCGCAAAATTGATCAGAACGATTTTGAAGCCGCCAACATTGACTACATCGAAATTTGGATGTTGGATCCAATGATCAGCAACCCCAATCTCAAAGGGGAATTCCTGTTGCATTTGGGAAATGTGAGCGAAGATATACTGCCGGATAGAAGAAAATCCTTCGAAAACGGATTGCCTACCAGTGCAACCAGTAATACCGAGTCGGACACCACCGCGTTTGGCATTGTGCCTAGCGGACCACAAATCAACTTTGCCTTCGACAACAATCCAGCCACTTTGAAGAGCCAGGATTTGGGACTTGATGGCATGGATGATGCGCAAGAGCAACAGCATTTTGACTCCGTTCTACTCAAGAAAATTGCAGCGAATTTCGGCGCCGGCTCACAATACTACGCCGAGGCCTCCGCAGACCCGAGCAACGATAATTATCAGCATTATTTGGAAAGCAACTACGATGTTTTGGATGCCGACATCGTTGGTCGATATGGCAAAATCCAAGGCCTTCAAGGCAACTCCAACAACGATCAATATACCGGAAAATATGCGGGGATGCCCAAGTCAAGTACTCCTATCCCATCCGACGAAGACGTAAACCGCGATTTTACGTTGAACCAGAGTGAAGATTATTTCCAATATCGCATCAAAATCAATTCGGCTGAAATGAAAATCGGCCGGAATTACATTACTGATGTGGTAGACAAGCGGACAAAATTGCGCAACGGGAAAGACCTTGACATCAAATGGTATCAGTTAAAAATTCCTATCCGCGAATTCGAAAAAGCCGTTGGTAACATCAGTGATTTCAAGAGCATCCGTTTCATGCGC
>SXYY01000167.1 GCA_005788145.1 Bacteroidota bacterium
GATGTTGGCATCAATCATCATTGGCACCATCATTGGTTTGTGTGCAGGCTATTTTGGCGGAAAAGTGGATGCGTTTTTCTCTTGGTTGATCACCGTTTTTTGGTCGGTACCCACCCTACTCATCGCATTGGGACTCTCCATATTGTTGGGTAAGGGGTATTATCAAGTGTTACTGGCCACAGCTTTGAGCACCTGGGTGGAAGTGGCGCGTGTGGTGCGCGGACAAACCCTGCAATTGAAGCAACGGGAGTTTGTGTTGGCTGCAAAAATTACTGGGTTCTCGCATTCGAGAATTATGTTCAAACACATATTGCCCAATTTGAAGGGTTCGCTCACGGTTCTTGCCACCACCAATTTCGCCAGTGCCATACTGCTCGAAGCCGGCCTTGGATTCTTGGGCTTAGGCGTATCGCCCCCAACCCCATCGTGGGGGATGATGGTGAAAGAAAACTTGGGCTACTTGGTCTTGGACAATAGCTATTTGGCACTGATACCGGGCGTCGCCATCATGGTTTTGGTGATGTCGTTCAATTTGATGTCGATGGGACTCCGCGACATCCTTGATCCGTACAACAACGGTTAAATTGTAGCCCTCTATAAATTAATGTACCCAGATCGTTACAGGCTCGTACAGTTCACGGCCTTTCACATTGAGGTAGTATAATCCTTGGCTGATACCGGCAGGAACGATGGTTTTGCCATCAGCGACTTTGCCATTGGCCACAATACGCCCTGTAGGATCCATCCAAAGGATATTGGCGTCCACCAAACCCTTTAACTCCAACAAATCTCCGGCACCCACTGGGTTTGGATATGCTGTAAAGCATTGCTTGGCGATGGATTTCACATTGGTATGATCCACAAGTACAGGGATGTCGGCAGTGTCCTTACATCCATTGGCATTGTTTGTAACCACCAACCGTACGGTGTAGTTTCCGGGACCCGCGTACTGGTGCACACCGGGCAACCCTGTTTTTTTGGTACCATCGCCCCAATGCCATTCAAAACTCAAACCAGCGGTATTGATGGGTACACAATTGAGTTTGTGCTGCCACAATAGGGTCCATGTGAACCCGGCCGCAGGCCGGGGCTTCACAACCAATGTCAATGGCGTCCGCTCGCTCTTACATCCCTTGTTTTCAGTTTCATAATAAAGGGTGCGTGAACTCAACATCATCCCCAGATCATAGGTACTACCCGTAAACAATATATCTGTGGTTGTCGTGTCTTCATACCAGTTTACCTTACCCACAGGAATCGTAACACTCATCTTACCCAGCGATTTGGCACAAACACTCAAGGCTTCTACCTTGGTGGGTTTGGGAATGTCATTCACAATCACCTCCACACTATCAAAATTGGGTGCAAAACAACTACCTTCCGAAGCTTTGTAGTAGACATAATTCTTACCACTCAATCCATATACCGCCGGGGTTTTTCCTACATAAAAAGGGTTGACATCATTGCGCTTCATATACCAGTTTAACTGTCCCCAAGGGGTTGAACCAAACAACCTGGCTGAATCATTGGAACACGTTTCATCGCCCGCAGCGCCAAATACCGCAGGATAGTCTTTGATGGCAATTTTCACGGCAGAACGACCGCTTCCACAGATTCCATTCCAAGATTCTACATACATGTAGCCATCGCCGCGTTTTGTACCCTTAAATGTATATGTGCTGCCTAGAGCAACTGGACTTCCCCCTGTTGCATCCAAAAACCAGCGCAATGTATCAGTACTGCTATTGCTTGTAGCTTTTAATGTCACCGAATTCACCCCACGGGCACACACGAATGTATCCGATGGAACCGATGGCGCAGATGGCGCAAAACTGCTACCCACAAAAGCTTTGACCAACTTACTTCCACCCGTGTAAAGACAACCTTTGTTGTTGGCTATTACATAGAACTGCGTATCCCTACTTAACTTACCTGTTTGCAATACTTGTCCTGTATACATCAGGGTTCCGCCAGAAGATTTATCATACCAGTAAAGGTCTCCATAATCTGTAAATGCCTGCAAATTCGCTGTGGCACCCGCACAAATCGAATCGTTTTTTACGGTCAACTTTGTGGGGTATTTATTCACCTCAAATGGAATCATCAACCAATTTGATTCGCAAGTATTGTTAACGGCTTTCACATAAAAGGTATCGGTTGATTGCACATTGTTGATGGTGTATTTATTTCCCTCAAAAAAGGGTTTTGTATCGGTCGTCTGTTTAAACCATTGTACCGTTGTTTGGGCATCTGAGGCCACGGCAATGGTCACCGTATCACCACTACAACCTTGGGCTGCTTTGTACAAACTGGGTGTACCGGGTTTGAAATAAATGATCTTCGAAACTGTATCTGAACACGACCAACCACTATAGGGATATACCGTTGAGATCAGCGTTACATTCAAATTGCTTCGCGATGTAGGCTTGTATTTTCCATCAATCGCATACTGAATCATCTTGTTGTCGTAATTCCAACGATGACTCGAGCGCTCGATGTTGTAATAGACGTAGTAGTTGTAGAAAATACTTGAAACCACTGTTTTCTTGTTCTGATTTTGGAAATACAGGGTATCCAAATTGGGATAGCATTGTTGGTTGGTGGTATAGTCAATCCCCAATTTGTAACCCACAAAAGGATACATCTGCATGTGGCTGTTGAACACGGTACCCCCGATATTCAAACTCATACAGCGATACCATTTTCCACTCACTGAGCCCACCCCCAAATTTCGCTTTTTGCCATCACCATTGGTGTAGGAGTTACAAACCACCGCTGCCAACGCATTCACACTATCCGATTCAACACAAACGATATATCCACCTGTAACCGTCACTGCCTTGCCAAAATCGGCATTCAATGTAATTCTGCTCAGTGGGATACTACTGCCCATCACGGTATCAACCATGATGGTATCGCTCGCAATCGGCGTACCCGATGGCAATGAATCTGCCCCAGCTTTGTATAAATTACAAATGAGGTTGATTTTCACCGATCTCACTGGAGTTGGTGTAACCGAAAATCCGTAAAACCGGAAGCCACTCACCGTCATTGTCTGTGGAGCATCAAAAAACTGTCCCAAAGAACTTCCTTTTCTAATCGTAATGCTATTGTAAGCGGTACTACCGTAACTCGGAAACATACTGGTATCACCATCGCACTGGGTGGGTTTGGTAACACTTCTTAGCTGTAATTTACTTTTCGCATTGGCTGAGTGTACATCGTCGATAATGGACTTCCCCGCGTCTATAAATTGCGCGTTCATTGGTACAAACCAAGCTGCAAAAATGATCAATAGTAATAGTCTCATTCCAATTGTGTAGGGAATTAAATCAATCCTTTGGAATTTTACAAGTAGCTCCCGTCAATCAAGGCGAAAAAATGTGATATCCATGACTGCAAAAGGAAATTATGGAGGATTTCAATGCATTTGGGAGAAATGGCCTAATTTTGTATAACCCAATTACTATGTCAAACAACTTGTTAAAAGGAAAAAAAGGCATCATTTTCGGTGCGTTGAACGCGAACTCTATCGCATGGAAAGTTGCCGAACTCTGTCATGCCGAAGGCGCACAAATCGTCCTCACCAATGCCCCAGTTGCGGCGAAAATCGGACAAACAGAGGAATTGGCAAAGACCTTGAATGCCCCCTTGATTTATGCCGATGTGACCAAAATGGAAGACCTTGAGAATTTGGTTGCCGGTGCTACCGAAGCTTTGGGTGGATCGTTGGATTTCGTGCTTCACAGCGTGGGCATGAGCTTGAACGTGCGCAAGAAAAACCCCTATACCAACTCTAACTACGAGTATATGCACCAAACCCTCGACATCAGCGCGATGTCGTTCCACCGTTTGATGCAAACCTTAATCAAAAAAGACGCCATGAACGAGTGGGGTAGCATTGTGGCACTGAGTTACATTGCTGCGCAACGCACTTTCCCTGATTACGGTGAAATGGCCGATGCCAAATCATTGTTGGAAAGCTTCGCCCGATCTTTTGGGTATCACTACGGCAAAAAAAAGCACGTTCGTGTAAATACCATCAGCCAAAGTCCAACCCCAACCACCGCGGGTTCAGGCGTTGGCGGGTTCGATGCGTTCTTCAACTATGC
>SXYY01000168.1 GCA_005788145.1 Bacteroidota bacterium
ATCGCCCAACCCCCCTTTCGGTGGTTACGGCCCCAGCTTTACCAATCCCCGCACAGGCGAAATCCTCGGTGCCGACATCATGTTTGAATACGTGTTCCTCACCAACCGATTCCGTGCCCAAAAACTGTTCAAAACCGATGGTGGCGAAATCCTAACCCCTACCGAACTCATCGAAGCACTTCGCAACGAAGAATCTCACGCCAATTTCCACGGCTTCCAAGGTTGCTACGCCGCCGATTGCATGCACAACGAACACATGTTTGCAAAATCACTGCTCAACGCCCAAAATGCCCCTGCCGCTGAAAAATCGCGCCTGATCAACGAATCGATCTACTACCTCGTGTTGCACGAAATGGGACATACCCTCGGACTCATGCACAACATGAAAGCCTCTCAACTTCATACACCCGCAGAATTGGCAGACCCCAGCCTCACCTACAAAACAGGCCTCATCGGCTCGGTAATGGACTACCCTGCCATCAACCTGCACAAAACCAAAACCAATGTGCAATACTGTCAGACCGAACCCGGTCCTTACGACCTTTGGGCCATCGAATACGGATACAGCCAGGCGTTGCAAGATCCCGCCGCAGAAGCCGCACGTTTGAAAGCCATCACCGAGCGGAGCATCGAACCCAAACTCACTTTTGGCAACGACGCCGACGATATGCGTTCGCCCGGAAAAGGCATCGACCCCCGTGTGATGGTCAACGACTTGAGCTCAGACGCCGTAGGCTATGGCATCGACCGCATTGAAATGACGCAAGAGTTGATGAAAAACCTTAAAGCCACCCACACCGAAGACGAAAGCAGCTACCAAGCAATGGTGGGCGCCTACAATTCGTTGAGTGGCGCATACAGCACCATGGTGGGCGTGATGAGTCGTTACGTTGGTGGTATCTACGTCAACCGTCCGATCCCCGGCCAAGCCAACGCACCATTCCCTTACGAACCGATTCCTTATTTCCAGCAAAAACGCGCGATGGAAGCCATCGTGAAATACGCTTTCGCACCCAATGCGATGGAAGTTCCTAGCGATTTGATTCCCTTCTTGCAACAACAGCGCAGGGGATTTGGATTCTTCGGCAAAGAGGAAGACCCCAAATTGCACAACCGCGTGGCGCGCATGCAAGCCGAAGTATTGGCCCATTTATTGAACCCCAAGACCTTGTTGCGCATCAACGATACCCGCGAATACGGCAACCGCTACACCTTGTTGGAAATGATGACCGCCTTGAGCAATGGCATCTTCATGGAGGACCTCAAAGGCATGGTTAATACCCATCGCATGGTCCTGCAAGAGATGTACATGGAAAGCCTGCTGGCCGGTGCGTTGCAAAATGAGCGCAACCCTTACGATGCCGCTTCCAAAGCCGTAATGTACAGCGAAGTGCTACGCATTCAGGAATTGCTGAAAGCCAACCCAGGCTCTGGCGAAACCAAAGCCCACCGCGCCTTGTTGTTGAAAGCCATCGAGAAGGCACAAAACAATTAAACATGAAACCATTGAATTTCAATTCACTCAAAAAGGGCGCAATCATTTGCGCCCTTTTTTGCGCTAGCCCCAGCATTGCCCAATCGGTAGAACCCATCATGGGCGCCGAAATCAAAGCCGGCAAACTCAACGTCGCCGCGGAAGACCTTGGCATGCCAAGGTGGATTACCTTTGGTATCACGGTAACGCCGCCGCAGGCGGCGGCGACCCCTCGCGAAGTACAAATCATCTCAAAATAAACACCATGAAAACACACCAACTCATTGGCCTCGGCTGTTTGATGATGGCCACATCCATTGCCCTCGGCGCCATGGGTGCTCACACCCTCGAAGATGCCATCTCCGCGCGTTATCTCGATGTTTGGAAAACTGCATCACTGTATTTTGCACTCAACGGACTTGGATTCATGTCCATCTCCGGCAGCGCACCCAGTACCAAAGGAATGTACATCAAAATCACCATCCTGGGCGCTTTCATCTTCAGCGTGTCCTTGTGGTTTTTGGCCCTTAACGAACTCATTTCGCCCGCATTGCGCAAACTCGGTGCCGTAACCCCCATTGGTGGGGTATTGATGATCATCGGGTGGACGTTAATCGGGGTACACCAATTGCGCAGGTAATCACGCAACACAGCGTCCTCAGGATCAGCGTGTCGTCATAAATGCACGATGGACGAAGCGTCGATCGTCCAACAACGAGATTCCCAACAACGGAAGAGGGCGGCCAATGGCCGCCCTCTTCCGTTGTTATTACCATCCGAAATTCCGGAAATTACTCACCCGCTGGTGGTGGAATATAATCCAAAGGAGGCTCATTGCTTGGCTTCTGACCAGGAACCACATTCAACAACTCAACCTCAATCACCGTCACACCATACATATCGTCGAAGCTACCCGCCATTCTCGCCAAACTTGGAAATTCTACATTCGAAACATACATCTCAAAAGATCCGCCCGATGCTGTCTTCTGGAATGATTCCTCCAAAGGAGCCAAATTCAACATGGTCAAATTACCGACAAACGGTTTCTTCTCTTTGCGATCATCCTTGAATACCTTGCCCTTCGCATTCTTGATCACGAAATAACAAGTGATGGTATCATACAAACCTGGAATTGCACCATTGCCCTTTTTCAATTGCTTGTAGTAACCCTTGCTTGCCAACGGACTCACACCAGACTCTTTGCTCAATTTCGCCATGAAATCGTTGGTCTCTTTCTGCAAAACCTTGATTTTTTTGTCCTGAACGCCTTGAACATATCCCTGATACACTTTACCCATCGCATCTTGCTTGATCGCCAAGCCACTGTCTTTCGCCATTCCGTCTTTCACACCGCGAAGAAAACTGCCAAAGTCGATGCCATCGATACCCTGCTGCTTCATGCGCTGCGCAGTTTCGTAGCCGTAAATGTAACTGAATGAATCTTCTGAAGTCTTCAATTCCTTGCTCGTGTCGATTGACTCGCCACACCCGGCCAACAAGCCCAAGGCCATCACCGGTAAGTATATGATTTGCTTTTTCATTGTTTTCTGTTCGATTTTATGCGCCGTAAAGTTCTGCTTTTCTCTCTTTAATCTGAGCATCCTCGGCAAATTCTTCGTACGACATGTACTTGTCGATGATGCCATTGGGTGTAATTTCAATGATGCGATTGGCGATCGAGTTGATAAACTCTTGGTCATGGGAATGGAACAACACCACCCCAGCATAATCAACCAAGCCGTTGTTCAAGGCCTGAATGCTCTCCAAATCCAAGTGATTGGTGGGTTCATCCAACAACAACACATTGGGATTTTCCAACATCAACTTACTCAACATACAACGCACTTTCTCACCCCCACTCAACACCGTACACATCTTTTGGGTTTCTTCCCCGCTAAACAACATTCGTCCCAAGAATCCGCGCACATACGTTTCGTCTTTCTCCGTGGAATACTGAC
The DNA here is from genome assembly GCA_005788145.1 of Bacteroidota bacterium. Classification (GTDB taxonomy): domain Bacteria; phylum Bacteroidota; class Bacteroidia; order NS11-12g; family UBA955; genus UBA955. Next base: position 3,433 of record SXYY01000168.1, read on the forward strand.
GCAACCAATCCACCAAGTTGATTTTCTCCGTGAAATAGTGTGCGTTTTCGTTTGGCAAATTGCTCATGGTCACGGTTACGCCCCAATTGAACTCCCCGCTTGCTGGCTTTACCTCACCCCACAACGTTTTGAAAAACTGATTCAACGCCAACGTGTTCCTTGAAATAAAGGCAATTTTATCGCCCTTGCTTACCGTGAAATTGATATTGCTAAACAACAAATCACCCGACTCTGCTTTGGCACTCAAATTCTCTACGGTCAAAATTTGATCCCCCACATCGCGACCCTGTTTAACGATAATACCGGGATATTTCCGCGTGCTGGGCTGAATTTCTTCGATGTTCAATTTCTCCAACATCTTCTTGCGCGCAGTAGCCTGTTTGCTCTTGGCCACGTTGGCACTGAACCGAGCGATGAATTCCTGTAATTCCTTCTTTTTCTCCTCGGCCTTTTTGTTCTGATCCGAACGCTGACGCAAGGCCAACTGAGAACTCTGATACCAGAAAGTATAGTTACCGCTGAAAATTTGAATCTTACCAAAATCAATGTCACATACGTGCGTACATACATTGTCCAGGAAGTGACGGTCATGACTCACAACCAACACGGTATTATCGAAGTTGGCCAAAAATTCTTCCAGCCATCGTATGGTGTCAACATCCAAATCGTTCGTCGGTTCGTCCATCAACAACACATCCGGATTTCCGAATAACGCCTGCGCCAACAGCACTCGCACCTTTTGGTTACCATTCAAGTCTTTCACCAAATACTCGTGATACTGCTCTGTAATTCCCAAGCTACTCAACAAAGTGGCGGCATCGCTCTCTGCGTTCCATCCGTCCATCTCTGCGAATTCGCCCTCCAATTCACTCGCCCGCATGCCATCGTCCTCGGTAAAATCTTCTTTGGCGTACAAAGCATCCTTTTCCTCCATGATCGCCCACAACTTTTGGTGTCCGCGAATCACCGTTTGCAACACCGGATAATCGTCGAACGCAAAGTGGTTCTGAGACAAAACGGCCATACGCTTGCCGGGTTCGATGTCAACAGACCCCGTATTGGGCTCAATTTCGCCCGATAGAATTTTCAAAAATGTAGATTTTCCAGCACCGTTGGCACCGATAATACCATAGCAATTGCCATTGGTAAATTTGAGGTTGACCTCCTCAAAAAGGACGCGTTTACCAAAACGCAAAGAAAGATTAGAAACTGATAGCATGTCTGCGAAAAATGAGCCGCAAAGTTACGGCATATCAACGAATTTCGGGACCCCCTTAGCTAAACATGGTGAAAGAACCCTCCATTTTCAGGTTCACAAACCCCAAACCGCCGTTTTCTACCAAATTGCGGTTGAATACATAGTACCGCGCTGGCTTGTTACTCACCCCGTGTTGCTTCTCCGGCAAGGCTGTAATCACCCCTGAATTGAGCATTTTCCTTCTAAAATTGCGCTTGTCCAAATCGCGCTCCAAAATGGTCTCGTACAAGGTCTGCAAATCGCTCATGGTGAACTTTTCTGGCAATAATTCAAAAGCGATGGGCTGGATTTGTACCTTTTCACGCAACGCCATCAATGCCCCCTCTGAAATATCGTTGTGGTCAAAACCCAATTCCGGAACTTCCGAAATAGGCAACCATACGGCCTCCTTGCTAAAACTACCCGGCTCAATCTGTACTTTGTTGCTATCAATCAAAGCCATGTAAGCCACAGTAATTACCCGTGCATCTGGATCTTGCCTCACCCCCTGCAACCATGCCCTATCTTTTGCCTTGGTGATGCGCATCGGATCGCCAAAAGCCTGAAATTGCTGCAGGAAAATGCCCGATAGCCCTGTTAATTCTTTCAACACGCGCGCCGCCGCCTCATCCAAATTTTCGTTGTCGCGCACCAAATCCCCCGGCAATGCGTAATAACTGTCGTCCAGTTCGGTCAATGAATTGGGCACAGTGCGCTTTATCAATAGCAAGCGCAAGGTCTCTTTGCTGAAACCAAAAATGACACAATCAACCGATACGTGGGGGTTTAAGGATGGACTAACCGACATTCTACAAAGGGTATCGTCGGCAAAATAACCCAATTAAACAATAATAAACAAACATTGTTTTTTAAGTGTGTAATTGACACTAAGTGTTTTTTTATTATCTTGCACCCACTTTAGTTATGATCTTAGTAGCAGATAGCGGTAGCACCAAGTGCGATTGGGTATTCACAGACGGCGATTCTCAGCGTCTTTCATTCCATACAATGGGTTTCAATCCTTTCTTTCACCCCACCGAGTTGATCGAAAGTGAGATCAGAAAAAATACGGAACTCTGCGCGGTAGCACCGATGGTAGAGCATGTGTTTTTCTATGGCGCAGGTGCAAGTCACCCCGCCAGAAACATCATCTTAGAAAATGCGCTGCGCGCGGTTTTCACAAAAGCCAAAGTGGTGGTTGATCATGACCTAACCGGTGCCGTCTATGCCACTTGCGGAGATGCTCCCGGGATCTCTTGCATACTGGGTACTGGCTCAAACAGCTGCTATTTCGATGGCAAAGAAATCCATGAGGAAGTGCCTGCGCTAGGCTATGTGCTGGGCGATGAAGCGGGTGGAACCTTTTATGGCAAAGATTTGCTTCGCATGTTCCTTTACCACGAGCTACCCGAGAAAATCCACAATGGCCTTGTCGAGCGATTCAACCTCACCAAAGAGAGCATTTTTGAAGCGGTTTACAACAAACCCAATCCCAATGTTTACCTCGCCTCTTTCATGCGTTTCCTCAGCGATAACCGCGATGAAAAATGGGTGCGCGACTTTATCTATAATGGCTTCAGCAAGTTCATCAACATCCACATTTGGAAGTATGAGAATCACAAAGAAGTACCCGTACACTTCGTGGGTTCCGTGGCCTACCACTTCAGCGATTTGTTGAAAGAAGCCTGCAAAATTCATCGCCTCAATGTTGGTGTTATCACCAGCGAACCTGTAGTAAACTTGGTTGAATACCACCTGAGAAAACTGCAAGTGTCGGCATGAAATCCGCCATCATCCTCGATCTCGACGGGGTAATCTGCGATACAGCCCACTTTCATTTTTTGGCTTGGCATCGATTGGCGGCGGAATACGGCTACGAACTAACGCATGCAGACAACGAGCAACTCAAAGGGGTAAGTCGGGCCGATTCCCTTACCTTCATCTTGGGTCTTGCCAACAAAACACTGAGTCCTGAACAATTTCAAGAAGACCTGCATCGCAAAAACGAATGGTACTTGGAGTTGGTGAAAGACATGGGACCGCTCGAAGTGCTTCCAGGAGTGCCTTCATTTTTTGCGGAAGTTGCTGCACGCAAAATCCCGCTGGCTTTGGGATCGGCGAGCAAAAATGCCAACATGGTGCTCACCCGCGTTGGATTGATTCATGCTTTCAATGCGATTGTGGACGCCTCTCAGGTCACCCATGGCAAACCGCATCCAGAAACATTCTTAAAAGCAGCAGATTTGTTGGGTATCGCCCCAGAAAAATGCCTCGTTTTTGAAGACAGTGCCGCCGGTGTTCAAGCGGCGATCGCGGGAGGAATGAACGCCATTGGTATCGGCACCCCCGAAGATTTGCCCGGAGCCATTGTGCACCTGCGCAACCTCGGCGAATTCGATTTTAGTAAATATCCCCTGTAGTTTTTACCATTTTTCTCACCCAATACCTTGAAGAGAAACCCCTTATTCACCAGCAAATCAATACCTTCACAACCGAAATAAAGAAGGACAAAACATACCTACCATGATCGACTATTTCAAAGCCCACCCCTGGAAAGTCATTGAAGAAGGCTTTAATCCTGGCATGAACGAAATTGCAGAGAGTGTTTTCTCACTTGGCAATGGCATGATGGGACAGCGTGGAAACCTCGAAGAAACCTACAGTGGACAATCCCTCCAAGGAACCTATGTTGGGGGCGTTTATTACCCTGATAAAACCCGTGTGGGTTGGTGGAAAAATGGTTATCCCGAGTATTTTGCCAAAGTACTGAATGCCACATATTGGAGCGGTATAAACATTTGGGTAAACAATGAACTACTGGATCTGGCTTCTTGCACTGTGAAGTCGTTCACCCGAGAGCTCGACATGCATCAGGGCGTGCTCAACCGACACTGTGTGATTGTTATGAAAAATGGCATCGAACTGACCATCGCATCGCATCGCTTTTACTCCCTCATCAACAAAGAATACAGCGCCCTTCAATACAACATCACCGCCGATCGGGCTTGCATCATCAAAGTAGAAAACTACCTCGATGGCGATGTGGCCAATAAAGATTCAAATTACGACGAGAAATTCTGGGATGAAGTAAAGCAAGAAGTGCACAACCATGAGTTGCTGGTAACCGTCAAAACAAAAAAGCTCGATTGGGTTGTCACCAACGCCCTATCGTTTGAGATTTGGAAAAACGCAGTCAAACACAACGAAATCGCCAAGCCGCACACCCGCAGCAAATACGCCAGCAACACCTATGAAATCTCGCTCGCTGCTGCCGAAAAACTCACGTTCGTAAAACACTGCATCACCGGCAGCAGCTTCCACCATGCCCCGGAAGCACTGGAACTGCATACCAAAAAAGCACTCGATAAAATGAGTGCCTCCAGCTTCGAAGCCCACCTGCAAATGAGTGCGGCGGCATGGGCAAAAAAATGGGAAACCACCGACGTGCGCATCGATGGCGATGTAAAAGCCCAGCAAGCCGTTCGCTTTAACATCTATCACCTCAACCAAACCTACTGTGGCGACGACGCCCGACTAAACATCGGCCCCAAAGGATTCACCGGTGAAAAATACGGTGGAAGCACCTATTGGGATACCGAAGCATATTGCCTACCCTTCTTCTTGGTATCAGAGGATTCTGCCATTTCGCGACAGTTACTGGTGTATCGGTACAAACAGCTCGACAAAGCCATTGAAAATGCCGCAAAATTGGGTTTCAGCGGTGGCGCTGCCCTCTACCCCATGGTGACCATGAACGGAGAAGAATGTCACAACGAATGGGAAATTACTTTCGAAGAAATTCACCGCAATGGAGCCATCGCCTACGCCATTTACAATTACATCCAACACACCGGCGATCAGCAATACCTGCTCGAAGGTGGATTTGAAGTACTGCTGGGCATCGCCCGATTCTGGAAACAACGCGTTCACTGGAGCACCCACAAACAACGCTACGAAATGCATGGGGTTACCGGTCCAAACGAATACGAAAACAACGTCAACAACAACTGGTATACCAACTACATTGCCGATTGGTGTATGCAGTACACTGCAGCATGTGCGCAATGGATTTCGCAAAATCACCCCGCTGAATTCCAAGCCCTCTGCAACAAAACTGGATTCCAACACGAGCCTGAAACCAGTGCTTGGAACCACATTAATGACAACCTCTATTTGCCCCAAGACGATACCCTCGGCGTTTTTGTTCAGCACGACGGATTCTTGGAGAAAGAACTGATTCCGGTCAGAGATTTGTCGCCAGCGCAGCGACCCATCAACCAGAAATGGAGCTGGGACAGAATTCTGCGCAGTGTCTACATCAAGCAAGCCGACGTACTTCAAGGGCTCTATTTCTTTGAAGACAACTTCGACTACGACACCCATTTACGCAACTTCAAGTTTTACGAACAGTTCACCGTGCATGAAAGCTCTTTGAGTCCCTGCGTTCACAGCATCCTTGCAGCGAAAATTGGGGAAACCGACAAAGCTTACGAAATGTACCTTCGTACTGCGCGGTTGGATCTTGACAACTACAACAACGACACCGAAGATGGCCTTCACATCACGTCCATGGCCGGTTCATACCTGAGCATTGTTCAAGGTTTTGGCGGTTTGCGCATCAAAAACCAAACCCTCCACCTCAATCCACACTGTCCATCACAATGGCAAGGATACGGTTTCCAAATCCTGTTAAACAATGAGCCAGTGAAAATTGAAGTGACCAAGGAAGGACATCGAATTACAAACCTCGGAAATCGAGCAATTGCCATTGAATTGGGTAACAGCACCCTACACCTGCAAGCGGGCGAAGAAAAATTCACAGCCAACGCCAGATAACTGCGAAAAAGTTGTTTATACTTCCGCAACGCAGACGAACAAAATCAACGCGTTTCAAGTATTTTTGCCCCGATTTGTCGGACAAAGACCCCAACATAACCTCCAACAACCCTACGTCGTCGTCCGCGAAGTCAAATTCCATTTCTTCCGAGGACCAAAAAACGATGGGCGAATCGGACAATGGCAACCCCAAACAAGGCAAATCCTCACCTTGGCTGATTGTATGGGCGGGTTTGAGCATTTCTCTGCCGTTGTTGTTGCTATACATTTACAGTTGCAGTCCGCAAACCCTACAATTCGGACAATTTGAATTCAAACAAATTCTCGGCAACCAAGACCTCGATGCCATGTTGGCGGAGCTGGACGAGCCCGAACCCACAACACCCATTGTAGCGCCCGACAGCATTCCAACCATTGCCTTGGATTCCAATGGAAACGCCATTCAGCGCGATACCACCATACCTTTTCTATCCAACAACTACAACAAACCCTTTGCCCTACCTGCCTACGAATTGCCCGTTTTTGCAGACACCACCAAACACCGCATTATGCTCATCGGCGATTCTGAAAGTGGCGGTTTGCGATATCCCTTGAACGATTATTGTTTGGCGAACGGACACAAACTGATCTTGTCGCTGGAATGGTATTCCGCTACAACCTTCAATTTTGGTCGATCAGACACCATCCAAAAAATCATTGCCCGCTACAAACCCACCTATATTTTCTTGGTATTTGGTTTGAACGAATTGTACGCGCGTGATTTAAAATCCAGAAAAATTGCCGCGAATCAGCTGGCGAAAAAACTTCGGGGTATTCCTTATGCGTGGATCGGTCCTGCCAACTGGGAGGAAGACCACGGAATCAACAAAGTTTTTCAATCCTCTGCGGATTCTGCCACGTATTTCCTCACCAAAAAACTTACCCTAACCCGTGCCGGAGATGGGCGTCACCCCGATGCCCAAGGTTACAGGGTTTGGATGGACAGCATCGCCGGTTGGTTGCAGACCTCGGCAAGATACAAAATGGCCATGAAGCCGCCGCGCAAGCGCGGCCGGCCTTTCCGTGTGCCAATCATCACCATCAACGCAGCAAAATACCGTGGATACTAATTGGATCAATCAAATATTCGCCCCGCTGCATGATCCCAAAATATGGGAATCGGCTTTTGGTTACTCCACCAAAGAACCTTGGTTTTTTACCGAGTTCTCATTCCTTGCTGTCTTCGGCGTTTTCTTAATTTTTTATGCCGCACTCGTTCAAAAAAATACGTGGCGCAAAATCTACCTCATCACCTTCTCGCTGTTCTTCTACTACAAATCAAGCGGACCTTTCCTCGGACTTTTCGCATTAATGATTGTTTTCGATTACCTGTTTGCGTTGGCCATCGAAAAAAGTACGGGCACCAAAAAGAAAATCCTCCTGTGGCTGTCACTCAGCTACAGCCTGAGCTTTCTGCTCTATTTCAAATACGCCAATTTCTTCGTACATAACTGCAACCAACTCCTTGGCACACACTTCGCCGATCACGACCTTTTTCTTCCCATAGGAATCTCCTTCTACACTTTCCAATCAATTAGTTACTTGATAGACGTGTATCGCAAGGAAATTCCAGCAAGCACAAACGTGAGCGATTACGCCTTCTACATGACCTTCTTCCCCCACTTGGTTGCCGGTCCGATTGTTCGCGCCAAAGATTTCCTACCCCAAATTTTTACGCCCCAAATCATCAATGCAGCCCTTTACAAGGAGAGTCTTTTTCGCATCCTTACAGGCTTGTTAAAGAAACTGTTCATCGCCGATTACTTGGGCAAATACGTTGATATCGTGCACGAACTGCCCGCCAATTTCTCTGGGGCAGAGAACCTTTTGGGCATGTATGCTTACAGCTTCCAGATCTACTTTGATTTTTCTGGCTACTCGGATATCGCCATCGGTATTGCGTTGATGTTGGGCTATCGACTCAAAGAGAACTTTGAAAATCCCTATGCAGCAAGCAACATCACCGTCTTCTGGCGCAAATGGCATATTTCGCTAAGCAGTTGGCTACGTGATTACATCTACATCCCACTGGGTGGCAACCGCAAAGGCGAATTCAACACCTACCTCTTCCTCCTCATCACCATGCTGGTAGGCGGATTTTGGCACGGTGCAGATTGGCGATTCGTGTTTTGGGGGTTGGCCCATGGATTGGCCCTCGCCTTCCACAAGGCATGGATGCAGCTCTTTCCCAGCAAATCAAACCCCTGGTATTCTCGCATTTTCGGTACGATACTCACCTTCCATTTCGTAGGCTTCTGCTGGATATTTTTCCGAGCCTCTTCATTTGGCTCAGCATTTGCAAGCATAGAGCAAATTGCCTTTCACACACAATGGAAAGATTTTGTAGGATTTTGGACTTCGCGACAAGAAATGGGCATCATGATCATGACAGCCGCTTTCATCGCATTCTTTCCGCCAAACCTCAAAGAACGCATCTTCCAAAAAATCCAATGGCTCCCCACCTTTACATGGATCCTTTGGGTACTCATTTCATTGCAAATCATCATCCAATTCAAGGACGATGTGGTTCAGCCCTTCATCTACTTCCAGTTTTGATGAAGCACCGCCAACCGCTCACCAACACCCACCCAATACCAAGCCAATCCTCTCCAACGAAATGGCTGATAATCCTATTTTTGTCTTTAACGCAACTCCTTGCAGCACAACAAAATCCCAATCGCTCGGGGACAACCGAAGCAACCCCATCCCCAATAAACAACGCATCAAGCAGTCCCAAAATTGATGACTTACACGAAGATAGTTCAATCATTTGCCTCACCTGCAACGAGTTGCAAGAATCGCCAAAGCTAAAAAAAGCGTTGCAAAAATTGCATAATGTTAGGGTCAACAACCTCAGTTACATCACCCAAGAATACCCCAATCAACCTGCCAACCAATCCGCCAACCCCTCCAAGAGAGTCAACCTACCCACGGTTCGCACAGCGCCCCAGAAACCCATCGCTGGCACAGCCGCCGCTTCCACCAATCCTGCCGACACCCTCTTCACCATCATCCATATCGGCGATAGCCACATCCAAGGCGATTACTTTTCTGGGGAAATCCGCATGCAATTGCAATCCTACTTTGGCAATGCCGGTCGCGGAATTCTGTTTCCCTATGCTTTGGCCAAGAGCTTCGGCCCGCGCGGTGTATCCGTTAAACCAATCGGTTTATGGACGGGTTACAAAACACTCACCGGCAGTCTTACCGAGCCCTTGGGCGTGTCAGGGTATGGCGCAAGTACACACACTTCTGCATCGAGTATACAACTATCATTAACCGAAAAGTTCAAAGAAGAGAATGGACTGGGACAGTTTAGTATCCCAGAAATGCAAAAAATCAACATTTGGCATTCTGCCGATAACAACTCGTTTACCACCCAACTCAATCCCGAGTTCCAATGGACGGGCAGCCAATTCTATCCCTCAGGTTGGGGCGTAAGTTCCTATCAAGCCACCGCACCACAAACGGGCTTTACACTCACGCTTTCGGCAACAGCGCCCACCCAAAACCACTACAACTTTTATGGATTTGAAATCGTTCCGATGCAACAGCGTGGCGTGGTTTACCATCACTGCGGGGTTGTCGGCGCCCAATTCACCCACCTCATCAACAAAACCCCTTATACGGTGGAGCAAATCGCCCACATCAAGCCCGATCTTCTCATCTTCTCATTTGGCACCAACGAAGCTTACAATGGAAAACTCGACAGCCAAATATACACACCGGCGGTAATGAAATTCCTGTCGGATATCGCCGCGGCAAGTCCAACCACTGCCATCATTCTAACAACAGCGCCCGATACACGCAGTCGCAACCACATCCCTCCCCAGCAAATCAATGTCAACAATCAACTGCGCAAAATAGCCAAAGCGCAAAAAGAAACACTTTACGACCTGAACGAGGCTATGGGTGGATGGGGGTCACTCCATGTTTGGTATTACAACAAACTCACGCTCACAGACAAACTCCATTTCAACGCAGCTGGCTACGCACTGCAGGGACAGTTATTCACCCTTTCATTGCTGCAAGCATATAACAAGGCAAACCCCAAGGACACCATCAATATACAATCATTGCGAAGCACCGTTCACGGGAGCATGAGGGCGTTGGTGAGGAATTTTTCTGCCGTTGCAATGGGCGATTCGATGGCTCAAGACAGTAGCACAATCAATCGGAAGGTGGATAGTACCGGACTCACCGCAATGGCGATTCACAATGATACAGATAGTGCAAAAAATCATGTTGTAGCGTCGAATCGAAATACAACGAACAGAAATACACCAAACAATCGGGTTACACCCACTGTGAGAAACACAAGAACTTCAAACAATAACCACAGTCCCAAAATGCAACGGGGCGAAGTAACCCATACTGTTAAATCAGGTGAAAACCTGTATCGCATTGCCCAACGTTACCATGTAACCCATGAAGCAATCGCCAAGCGCAATAACCTAACCAACCCGCGCAGTTTGAGACCCGGTCAGCGATTGGTGATTCCAGCTCATTAAACAGCGCAGCAAAACGCAGTACAAAGTACAAAAAGAGAGGGGGGGCTTGCGCTGCGCGCACGCCCCCCTCTCTTTTTGCCTGGAGAACAAAATCCCCCACTAAGATTTAGTGTGCAATCTGCAATCCCAAAGAAGAAATCCCCTCTTTTGATTTGATGCGCACTTGATACAATCCCTCGGCCAAATTGGCTGTAGGAATCAAAATACCTTGGTTACCGTTGACAGCACTGTGAGATTGGCTGTACACCTCTCTACCCAATGCGTCGACCAACATGACCTGAACACTCGCCTCAACACCATTGAACTTCAACAACACTTGATCGCTCGCAGGGTTTGGCATCATGCTCAAATTCATCATTGACTGAGCGCGTGTTCCCACATTGGTTACTTTAACATCAAAATAAATGGTATCCGATTTACACGGAGGATTATTCGCAACCAACATCACCTTGAAAGTGCCGTCGGCACTGAATGTATAGGTTGGCTTCGGTTGGAAACTCTCGTTGCCATCGCTGTAGTTCCAGTATACATCGGCAGCATTACTACCCGTAAATTCAAATTGGAACTTGCGACCACCCAAACTGGTATACTTGTATGCCGCTGAGGGCTTTGCTACACCATAAACCGTTTTGGTCTTGATGGTTTCACACCCTGCGGCATTTTTCACCGATACCTGATAACTTGAACTCGCACCAGCCGCCTTGGCAAACGCAGTATTGGTGGTAGAACCTGTACTCCAAGAATAGGTATACGTCTGTGGCGGACCTCCACCAGCAACCACATTCGCTGTCAATTGAACAGAATCGCCATCGCATACCATGGTATCGGAAGCTGTCACGTTTACGTTCGGACCATTTTGAATTTGAACGAAGAAATTCCGCTGGCCAGTACAACCTTTATCATCGATTCCAGAAACCGTGTAAAATGTAGAAGCGGTTGGCAATGCATAAATGGTATCGCCCGTGTTTGAACTCAAACCGGTTGTGGGAGTCCAAGTGTATGTTAAAGCACCACTCGCAATGAACTGTACGCCGGTCGTAGCACCTGCACACAAAGTCGCATTCGCGGGAGACACAGTCACTGTTGGGGGTGTTGCTGTGTTATCAATCCAAATGCGAATGCAATTGGACGTATCAACCTGACCACTGTTTGAGCAAGTCACAATCGCGCGGATGTAGCGATATTTTCCGATAGCAGCACTGAAATTACCGGTATTCACGTTGGTTGTCCATGCGTTCGTGGTAAATGTCAAAGAGTCTGTAGAAGTCTCATATTTGATCGAAATCCCTGTAGAAGCAGTGTTACCAGCCAATGTGATGGTTGAAGGTCCAACGGCACCACATACATAATAAGTAGAAGCACTCAACGTACCCGCGTCGGGCTTGCCTTCGCAGAAGGTAGGATATGCATCCCAAGTTACGCTATCAATGAATACGTTACCGCCATTGGCTCCACCACGCGCTGTGGCTTGGATCAAAAAGTAGTTGGTTGTACCCGTAAATGAAGAAGGAATGGCAAAAGAATATTTATACCATCCATGGGCCACAGAATCCGGATAGGTCTTTTTCGCATAACGGGTAATTCCTCCCAAACGCTTAGCCCCAGTTAAACTGCGCGAAGTGTTGAACCATACCGTTACAGAATCATCGGTGTTGTACACAGTGTCGCGAAACATGTACAACGAGATGTAAGAATTGGCAGTGCCTCGCTTGCTCAAATCAATCACAGGCGAGCCAAGGCTTTGCGTTGCACCGGCTGCAGCACCACGAGCATTAAAACGGGCCATTCCCGCACCACCAAATGGCGTACAAGCGGGTGTAGTTCCTGCGTTGGCTGTGGTACGGCGCGACCATGTAGGTGCACCAAATCCTCCTCCACCAAAAGCTTGCCAACCCGCAGGAGGGAAAGCCGTTCCCTCAAAACCCTGTCCGGTTGTAGTTTGTGCCATCAAATCTGAGCCTAAGAAGGCCAAACCCAACGACAATGCATAAGTAAGTATTTTTTTCATGGTTAATATTTAGTCAATTTTATTTTTTCGCATCCACCACCAAAATCGTTCCTTGTCGGATCATGTTCCGGAAACCCGAAACCGTTTCGTCAAAAGTCACGTTCACAATGTAAACATACATCCCGGTCATCACCGGATCATCCATATACAATCCATTCCAAGCCTCGGTCACAGGACGTTTGTCGAACACACATTCCCCCCATCGATTGTAAACGCTCCAAGTGCCGGTTTTCACACCACAAGGCTTACCCCAATCATCCACAAACATCGGCTTTACCTCATCGTTCAACCCTTGGGAACTGAAAGGTGAAAACGCCGTTGGCATCCACATCTTACAATCGCACCGAATGGCATTCACTTTTACCGTATCGCGGCGCTCTCCGCAGGCATTGAAGGTGTGCAATGAGTACAATCCCGATTGCGTTACATTCAAATTTCCTGTTTTGGCACCCGTATTCCACAAGTATTTGCTGTAGCCAGAAAACTGCGCGCCCTTTAAGGTGTAGCTGATACCCGCACAAAACCATTCTTCTGCCACCAAACGCTTTTCAGGAACAGTATCATTATAAATGTAAAAAGTATCTGTACGTGCACCGCAATCATTCGTCATCGTAAGCCAAAATTTTCCCGTGCCCATGATCACACGCTGGGGCGAACCCGTCAAATCGTCCCACTGATAACCCTTCACATCGGGATGTGTCATGTCCAAACTCCAAGCAAACGAACTGTTACAGAAAGTGGTGTCCTTGACGCGACTTTTCGTTGGCGGCAATTTGATCTTGATATCAAATGTATCGTAGGCCACACCGCACAAATTGGAGACTGTCAACGTCGCTTTGGTGGAACTGAAAAAGGTTTTTGGGACCATCGTATCACCATCAGACCAAGTATACAAACTCGCAGGCACCTTGGGGAAATCAACAACAATGTTCTTTCCAACACAAACACCCGTATCGGCAATTTTGGGCGATACAGGAGGAAGCAACAACTTGAATCGCACAGAATCCACACGGCTGCCACAAGCATTTCGGGTATCTAGCCAAAAAACACCCGGCTTGGTAAAGGTTCGGGTCGATAGCGTACTGCCATTGTCCCAAACATATTTACAGAAGGGTTGGGCAACATCAATCACGTAATTGAACGGATTTTTGCAAAATAAGGTATCCTTCAAATTGGGTTTTACCGGTGCCGATGCTTTTCCCACAACCACTGTATCCTGACGCGTTCCACAAGCATTGATGGTATTGATATAAAAAGTACCCTCCGTGGTGAATGTCCTCGTGGGCGATGTGCTTCCGTCTGTCCAGGCATAACTCTCTGCCAAGGCTTGTGTTGCGTTGGTAGAAACACTTGAGGTCGAAGGACACATTACCAAAGGCGATGAAACCACCTTGATGGGCATAGGACAAGCTTGCGTACAGTTGATTGCTTGGTTCATGTAGAAAGAGGCGGTATCAAAATTAACCACCGCCAAATCACCATAACTCGTAGCCGTGTAACCAGTAGATGAAGCCCACGTCCATGTAAGTGCAGTATTGTTTGCCGTTGGGTTCGCTGTTCCGCAATTTGTATTACACGGACTGTTGATCATGAAATTGTTGTGAACACCCGCAGAGTTATCTACGCCGATTGCCACCATACCCCCTTTGGGCATCGGCACAAATGACCGCATGAATCCGGCCAATGCAAAATTTGTGTTGCCATTGGCCAAAATTTTCTGTGTTTGGGTCGTTGCACCCGTTGCAGTATCAATTTGAATCAGTAATTGTCTGTTGTTTGCAAAAGTTTGATAGCTGCTACTCAACCATAAAGACCCCCCTTCCAAAACGAGGTGCTGTCCGGTTTCAGCCACATTGTTTACACCAATGCTGCGCGTCCACTTACGCGTGCCATCCGCTGTAAAAGCACAAACCAAAATTTGCGCTGTTAGGTTGGCACCCGTTGTACCCACTGCATAGATTGTTCCACCTGGAGCCACCAAGACATGCCCAAATTGGTTGATTCCATTGCTTGTTCCCTTCCATAGGCTGCGAACTGTGCCATCTGTTTTCACAAACACCGCAAATGGGAAAGTTTGGGTTGATCTACACCATCCGGTAATCACCCATTCACCACCCACACGGGCTACCCCCCATCCATGATGCTCCGTATTTCCCATGTCTACATTCAACGTCCATTTTGCTACGCCGTTGCTATCCAATTGCGCAGCAATCAGATTTCGTTTTCCGGTTAATTGGCTACCTGACCCTACCACTACAATCGTGTTTGCATCGTACACCAATACGTGATTGAAAACATCCGGCTGTCCGTTGCGATTTGAACTCGGAGACTCACGCGTCCATTTCAATTGACCACCCGGTGTGAAATAACTTACCACGCCCAACGCCGCATTCACCGAGCCTACAATGCTTGAACCCACAACAACCGCACCACCAGAGGGAGTCGTTGCAACGTCATTGATGATTTCGTTTGAACCCGTACCCTTTACCCCGTAGCGAATTGCGCCCACAACTTTTCCGGTATCATCGTATTTCATTAACCAACCATCGCCGTGATTTGCGCCATTCACTGTTCCATAACCCGCAACCCAAAACCCTTTGCTGCGATTTGAAACCGCCATAGTATTCCAGGAACTAAACTGTCGGGTTGAAACTACTTTCTCGGTGTTGGTAAAGTACTGCCTTTTAATGAACGGATAACAAATTTGGGCCTCAGCTCGTACGATACTGAAAAATACTATAACCGATACTAAAATAATTTTTAACTGACTTGCGTTTTTCACAGGGATTCTCGTACTTTTTGTAAATATAGACGACAAAACTCTGGATTTCGTTTCCATTTTACCCAAAAAGTTTTGCAACATTTATGCAAAACACAAATTTCTTGGATCACCCCCTAAGATTTTCAAAAAAAATCCCTCTTTCCACAGGACTCTGGCACAATGTTGCGACAAACACAAACTTCCATTCCTTGTTATCGAAAATTGCCAATTTGCCATCCTCACACATGGGTCATTTGGTGATTCCGAATCAAAATGACGACCTTTACAAATTCGAAAACCCATTTACAACAAGTTGGAAAAACTCATCATCTTTTCGGCACCCTCTGGCTCAGGCAAAACCACCGTGGTAAAACATCTGCTCTCCCTCATGAAAAATCAGTTGGCTTTTTCTGTAAGTGCAACCACGCGCAACCCGAGACCCGATGAAATCAATGGACGCGAATATCACTTTCTCGACATCAATGATTTCAGAAACAAAATCAAAGATGGGGCTTTTTTGGAACATGAAGAGGTGTATGCGGGCATCCTTTATGGAACACTTTGGAGTGAAGTCAGGAAAATCTGGGCCGAAGGCAAAGCGGTGGTTTTTGATGTCGATGTCAAAGGAGGACTAAACTTGAAACGACAGTTTGGCGATCAGGCGTTGGCTGTATTCCTGAGACCACCCAGCGTAGACGTTTTAATGCAACGCCTCACCAAACGAAGCACGGAAGTAGAACATCAATTGCAAGAGCGCATCGCCAAAGCCAATTACGAGTTGAGTTTTGAATCTCAATACGATACCGTTGTCGTGAATGACAAATTGGAGGAAACCTTTGCGACCTGCGAAAAGTTGGTCAGTGATTTCTTGGCCATCCCATAAACAAATACACCCCACAATCGTTAAGTAAAGCACATGCGCATCGGATTGTATTTTGGATCGTTCAACCCACTTCATGTAGGACATATCCAAGTTGCGCAGTATTTTCAAAACCTCCAAGTTTTCGATGCGATTTGGTTTGTGCCATCGCCGCTGAACCCTCACAAATCCGGAGAAACACTGGTACCCGCTGAATTGCGACTATCATGGGTAAAAAAGGCACTCGAAGGCGAAACAGGGATGTCGTGTTGCGACATTGAATTCAGCCTTGGACTTCCCAGCTACACCCACCGTACAGTCTTGGCTTTGCAAACCCAACACCCCGATTACACATTCAATCTCATCATGGGTGCAGACAACTTACTGCATTTCCACAAATGGAACCACGCGGAAGAATTGGCCAATATTTGTCCATTGTTTGTTTACGCACGTCCAGGGTATCACAAGCCCCAAGAACCCATGCCATTTGGAGCTACTTGGTACGATGCACCGCTGTTGCATATTTCAGCCACGGAGATACGAGACAAACTCGCCAATCATGAAGCCATTGATTCCTTGGTTCCCTCAAGCATCTTGGCTGAGGTCGAGGCTTTTTTTCAGCACTTTTTCGCGGAACAAGACCAATAAATACCCCACGGTAAAGGTCACAACCACACTGTACAAGGCATAGACCAAGGCCGGTTTTTCCATCGCTGGAATTTTCAATTTATCCCCTGCAATGAGCAAGGCCAAGGCCGTGTTGTGCAACCCCACTTCAATGGCAATCGTGATTCGATTCCGATAACTCAACGCAAAGGGAATCCCAACTGCAAACCCAAGCAACATCGAAAAGACATTCAATCCAATGACATACGGAGTGAGCGTGAGAACATCGCTGGCCGACATGTCTGTGCCCCCTTGATCCTGTCCCGCCATGAATTTAAATCCAAACACTGTGAGCAACAGCAGCGGCAAAACCACGTTCAATATCCGACTCACGTTTGCAACCTTTTTCCCCATTCGCAGTCGCGACGCCATGCCCATCCATGCTGGAATGATCGTCACAACAAAAATCTCTCGCAGTGTATTCCAAAATGGCAGTGATACTGTTTGAGAACCATCGTTCATGAAATGCGTCAAAAACAAATTGACCATCAAAGGAATTGAAAGCAGCGAAAGCAACGCGTTGGTTACCGTTAGAGACACCGCCAATGCTACGTTTCCCTTGACAAAATAACTCACCAAGTTCGATGTGATTCCCCCCGGGCAAACACTCAAAATCATGATTCCCACCTTCCATTCTGGCGATAACGGAGCCGAATAAATGATCAGCGCCGCCAAAAATGGCAACAAGACCATTTGCGCAAGTAGACCAATCGCCAGAGACTTGGGCTGATCAAAGAGGGCTTGAAAATCGGCCCGCTTTAATGACAGTCCCAGTCCGAACATAATCAGTGCCAATACCCCGTTCAGGAGCCAATTAATATCAATGACCGACAGGAGCGACATACCAAGCGTGTAGCAAGACTACAAAATGATAAGCAAAATACAAACCGATGGCCGATAATATGACCCCGAAGTACCCATTTACCAGTTGATATACGCGCGCGCTCAGTTTCTTTCCAATATAATGGCTGAGGTACACTTTGCCCAAATCCAATGTCAACAACGTACAGAGAATGGTAATCAATTCCACCAAAATCATGGTCCTGCCGTGTTCCGTGTGCACTTCACCACCAACACTCAGCGTGGCGATCACACTCACCCAGAGCAACATCACGAACGGATTGATGATGTTCATGAAAAACCCCCTGTAAACCGAAGCCGAAGCACTCACTTTGATCTCTGGCAACTTGTGATGCTTTTTGAGAATGGATTGAATCCCCAAATAAAGGATTGTTGCCGCAGCCATCCCTGTGAATGCCAATTGAAATGTGGTCGTCGTAAAATACCGACTGAGACCAAAAAAGCAGAGCAATGCCACAAACATCTCACTCAAGAAGATACCCAAAGCCACCTGCATACCTTGCTTCTTACCCCCCTGAATACCGGTGTGAATGAGGGTGAAAAAAGATGGCCCAAAACTGAGCAGTCCGATCAAAAAACCGTACCATACTCCCTTTCCTATAGACAACAATAATTCCAAAGCCTTGCACGCAAATTAGGCCCGAAATATGGCATCAACAAACCCAATTCGGGATTAGCCCAATTTATCTGACACCCGTTTCAGAAACTCGCGCGACAACGATGGGTGTGCCGCCACAATTTCCCGCTGAAACAGTACTTGATGTCCTCCCGAAAAATTCGACACAAAACCGCCTGCTTCCTCCACAATCAATGCGCCCGCCGCTACGTCCCACGGCGCCAACCCCATCTCGTAGAAAGCGTCAAACCGGCCGGCCGCCGTATATGCCAAATCAATCGCCGCGGAGCCCATCCTCCGAAGACCATGCGTCCCGCGCATCAATTCTGACAGTAAATCCAGGTAGGGCGACATTTTATCAAAATCGTAGTAGGGAAAGCCCGTTGCAATCAGTGATTGCGACAGTGTTACTTCTCCTTCCAATGTCAATAATTTTCCATTCAAGCGGGCACCCCCACCGCGAAATGCAGTAAACGTCTCTCCCATGGCCGGTGCATGAACCACCCCCAACTGGGTATCCCCAGAATCCCAAAGGGCAACACTCACAGCAAAAACCGGCAAACCGTGCAAAAAGTTGGTCGTTCCATCCAACGGATCAATGATCCAAGTGGGTTTATCGGAGAGTACCGAATCGGGGTTAAATTCCTCGCCAATGAAACAAGAGCCGGGCAGAATGGCCGCGAGACCATCCATCAAAATCTGTTCAGATTCTTTGTCGACAAAGCTCACCAGTTGGTTTAGGCCTTTGTCTGCGATGTCCTGCGACTTAACCGTTTGCCAATGTTGCATTTGAAAAGCCCCTACTTCCGTGCAAAGGGCATCAACCTGTCCGAGCCAGTGTTGCAATTGCGAGAGCGTCATCGACGAAGTCATGGCTTAGCAATGGATTGCGTAAGCACCTTGAAGGTTATCGGCCAACATTTCCGCCGTTCTGCCTTCAATCATGTGGCGCTCAACCATGTGCACAACCTCACCGCCTTTGAATAAAGCCACTGCGGGCGATGATGGAGGGTATGGTGCCATGTATTCGCGAATCTTAGCCACCGCATCCAGATCTTGTCCGGCAAACACGGTTACAATCTTCGCCGGCCTTTTATCGCCGCTCAACGACTTCAATACACCGGGACGAGCCGAACCTGCTGCGCAACCGCAAACAGAATTTACCATCACCAAGGTGGTATCCTCATTTCCTTCCATGAAAGCAACCACATCATCGGCTGATTTCAACTCAGTGAAACCGCCGTTTGTCAATTCAGCACGCATGGGTGCAACAAGCATTTCTGGGTATGGCATAATTGTAGATTTTAAATTTTTACAAAGATACAAAATTCGTCGAGTGCAACCATTGATCCTTTGTGTGTCATAAATGTGCAACCTCCATCAAAATCTGATAAAGTTGGCTTAACTTTTCACCGAGGTTTACGGACAACACATTTGAATTAAAAAATGTCCATATGATCAATTTTCATCCCATGAAATCACCATTACGAACAAAAAGTATCGCTTGCGTCATTTTGTTTTTGGCTCAATTTGCATCGCCGTTAAAAGCAACCCATTACACATTTGGGAGTGAAGTTTGGGCCACCCACATCACCAAGAACAAATACGAAATCAGCTACCGCGCATATAGAATGTGCGGCGCAACTACTTCAGCGCCTTCATCTGTCCCTGTGGTTGCTTACGGAGGTACGAGTGCTGCATGTGGAACAGTGTCATTGACGGCTTCACTGATTTCCAGTTCGGCGATCGGACCGAAATGCTCCACCGCCATTGATTGTGATAAAAGCTATTTATTCAGAGAGCATATATACAAATGCACGGCCGATTTAGACAGTTCCATTTTTAAAACGATCCTGTCGGGGAGTACTTGTAAGAACATCACATTCGCTGTTTATGGATACTTGTACCCCACCATGTTGCCTTGTTTTAATTGGGATGCCTATTCCGCAACCACCATTTATTTGGAAAATTTGGCCAATTGTTCCAAAACCACCAATAAACCTCCCGCGAGAATGTTTGATCCGCTCAGAATCATCCAAGTAGACAGAAGCACAATCTTCAATCAGGGACTTTCAGACACAGCAGAAAGAGATGTATTGCGCTATGAACTCTCGCCATCCAATTGGGATTTACCCTATAAAAATAGAACGTGCGTAAACACGCCAACCAAAGACCTAAGTCATCCATTCACACCAACATGTGCCGCAACAACCTTGTGTAGTTCAAACATCAAAACCAATCCCGTTCGCGGCACCTACTTCGATACAACAGACGGCGTTTTCATCTTCACACCCAGTGTGGTTGATGAAATCGGCGTGGCCTGCGTGAAAGTAAAAGAATATCGCATCAACAAAAACGGCAAGTACACGCTCATTGCCGAACACCAAAGAGAAATTGCCGCGGTTGTGGTGAGCGCAGCAGGTTACAATGAATCACCCAAAGCAGTGCTATCCCAAAAAACGGTTCTCAAAGTATGCGTGGGGAATACCATCAAACAGAAATTTGTGGATTTTGATGATGTCATTGCCCCACTACAAACCGTGGCAGATAGCCTTCAAGTCATTGTACCACCAACCTATCGCGGTGCAAGCATCAAAGTGTATAGTTCAGCAAAAAACAAGCGGAGTTTGGAATTCAATTGGACACCAACCCTGTCCGACACCTTCGCGGATGGCTATGTTTTCCCAATCAAAGTGGTGGATCTTCACTGCAGCGAACCGCTGTCAACCACTTACAACTTGATCGTGAAAGTGTACCCCACACCCACAGGAACACCCCAAATCAGTTACAAAGGATGCAACAACCTCACCCTGAACGTGAAAAATTTCACAGGCGGTAGTGCACCCCGCGTGAGTTGGCAAGTATTGGACACCTTTGGCAAAACCATGGGAACATCGAACAAAGTCAATGACAGTCTGCGTTTGAATGGCACCGGAAAATACAAAGTACTCGCATTGTTTTCAAACGAAGGCGGTTGTTTCAAATATTGGGATACCACACTCAGCATCGTGGATACGGTCATCAATTTTGCCTTGGGCAGCAAAAAACCCTTTGCAGACACCATCAATTGTCCGAACAGCCAAATCTATCTAGAACCCAAGAACATGTCCGCACGACAGGGTTTGCTTTCCTACCAATGGTATGGCATGGACGCCTCCACCGCCGCGCAAACAATCCAACCAAGGAGTGTCAATTTCACCAATTTGGCCAAAATCGGCACAACCAAAGGCATCAGTGTAAAAACCAATGTCGATACATCCGTACTACTGACCATCACGGATTCCAGAGGCTGCACAGAAACGCAGCAAATGAACATCACCCAAATTTACAGCGACCCAGTAAAATGGAAACAAAAGCCATTGGCACCCATCTGCGGATCTGACCCTCCATTAAAACTGATTGACCCCATGACCAAAGACATGCTCGATGGAGGACCCAATACGCACATTCGCTGTTTGAACGGCAAGTACCTCGACAGCATTGGACCCAATTATTACAAATTGAATCCGCCACCTGCCATTGCAGGCGTTTCTAAAATCACCCTGAATTTGTTGGCCACTTATGACACTTTGGGCTGTATCAGCAGCGATTACAACACCATCGATGTGATGTATTTGCCTCAGTTCACCCTGGCCACAACCAAGAACATTTGTAGCGGAGATTCCGCCTTTTTCCTGGCGGATGCCGTTGACAAACCCGCAAAAAATGCGCTGCCTTATGATTGGAAAATCATTGGCATGCCTTCGAAATCCATCGCCCAGTTGATGACCCTCACAGTGGGTGGTAAAACCGGAACCCATTTGGTAACCCACTTGGACTCCATTGCAGTAGGAAATTATAAAATTCAAGCATGTACCGCCGATTCTACCATGGGCTGTCGCTCCTGCGATACAACCATCATCAGCGCCAAACCCCAAATCCGATTCCAGTACACGGGCGATACCCTCTTTTGTCCTAACGATGTCCCTGTTCGCCTGCGCGACAACATCAAACTGAGCTCGGGGGAATTGAACGATACCATCTATGGCATTTCGCTGTCGTCTTTCAACGGCAACAGCAACCCACCCAGCAACATCCAACGCATCCTTGAAAAAAACGGCAGCATTTTCATGCCAAGGGTAGCAGTAGGTAAGGCAATATTCGCCATTGAATCGCCCAAATATTGTTACGCCGATGGCAGCATTGGTCTGCGTATTCAGGACACAATTGCCATTACTTACACCGTGAGTCCGGATACCGTTGTCCGACTTCCCCGCACCTCCTTCACGTTTAGCGCAAATACCAACTCACCGAGCGTTTGGTGGTATTTTGGCACTGGAAACAAGGGCGACACTTCGTTGTTGGATCCCATCACATGGTCGTTTGATAGCAAAATCGCCGATTATAAAGTTTCTGTAAGAAGTTTCCAAAACAATGGATGCTACGGAGAATATACACGCACGGTTTCCGTTTGGGATGTTTCAGGATTGGAAAAATTTGATCGAGAGTCAAAAATCACCCAGGATTTGCGGATGATCTCCAACGATTGGCAATTTGACCAACTCAACATCTTCGATGCACAAGGAAAATTGGTGCACCAAACCAATGTGAACGGCGGTGCGCCCAAATTCGGCTTATCCCCAGGGATTTACACCTACAAACTCAGGGCAAATGACGGCCAAATCCGCATTGAAAAATCCGGAAAATGGTTGAACTTTGGGGAGTAAAAACCTACGTCGCCCAGAAATTTTTCGCCTAGGCATTTAATTATTGTATTTTTTACAATATATTCGCCATCAGCGGAAAATTTTTAGGCATACGGATGGATGAAAAATTTGAATCTTATTTCAAGGCAGCTGTTTCGGTAGACAACGTAGTATTTGGGTTTGATCATACTGGGCTCAAGGTATTGTTGATTTATCGCGGTGCGGACCCATACAGAAATTGTTGGGCTTTACCGGGCGATTTGATCAGCCTCGACACCAACCTCATCGATTCCGCCGAAAAAGTTTTGCAAGACCTAACGGGCTTGGAAGAAATCTACATGGAGCAGATTCACACTTTCGGTAAGGTTGATCGACACCCCTACGGACGTGTATTCACCGTGGCTTATTTCGCCCTGATCAAAATTGATGATTACCACCTTCACCCCTCGTCTTGGGCAGAGGAAGCGGCTTGGTTTCCAATCAGCGAAATTCCGGATTTACCCTTCGATCACAATGAAATTCTGTCGTATGCGAAAGACCAGCTGAAGAGCAAGATTCGCCGTCAACCCATTGGATTTGAACTATTGCCAAAACACTTCACGCTCACCGAACTGCAAACTTTGTACGAGTCGATTTTGGAGACCGAGTTCGACGTGCGGAATTTCCGCAAAAAGATTTTGTCGATGGATTTCATCACCGATACTGGGCTAAAACAGACCAGCGTAACCCATCGCCCCGCAAAATTGTACAAATACAACGCCAAGCGCTACAGCAACCTCATCAACACGGGGTTTGCTTTCGACCTTTAACATTGCCGTGTCCTTTTCGATGCGATACCCCCATTCAAACAACCATTCCATGATACGATTGACGATTCATCGCCACTTGCGAGGCCTTCTATTATTGATTGCCGCTTTCACTTTGGGTAACAACCAAAAGGCTATCGCCCAAAAAGCGAACACTGAAAATCCGCCTGCCCTCAGCATCCTAACCCTGGATAAAGCCATTGACGAAATGGTGGCAAAACTGAGTTTGGAACAGAAGGTGGGACAAATGACGCAAATTGACTTGGG
>SXYY01000031.1 GCA_005788145.1 Bacteroidota bacterium
GGAGATTTTTACGAAGATTTGTGCCAAGAATGAATACCGTTTGGGCGATGGAATGTCGGCAGCATTGGAGGCGCATTTTGAAGCGCAGTTGACGGGTGCTGATCGAAAGTTTGGCAATGCCCGATATGCGAGAAATTTGTTCGAAAAGTTATTGGAGCATCAGAGCAATCGGGTGGCAACGATGGCGAATCCAACCGAAACCGACATCAGCACACTGGAAAAGGTGGACTTGGAATCCTAATAATTTATTCCAATAAAAATGCAACCAATTGAGTTAAATAACCAAATTTAATTATGAGATATATCGCGCCGAGCACGGTGAATATCGTCATATATCCAGTAAATGAATGGGTGACATTATTGATTCCCAAGGCCAAAAAAAATATTGCACCGCCGGCCAAAAAAACCGCACCAATGGCGAAAATAAGTTCGCTTGCGAGTGCCCAAGAGATTAACGCCAACAACAACCCCACAGCATATGAAAGGATAGCGCTCAATTCCAATCGATCATCGCGGTCTTTTGGTTTGAAAACACTGTGTTTCTTGGGTGGCTGACTGTACATTCTGCGAGAGAAAGTCTCTGTTGTTCCATATTTCTTGACATCGCAGTTTTTCGCGTAGTTCAACGCATGATGGATTTGGTTTCTTGCCAACAAACGACTTGATGCCGAATTGTTT
Source organism: Bacteroidota bacterium (assembly GCA_005788145.1). GTDB lineage: Bacteria > Bacteroidota > Bacteroidia > NS11-12g > UBA955 > UBA955. The sequence goes on from SXYY01000031.1 coordinate 679, forward strand.
ATCGACATGTCACCAGGATCAACTCCCCATCTTTGCGCGGTATCTTGACAATGATCATGACACGGGGAAACCGAAAATTGAATATTGCTATGTCGTAAATGGTTGCTTGATTTTGTAGAAATATTCCCCGCCGACGGTCGTGCAGTGTGACTGCCCCGCAAAGACACTTGAAATCCCCGCTGATGATATCTTGGGGTAATTTGACACCCACTGATCACTACAAGGAGTAAAACCAAATATTTCACCCTCACAAAACTATCCAAATCAAACAATTGACACTTGCGAAATTCCGTAACTTCATTCTTAAAATTTTGCGATTTTCCGTAAATCCCAATTCGGAGAGGCCATATAAAACTCATGAAAATTGGGGCTTTTGAACAAAAAATTGTGATTTTACAGAACCAAACCAAATACTACTCACCAAAATAAAACCCAAAATAACGAACCCAAAAATGGGCATCGAATCCATCAAAAAGTAACCAAAAAGTCCGAAACCCAATAACCGCAAAGACTCCCAAAACCCAAATTCTTTGGACACAGATTGATTCAATATTAGTGCCGATTGAACAATGCTTCCCACTGCGAGGAAGAAACAGTAACCCACTGTGAAGGTCGGTAAAATCGAGTGAGTAAATAAAATCCCAATGAACCCAATCACCCCTGTCGCAAGTAGCCAAAATGCGTAGCGAATGGCTCCATTTACCAATCCAATTTCATGCTTTTTTTCAGCCATTCCCTCGCCTAAATAGCCAACACCCCATCCGGGAGGCATCAATAAAATCCTCCATTTATTGAGCATCCCCTTCGTTTTGCGTATTTGCATGAAAAGCACTTTAAAATGGAATGTTATGGCGTGGATTGGGCTGTGATCGTCGTATTTTGCGGTAATCCCGTATTCTACCGGCTCCGTTTCTTCTTGATAGGTTCCAAACATCCTATCCCAAAGAATAAGCACTGATCCGTAGTTCTTGTCGATATAAATTTCGTTCTTCCCATGGTGTACGCGATGATGCGATGGGGTAACAATAAACCATTCAAGCCAGCCCAACTTGGGAATGTAGGGAGTATGAACAAAAAAGTCGTGCAAGCCAACCACTTTGAATGTAATTACCAACACCAAGGGATCAAACCCAAAAACAGGCATAATCATCCAAAAAGGAATACGAAACAGACCTTGAAAAGGCGATGTGCGAAAACCATTGGACAAATTAAAGTAGCTGGAGGAATGATGGGTTACATGTCCTGCCCACAGTAGGTTAATTTGGTGTGAACACCTATGATACCAGTATGAAACAAAATCTACGACAAGAAAGGCTAGTATCCACTGTCTCCAATCGTTTGGCAGGGTTAACCACTGAAAATGCGCTTTGGAAAACACCATCGCCAGGTACAATAACAGCAAATACAACAACGCACCAAATTGATCAATTGCACCAACAGCCATGTTGAGCGCTGTATTGGGCATACTGTATTTACTGTCGTTCCGTTTTCTACTATACCACCACTCAAATGCAATCAAACCCAAGAACAATGGAATGAGGAGCGCAATGTAGTTCAGCATAAACAGGTCAATGATACTGTAAACACCCAATGAGCTTCTACGGAAAATCGCAAAATACAGAACTGTATTTTACGGAAAATCGCAACGCGGTGTTTCGCAAAAAATCTCCATTGAACCAACGATTTCAATAAACAACCCTATATATTTGATTCAAAAATTATGAAGAAAATTTCATTGTTGGCTTTACTCGTTTTGATTGGGGTAACCATTCATGCCCAAAGATTGATGAATAGTTCACGTTCAACCGTTGGATACATAGAGTCTGGGCGGGTAATGAACAGCTCACGAAGCACAATCGGTTATATTGAGGATGGTAGAATCATGAATAGCTCCCGTTCAACCATTGGCTACATTGAGAACGGCCGGGTAATGAACAGTTCGCGCAGCACCATTGGATACATCGAAGATGGCAGGGTCATGAATAGTTCAAGAAGCACCATCGGTTATGTGGAAGATGGCCGGGCGATGAATAGTTCAAGAAGCACCATTGGGTATTTCGAAAGCCTCAAACCAACCCACGCCGCACTGTATTTCTTTTTCTTTTTTGATTGATACTTTTGGGGATATGCAATTCAGCCTGAGGCCTTGGTTTCTCCCAACGAACATTCATCCCCTAAAAAGAACCTTTCAACGAAGTTGCATTGGGTAGTTTCCATAAGTGAAGAATCGCCCCCGCCGCATGTTGTAAATTGGTTACATGGCAAACCAAATCCTCAAAACCGCATCTCTTTTTTTTAGTGCCGCCCTATTACTTCAGGCGTGTACCATCGTTAAACCCGGACAAACTGGCGTCAAGCGAAAATTGGGTAAACTCAGCAACGAATCTTATGAACCGGGCATCCGCCTTTACAACCCATTTTTATCGCGCATTCTCATGGTGCCCATTAGAACCGTGAATCTAGAGGTAAAACTCCCACTTCCAAGTAGGGAAGGATTAACCATTCAATCCGAAATCTCCATACTCTACCGCATCGAAAAACAATCCGCACCCGACGTCATTCGGAACATCGGAATGGACTATGAAGATGTAGTGATTCTCCCAGTTTTCCGATCTGCAGCCGCTGATGTAACCTCGAAATTCTATGCCAAAGACATGCACAGTGGCGAACGCGCCCTCATCGAGCGCAACATCCGCGATACCATGATGGAAATCCTCGGCGCCAAGGGATTTATCGTTGAAAACGTCTTGTTGAAATCAATCTCCCTGCCCCAAGGTCTATCAGCCGCCATCGAAGAAAAACTTCGCGCAGAACAAGAAGCCCAGCGAATGGAGTTTACCAAACAAAAGGAAAAACTTGAGGCCGAACGCAAAGCCATCCAAGCAGAGGGAGATAAACAAGCGGCCATAATTGGGGCACAGGGACAAGCAGAGGTCGCAAAAATCAAGGCGGAGGGACAAGCCAATGCCATCAAGATTGAAGCTGAAGCCCGAGCCAAAGGCAACGAGATGTTGACCAAATCGCTCACAAACGACATCCTCAAGAACAACCAAATTGAAGCGTTTAAGTCACTGTCGCAAAGCAGTAACACCAAAGTCATCATTACCGATGGCAAAACCCCGCTATTGGGCATCCCTGAAGGGGGAAAATAACGATCAAAAAGAAGCCCCCTCGTTTTCAAAGAGGGGGCTTCTGCTTTTTGTGGTATCGGGCGGAA
>SXYY01000169.1 GCA_005788145.1 Bacteroidota bacterium
ACGCCTACATCGCTGGTGGATGTGCCGATTCAATCACACAGCGTGTGACCGTTAACGAAGCACCTCGTACATGTGATTTCCAAGCAACGCCTGACTATGGTTTTGCATTCTACGGTGTGAAAGTGGATCCTGTGAATGCATCAGGTGCAGCAGGTGGACAGAACAACGTAGACTACACATGGGTATTTGCCGGTGGTGGAACCATGAAGTCTAAAGATGTAAACGCAGCAGTAAACTACGACTTGCAGAGTGATGGTGAATACACCGTAACCATGAAAGCGGTTGTACGTCAGACCGGTTGCGAATGCTCCAAGACAAAGAAGATTGTGATGAACCGCGCTGCGGTGAAGGATTTGCAATCGGTAGGTGTAGCGGTATATCCTAACCCAACGGCTGGCGACATCAAAGTGGCTACCACAGAAACATTTGGTGCAAACATCACTGTGAATGTGATGAGCATTGAAGGCAAAATGGTTAGCAGCAGAACGGTTGCCAATGAGGGTGTGATGGTATTGAACACCGATGGATTGAGCAACGGGGTGTACTTGGTACAGGTGATGTCAGGTGACAAGCAAGTAACCAAGAAAATCACCGTTCAGAAATAACCCTGATGGGGAAACCCATTGGATCATATAGTTAGTCAGTTATAAAAGAGGCGCCGAAAGGCGCCTCTTTTATGTTTGGTATACCGTGCTACTGCAAATACCGTTGCTTCAGTAAACTGCAGATTTTGTATCGCTCGTCGTGTGTGTCTTGATATAGTGCCTCCAAAGTCTCATATACATCGGCAAGGCCAATCTTGTTGCACCATTCAAAAGGTCCCATCGGGTAGTTGGTTCCCAGTTTCATGGCTTGGTCAATATCCTTTTCGTTTGCCGTCCCTTCCTGCACGGTGAAATAGGCTTCATTGATAATCATACAGACCACGCGGGGGGTGATTAAGCCCACCCTGCTGTTCACGCATTCAGTTTGTGGATATCCAAGTGCCAACGCCGCGGTTATGATTTCAGTGGTTTCTACTTGCATGGGGTTTGTGTACTCCAGCACATTTCGCTCTATAAAACTACATAAATTGTTGATGCCGGCTATGCGACATCCGTTCTCTTGGGCGATGGATAATGATCGATTGTTTTTACGAAAAGCCAATTCCAAATTGCATTTTACTGCGCCCAATAAAAATAGGGTGTGGCTGTTGCTTTCGTATTGTAGAACCCGTTCCGTATGGTTGTCAAAATCCAAGTCTACGAAAACGTCGAAATTTTCATGGGCTTCGCTATCTTGCACCCATGAAAAAGATTCAGCGCTTGTTTGCTTGTTCATCCAAGCGGTTTGCTTTGCTGGCCTTGCCAATATTCCTATTTTCATGCAATTACAAAATTACATCAAACAACATGCGCAACATCATTTATTCTGAAAATGCCCCAAAACCCATCGGACCTTACAGTCAAGCTGTGCAGGCAGGCAATACCTATTATTTCTCAGGCCAAATAGGATTGGATCCCAAAACTGGGAATTTCGACAGTGAAACCGATGTTGAGGTACAAACGAAACGCGTGATGTCGAACATTGGTGCCCTCCTTGCCACCGCAGGATTGGACTGGAATCATGTTGTGAAGTCATCGATTTTTTTAAAGGACATGAATGACTTTCCCAAGGTTAATGCCATTTACGGAAGTGTATTTACGGAAGGCAATTACCCCGCGCGGGAAACGGTACAAGTATCTCGATTACCCAAGGATGCCTTGGTTGAGATTTCTGTGATCTGTGTGAAATAGTTGGCCACACCCGGGTTTTTCCAGCCACAAAGAATTCTGGATAGAGGTCGTAGCATTGGGTCGCGACCCTCGGCGGGCTTGTTAGTTCTTTACCCAGGGTTGGGCTTGCTTCTGACCATCGGCAAAATGCATATTCAATTGATAACATCCCGGTGGGATATCGTTTGTTTGAATGAGCGTGCCAGATAGTTGATGGTCATACAAAGGCGTTCCGCTCTTTACCTTCCTTCCCGATGCGTCGAATAGATCGTAGGCCACACAGGGGTTTTGCGATTCCAACCAAATCTGATTGCCTGTTCCAGGGTTGGGATAGATTTTTACCCAAGTTTTCTTCGCGATTTTGGTGCCGGAGATATTTTTTAAGGGCGTGAAATCCACAATTTTGAATTCATCGCCGGGTACAAATCCTGCCACCCAAAAATACACCAACATCATTTCATCCTTGGTGCCCTCACCTGCAGAGACGGCAACTGGCGGACTGTTTGGGTTATTGGGATTTTGGGCTGTATTGTCGTATAGCCCTTCCCCCCAGATGGTGCTTCCTTTGGCGAAAATCAGTGGCTGACGCATGACGTACGTGCGCTGCCAATGGAAATCCCAGTTGGGTATGCTCACAATAGGGGTGGTGTCTTTGCCGTTGACATTGAAGGCTTTAATGCTCTTACCCACCAAATGCATGTGCGGTGCCACTGCAAATACCGTGATGGTATTGTTGAGTGTGAATTTGGAAACAAAGGTTTTGGTTTGATCTGCCGGAATGTACAGCGGGCCGTTTTGGAGCGACTGTGCGTGATTTACTGCGGGCGCTATGATCATGTTTCGGAGTGTTTCCGTGGTGGTTTTCAGCAGTACTTTGGTGCTGTCGATTTCATTTTGTACGTAACTGGGGTAATGAATTTGTAGGATTACACTTCCGCCTTTCAATAGCTTCGCGCCCAATCCATCGGGGAATTGGTAGGGCTCTTGACCGGGTACATAAACACCAATCATTTGGGATGTTGGTGAGCCTGTTCCGCCGAAGGATAGATAGCCTGGCTTTGGGTCGGCCTGGTCTAGTTTGGATGGAATGCTGCTTGTGTCATAGAAAACAAGCACGTGATGCACCACCTTCGGATTTCCCGGTATTACTTCAATGGCCGTCAAAAATTGATCAGATGTGAACCCTGCAGGAAGCACAAAGCAGCGATACTCATCGCCATTCGTGTTTACGGTGTAGTTGGGCATCTTTAACCGCAATGTGGGTTGGGTGATGCTGGCGCCTGTTTTGGGTTTAGGATCTGCTGGCGCTTTACTCAGGTCGCCCTCCGGGGTGTTGTTGTTCGCCCAGTTGCTAATTTGTTCTATTTCTTCGGTGCTTAATATGCGTTCATGGGCATATCTCCGGTACTTGGGGTCTGCAGGCCAAGGTGGCATCCTCCTATTTTGGGTTGATGCAGCGATGCTACTGGAATAAGCCTTTGCTTTGCCATAACCAACCAATGAAAATGGGGCGATTCCACCATCTATGTGACACTGGGTGCAATTGTTGTATAAGATTGGGGCGATGTGTTCAGACCAGGTGATGGTTTGTGCTTTGATTGCTTGGCTACTGTAACCTGCAATCGAAACG
>SXYY01000170.1 GCA_005788145.1 Bacteroidota bacterium
CGATCGAGGTTGAATAATCCCACAACGGCCATCAACCCCAACAAAAGGAAGATCGCATTTTTGCGAATCCAAGATTGTGAGTTTATTGGGTTGCTGTTCGAACTCACCGCGGAGGGGATTGGGGTTAGTTATTCGAAACGAATCAAGACGAAGTTTTTGTCTACGGCTTGTCCTTTGGTTACATGTACGGAAGCCACTGTGCCAGCGGTCGGTGATTTGATGGCGTTTTCCATTTTCATGGCTTCGAGGGTGATGATTTTTTCACCCATTTCCACGGTCTGGCCAACCGAAACAAGTACATCGAGCACCAGTCCGGGCATGGGAGCTTTGATTTCAGATATTTTCGGTACCATCGCATTCTCCAATCCCATCGACTTCAGGAGTTCATCCATGGGCTCGGTGATTTTGGCCGTATATTTATGGTTGTTGTAGAGGATGGTAACGGTTTTGGCCAATCGATCAACCGACAAGCAACGAACCTGAATGGTTTGGTTATTGGTTTGAAGCAAAAGGGTTTGTTCTCCTTGGGAAAACACAGTTACGGGACCAGGACCATTGGCCGTCCAGTGGTTGTTTTCTTTGGCGAATTCAACCGTATGATTTTGAATTTGTACCTTCATGATTATACGTTTCGGTCGATGACAAAGTTGACCAAGTGTTGCAGGGTTTGTTTGTGTTCTTTGTTGGCGGGGATGGACTCCAAAATTTCGAATGCACGGTCGCGGAATTCGTTCATTTTGATTCTGGCGTAGGACATACCACCATGGACAGTGATGAATTCGACGACATCCGCGATTTTTTGCTTTTCATTGACATCGCTGCGCATCAATTTCTTGATTTTCTTCACGTCGCTTGACGACGCTTTCGAGAAAGCATGGATGATGGGCAGGGTGAGTTTTTTCTCCTTGATATCAAGGCCTGCGGGTTTCCCGGATCTGTTATCCCCGAAGTCGAAAAGATCGTCGCGAATTTGAAAAGCCAATCCTATGGCTTCTCCGAATTGACGCATTTTCTTTTGGATTTCTGTGTCTTGGGTGGTTGATGCGGCACCAATTTCACAACAAGAGGCGATGAGGGATGCGGTTTTTTGCTTGATAATTTGAAAGTACACCTCTTCGGTGGCATTCATGAATCGGGCACTTTCAAGCTGCAGCAACTCACCTTCACTCATGTCGCGCACGGCATTGGAAACAATCTCGAGCATGTCGAAATCTCTGTGTTCCACAGCCAGTAGCAAGCCACGGGAAAGTAGGTAATCGCCCACCAAAACAGCAATTTTGTTTTTCCATAGTGCGTTGATGGAGAAAAATCCTCTGCGCTGGAAACTATCATCTACCACATCGTCATGCACGAGTGTGGCGGTATGAAGGAGTTCAACGAGCGAGGCTCCGCGGTAGGTTCTGATGTTCACATCTCCAAAGAGTTTGGCAGAATACATCACAAAAAGGGGGCGAATTTGTTTGCCTTTCCTTTTAACGATGTAAGTCATGATGGTATCGAGCAGCGGCACACGCGTTTTCATGCTCTGTTTGAACATGACTTCGAAGGCGGTGAGCTCTTTCTCGATGGGTTTTTTAATGGCGTCTAACGAAAGACTCATGACTTGATGCGAAGGTAATATTTTAATTGGGTGTAATGAAAATTTGGTGGTAATTTGCTGATATGAAACAGCGATTGGCATTGGCGATGGTCGTTCTGACCATGGGGGGCTGCGGAATGTTTGTTGCGGGTAAAAAGAATATGAACGAAAAGCAAGGAAATAATGAGACTTCTGGTGGCTTGGCGATTGACATTGTAGACAATGTGAACAATGAGTTGTGGCGCTTGCACCCTGCGTTACACTACCTAAAAAGCGAATTGGGCGGAATGGCTATGGCCCAGGGGTTGTATCAGGGTGGCGATAGCACGATGAAGGCAGATGCCGCTTTATTTTGGCAAGATATTGAGCAGGAATATATGACATATGAGCCCAATGCTGCTGTAATTAAGGCATTGGATTCTGTGTTGCGCGTGCGGACGGAAGCCATGGCGGGTAGACCTTCACAAATTGATTTGTTGATGATTGGCGGGAATTGGTGTTCAGACACCCGAATGGGATTGCCGCGGTTATGCAAGGTGTTGGATGTTTTGATGGCTAGCACCGAGGGCAACGTGGTGCGGAACCGAGAGGAATTGGAATATGCGGGCGCGGTCATAAGGATGGATTATCGCCGCGTGAATCGCGACAAGAAACTGATTGATGGCGCCTTTGCGGGCGATTTGTTTTTTGGCGGAAAGTCGGTCGTGATTAGTCGGGTACCGGAAGTGTGTGTAGCTCATACTTGGAAATCAATCCCATCTATTGGAGGAAACCCCGATGTAGATTTTGCGGCTGAATCGGTGTATGTGGGTAGTATCTTAGAAACGCCCCAAGTGAGTTGGGAGGCTGATTTATTGGCGTTGTTTCGGAAGCACTGACCCAGTGTGCAGCGCGACTTTTGTGTTGCGTTAGCGAAAAATCAAAGGGATTTGGTTTTTTGATACGGCCTCTGCTTTCCAGAGGGTGCAAAAATGACCGATGGTTGATGCTAAGTTGCGTTGGAAGTTTCTCGCTTTGATGTACAAAGTGACGAAAAGTGCCAACAGGGTCATTAATAGCAGCCAAGCTGGTATCGTATGCGGGTAGAGGGATTTGAACAAGACCAAGTGATTGATTAGAAAAGCGAAACAGGCCAAAATGAGCAACAAGAACAACAAAAAAATGCGTCGGTGTTGCCATGCCCCAAGTTGTATTAGAATATAAATTTCGTTTTCAGAACCGCGTATTTCCCCGGTACAAAAATTGACCAATCCCTTGTTTTGGGCAATGGTTTCTAGGGTGAAATCTTGGGAAGAAACTTCACCGTAAAATAATCGGGGTTGATCGTTGGTTCGCTTGAATGCTTCGTCGGACAAAAAAGTCTGATCCACAAGTTTTTCAGCGACTTCGTTTCTATTGAGTGCGGTTTTTAAAAACTGCGATTTAAAGGGATAGAATAGCATGGATTTAATATTAACGAATATGTAACTCTTGTTAGTGGGTATCGTAAAAAACAGCGATTCTGTTGTTCTTGGTTTGTA
>SXYY01000171.1 GCA_005788145.1 Bacteroidota bacterium
AGAAGGCAGTTGCTCTATCCAGCTGAGCTACGAGGTCTTACCGTATCGGAGGTGCAAAAATAAGAAAAAATTATGAGATTTATCCCTCAATTTGAAAAATTACAAACCACCGTCGATTTGTTTCTTATTTCATCTTGAAGCCTAAAATAATTCAATGTTATCACAGATATTGCGGGAAATCACAGAGGGGCAATTACCAAAATCATGAATTCTACATTGTTTAAATTTCGGGACATAAAAACCTACTCGAGTATCGAGTGGTTGGCCAACAATACAAAGAAGTATCGCACTGTTTTTGAAGAAACGGAGGTGGCCTACGTGTATTGCGAGGTTACACTTTACAACAAGCGATTTGATGAAGATGCATGGTCGTTGAATTTGCGGATGCGCTGCATCGACGAGAAGAACAATGAAATATGCTACTTGAATTGTGATCGCCCAGTGAACCCCGAAGAAGCTGTGATTTATGTTCGTGAGGGCTGGGGTGTAAAAACGCCAGGTACGTATTGGAAGGAAGGTGTTTATCGCTGGGAGGCCATTGTGGATGATGAAGTGATTGCCACCAAAACCTTTAATATTCAAAATGTAGGTGCCATTCGCAAATCCAATCCCTACTTCAAAATTGATACGGTAAAATTGTACGAATCAAACAGTGCGGATACGGAAACCGGTGAACGAAAATACTACAGTGTATTCAATGCGATGAGCACTCGCTATGTTTGGATCGAACTCAATTTGGATAACCTTACCCGCAAATCAAAGGATATCGCCATTGAGTTGCTCTTCAATTATCGCACGGCCAGTGGATACCTGAAAGGTGCCGTTTCGAAAATTTATTTCGTAAAACCCGAGGATGATCAATTCACTGCCACCATTGGGTGGGGGAGCGATGTCATTGGTACTTGGTCGCGCGGGGATTATTTCGCTGAAGTGATATTCATGGACCACATGTTGGCGCAAGTGCCTTTTGAAATTGGTGAAGATTATGTGGCGGCCACAGAGGAAGACTTCGTGCCACTTACGCAAATTGAGTATGTGCATATCGATGATTTGATGGCAGCGGAAGAAGCGGTCAAAGCCGAGGAAACAGCTGCAAATGCAGAGCAGGGAGCGGTTGGTATCGAGCACATCATGCATGAGTTGGATGAACTAACGGGGTTAGATCCGATCAAAAAGAAAATTCGCGAGTACTCGGATTATCTGCGTTTTGTGGCCCTGCGTAAAGAAAAAGGATTTGATGAGAACGATAAAATCAACCTACACGCCGTATTCAAAGGCAATCCAGGTACGGGTAAAACCACAGTAGCCCGCTTGCTGGGCAAAATTTACAAGGAAATGGGTCTGCTGAAAAAAGGACATGTGGTGGAAGTGGATCGCTCAGACCTAGTGGCAGAATACATCGGACAGACTGCGCCCAAAACCAAAGAGGCCATCAAGAAAGCCAAAGATGGCGTGCTGTTCATTGATGAGGCGTATGCCTTGGCGCGAAAAGATGAGGACAACAAAGATTTCGGAAAGGAAGCCATTGAAATTCTGCTGAAAGAATTGTCCGATGCCACGGATATTGCCATCATCGTGGCGGGTTATCCTGAGGAAATGGATGTCTTCTTGGAGTCGAATCCCGGACTGAAATCGCGGTTTGTGATGCAGTATGAATTCCCGGACTATACCCCGCAAGAATTGGTGAAAATTGCCACATTTGCAGGTGAAAAGCGTGGCGTTCAGTTCGACGAAGCGGCCCAAAAGGTGTTTCAAAAGTATCTCACTGACAAATACCGTGATCGCGATAAGTTTTTTGGCAATGCCCGTTTGGTCAACTCCATGGTGGACGAAGCCAAAATGAATTTGGGTCTTCGGATCATGAAGTCAGATCATCCCGAAACCTTGGATGCCTCCACATTGTCGACCATCACGGAAACGGACCTTAAGCGCATTTTTGATTTGCACGAGGGCATACTCCCAGAAATACCCATTGATGAAGATTTGCTGCGTGAGGCGATGCTGAAACTTCGGAATATGATAGGCTTGGATCAAGTCAAGCACGACATTGAGGAGTTGGTGAAGTTGGTGCGCTTTTATAAGAGTTTGGGCAAAGATGTCAGGAAGATTTTCTCTTTACACAGTGTGTTCAGCGGCAATCCGGGTACGGGTAAAACCACAGTGGCCCGTATTTTGGCCCAAATTTATAAGGCCTTGGGTATTTTGGAACGCGGGCATTTGGTGGAATGCGACCGACAAAGTTTGGTGGGTGGATATGTTGGACAAACAGCCATCAAAACATCAGAATTGATCAACAAATCCATGGGTGGGGTACTCTTTATTGATGAGGCCTACAGCTTGAGCGATGGGGGTAGCAACGATTTTGGTCGGGAAGCCATCGAAACATTGCTGAAACGCATGGAGGACCGCCGGGGTGAGTTTATTGTGATCGCAGCGGGTTACACCCAAAACATGGAGAAGTTCATGGAGTCGAATCCGGGTTTGAAGTCGCGCTTTGATCGGGTATTCCAATTCAAGGATTACAATTCCGATGATTTATACACCATTGCGTTGAATCAATTGCGGGATCATCATATTGTGCCTGAGCCAAAAGCCGCAGATCACTTGATGAAGTACATCGATTTTATGTACAAAACGCGCGACAAATACTTTGGCAATGGTAGGGCGGTAAGGAAGGTCATTGAGGAAGCCATTCGAAATCAACATTTGCGTTTGAGCGATCTCCCGAAATCCAAGTACACCAAAAAGGCGATTGAGACGCTGGTGTACGATGATGTGGAGGAGTTTACCACCGAGGTGAAACCCAACATGGCATCGGGCGGGATCGGTTTCAAGGTGTAATGGAGAGATTACTCCCAACGATTTTCTTTGATGCGACGGCTGTATTCGATCATTTGTGATTGCAGGGTGGCACGCATCCATTGAAATTGGTTTCCCACTTGCGGCACAGGGGTTCCTTTTGGCTGGTTGCGGATTTGTTTGTGGTAGTCCACCACTTCACCCTGCTGGTTCAAAGCCAATACGAATGGATACTGAACAATGTAATACAAGTCTTTGTCGAAGTGGGTGGAGTAGCCTTTGTAATTTGGATCGAAAGCGCTTCTGCCAAAGCCCAGTCGTGGCTGAGCAACCGAATTTCCCTCATGCGCGGTCAACAGACTCCAAATGGTGGGCAGAATATCGCACTGAGAGATGGTCTTTTTAGTGGCTTGTTGGATGAGTGAGTCGGTTAGTTTCTTTGCCCAAGGCGAGAGAAGGGTATTCTGCCATCCGGGGGAGAGGGCGGTTGGCGCATTTGGCGTGTTGTTTGTTATTTCTTGGCTGTTGGAGCGACTGTTGATGAGGTTGGCGCGGATGTCAACTCCCGGAGAGTAAATCAATACCGGTACTTCGTAATGACCGCTTTGACTGTAGAAATATTCTTTGTCGGAGTGACTTGTATGGTCTCCGGTGATTACAAAGACAGTATTCTCAAACCAAGGTTTTTTGGCAGCGCTTTCGAAGAATTTGCGCAGGGCGATGTCGGTGTAGGCAATGGTATGCTGCACGGTTCCGGGGTCACCGGGTAGCGTTCCTTGATAGGGTTTGGGACTGGTGTAGGGGTGGTGCGATGAGAGAGTAAAAATCGAAGCGAATAAGGGTTTTTTTCCATCGTTTAGGGTGTCAATGCACCGAATGAAGTGCTGTAGATAGGGTTCATCGAAAATGCCCCAGTTGCCGTCAAAGTCGCGCTGATAGCGTTCTGAAGGATATTGATCGATGCCGTGATATTGTTGCAATCCCGTTTGTTTTAAGAACGACTGAAAACCCATGGTGCCGTTATTAGAGCCATGAAAAAAGGCGGTTTTATATCCTTTGGCGAGTTGAAAGGCGCTGTTGACTTTGTTGTTGGCGTAGGCCGAGGTGACATAAAACTCACTCATGAGGCTGGGCATTCCACAGAAAATACTGGGCACCATTTCGATGCTTTTGGTGCCGTTGGCATAGCAATAGGGGAAATAGAGGGTGTTTGGGTCCGCGGCGAGGCGGTCGAGGAATGGGGTGAATGGTGTGCCGTTGCCAAACCCGGTGTAATCGCGGGCGAGGCTTTCAACCACGATGAAAACGATGTTGGGTTGGACCCAGCCGCCGCCTTGACTGCACGACATTGGAAACTTGGGCAAGGGCTGGGTACCTTGGAAGAGCCAGTCGGTAGTATTGGTGGTGGATGTGCCAAGGTTTTCAGGCCATTGAACTTGAAAGTCGAAATTGGGGAGGCCATTTCGCTGCCAGGTGCTGATGATTTGCAATGGGGTGGATGTGACCAGCGGGGCGATTTCTGGGGCTACAAAAGTGGATGCATCGATGGCTCTGAGGGGTCGAAGTTGGAAGCCGCCGCGAAAACCGACGAGGCAGGTTGCGGCGAAGGCGATGGCGGTGATGAGGCCGCGCAGCGGCCTCCCTTTGAAATCAATCACGGGGTATTGGCCGCGCACCGGAATGATTCTGTAGATCAAATACCCCAGCGCGGCCAATCCAATGATAATGCCCAGGTTGTCCAAAATGTACGGCGTGAGTTTGTTGGCATCATCGCCCAGCGTATCGAACAATTCATAACCACTGCGCTTGGCTGTCACTTGGGAATATCCTGTATCAATGCCGTTGAAAATCAACGCTGTTAAAGACGATATCAAGAACAGTGTTTTGTTTATCCAAGGGTGTTTTTCGCGAAACTGTCCGCCAAACACTGCCCACAACCAAACCGGCAGGAATAGTCCAACCACCACAGGGACATCGAAATAAATGCCGACCAAATGTGCCCAAATGTATTCGTCGATGCCGATCGGTGGCAACCAAAAAGCATTTGCACCAAACCAGATCAAACGGGAGAAGGTAAGCACGCCGAAAGCCAGCAGGATTTGATTGAACAGGGTTGAGCGCATCCGCCAATGTAGTGTTTTCATGGGTTTGTCAATAATGGTAGCGACACTGTTGGACAATGGTACAACTTTAGATTATTTTACCCGAATTTCATCCAGAAACAGCCAAGCGGGTTTGCCGGCGCCGAGGTGATCTGCTGGGAGTTTTTTGACCGATTTGGCGGAAACCCGGATGTACTGGATTTCGGTGGGTTTCAGCGCAAATTCTACAGTGTAATGGATGTGGTTACTGGCAAGTTGTTTGCCCCAAACCACATCATACGGCAGGGTATCGCGCCCCAATCGCGTGAGCGATTGGGTTACCGGTATGGTTCCCATCATCATCAGGGTGTCGGTCCACTCTACCGTACGCTCCTTGAGGGCCATCGGATGCATTTCCCAATCCTTTCCGTTGCTGCTCGTTTCCACGGTGACCTCTGTGGGTGCAAAAATCCAACTGGGTTCTGCCTCCAATGAACCCAGGGTGATTTGTGAAACCGGGGTGAGGGTGTCCAAGTCCATGATCGCCACCACGTCTTTTCCATAGAACCCCAGCCAATGACTTCCGAAATGGTTTACACCCCAAAGGCCATCGGCGAGGGTCCCCTCGCCGTGGCCCGAATACCGTGCATCCGCGGGCAAGGAAAGGGTTACCTTTTTCCCAAATCCTGCATGCC
>SXYY01000172.1 GCA_005788145.1 Bacteroidota bacterium
CCGGATGCCACGCATCACTGTTACGCTTGGGTGATGGGGGCGCGGGGCGTGGCTGATCCTTGATATTCAGTTTCTTGAGAACAAAATCTGTCAAGGATAAATCACCCGTCCGGAAAATATAAACGGGGCCGCGGACATCGGCCATGGTGTAAGGGATTTGCAGGGAGTCGGCCCAAGATTTGCTTTTGAAAACATCCATCACAGCCACTTTGCGTGGGATGTAGTGCTGTTTTTTGAGTTCTTGTAGTAGCCAGGTGCGTCGTTCAAATTGTGGCCGCATGATGGGAATGGGCTGTTCAATTTTGAAAACTTTCGGCGTTGTATCGTGGGGGTATAATTGGCTTTGGGACGGGAAATTGGCCACTAAGGGATAGCCCATGCTGCCGCAATCTAGGATGTAGTGACCCAGTATCACCACCGCACCAATGGTATCCTTTTTGCATAAATTCGCCAAAGTCTCAGCATCCTGCTTAAGTTGGTTGATGGGATACACCATCACCGGGATGTATGAGTGTCCAAACTTGTTCAAACTGGTCTTATCCCAAAACTGGTATGAATACAAGCTCGTTCCCAAAAGACACAACACCGTGAAGAGCCACTTGGAAGGCTGAATGTTTTTGTACGGTCGTATTTTCAGTTCATTGTTGGCCCAAATAAAACCCCAAGCAAATGGGATTGCCAAGAAGTATCGACCGTAACCAAAAAAGATGTTCTCTGTGCCATCGCCTATTTTTTTAATGCCGAAGAGACACCAAGGGAGGCAGATGATGAACAGAAAGATGAATTTTTCCCGAGCCCCAGAAGGACGGAAGAGCCAACGTGTTGTTAACGCAACCAAGCCCATACCCACAATAGGTAAGAATGGATAGGTGTGTTGAAACAAAGCATTGCAGTTTTTTAAGTTGTTGAAAAGCGCTGTCCAAGATTGGTTAAGCCCTACCGTTGGGTGAATTTTCCATTCAGGGTGAGAGATTTTGAGATGATCCAACAAAAGGTAGTTGCACGCCACCAATACTGCACCCGGAATGACGAGAGGCCCCAATGTTTTTCTGCTCCGCGATATGCCACGTTGAGTTGCGCTCAGGGCCAAAATGCCATTTGGGGAAATCGCATCGCGCCAAAAAGGGAAAACGGCCGGAAGCAAAAGCAACCCATTGACGTTTTGCAACAATCCCCATCCTGCCAAGAAGATCGCGAGGTTGGATCGAAAGGTAGAGCGACCCAATATGTGCGTTGCCAAGGAAATGAGGAAGACCGACTGAATAAATCCGCGGGAGAGGTAAGTGGTTTGTAGCCATTCAATTGGAAAAATCAGGCTCAGTAGCAGAAGAATCGCAGCATTACGAAAATGTCCGTGTTTCTTGATCGATAATTGCGCCATCCAAATCCATGGGAGGGTCGACATCAAAGCGGTTGTCAGTGGAACCGCCCGATAAACGGGAAGTCCAAGCCAAATGAATGGTGCGGCAAGCCATGCCTCTAATCCGGAAGAGTAATGCTGTCCGTAATAGAAGGGTGTTCGAAAATCAAACTGGGCAAAATCCGCGGCCATTTGCCAAATGACACATTGGTCGGAATCGGTGTAATTGCCAGAGAAATAGCTGAAGGCGAATGCCCGTAAAACAAGAAAGGCGGAAAGTGCTGTATAAAAATACGACTTTCCACCTTTCATGATGCGTTTCAATTTTTGCGGTAAGCGATTAAGCCACGCTTCTGCGAATGATGTTCAAAGCGCCACCGGCTTTGAACCAATCAATTTGTTGGTCGTTGTAGCTGTGGTTCACAGTGATGGTATCGCTGCTGCCATCGGCATGATTCAACACCATTTGCAAAGGCTTGTTGGGTGCAAATTCGGTTAGACCCAGGATGCTGATGGTATCGGCCTCTTGGATTTTGTCGTAATCGGCTTTGTCGGCAAATGTCAACGCCAACATTCCCTGCTTTTTCAAGTTGGTTTCGTGAATACGGGCAAAGCTCTTCACCAACACGGCGCGCACGCCCAAGTGACGGGGTTCCATGGCAGCGTGTTCGCGGCTTGAACCTTCACCATAGTTTTCGTCGCCCACTACAACCGATCCGATGCCGGCTGTTTTGTAGGCGCGCTGTGTTCCTGGGACGGTATCGTATCCGCCGGTCAATTGGTTTTTCACTTCGTTCGCTTTTTCGTTGAAGAAGTTGATGGCGCCAATCAACAGGTTGTTGGAAATGTTATCGAGGTGACCGCGGAATTTCAACCAAGGACCAGCCATAGAGATGTGGTCGGTGGTACATTTTCCTTTGGCTTTGATCAATAATTTGAGGTTGGTGAGGTCGGTGCCTTCCCATGCTGCGAATGGATCGAGGAGCTGCAAACGGCTGCTATTGGGAGCCACTTTTACTTCAACGCTGCTTCCATCGGCTGCGGGTGCTTGGTATCCAGCATCCTCTACAGCGAATCCGCGGGTTGGCAATTCGTCGCCCGTTGGGGCATCGAGCACAACCGCTTCGCCTTTTTCGTTGATGAGGGTGTCGGTGAGTGGATTGAAGGTCAAATCGCCCGCGATCGCCAATGCTGTCACGAGTTCAGGGCTACCTACAAACGCGTATGTATTGGGGTTTCCATCGGCACGTTTTGCAAAGTTGCGGTTGAACGAGTGAACGATGGTGTTCTTTTCTTGCTTCTCTGCACCCATGCGATCCCACATACCGATACAAGGTCCGCAAGCATTGGCAAACACCTTCGCACCGATTTGGTCGAACACGTCGAGGAAGCCATCGCGCTCGATGGTATATCGCACCTGTTCAGAACCGGGGGTGATCATGTATTCCGCTTTGGTTTTGAGGTTCTTTTCAGAAACCTGTTTGGCCAGAGAAACGGCACGAGAAATGTCTTCGTAAGAGGAGTTGGTACAGCTGCCGATCAATCCCACTTCTATTTTGGTGGGCCAACCGTTGGCGGCAGCAACTTCTTTCATTTTGGAGATAGGGGTAGCCAAATCGGGCGTGAAAGGACCGTTCAAATGGGGCTCCAATTCAGACAGGTTGATTTCGATGACTTCGTCGAAGTAGGCAGATGGGTTGGTGTAAACTTCTGGATCGGCAATGAGGTGCTCACGAACGCTGTTGGCGGCATCGGCGATGGCCTCGCGACCGGTGGCACGCAGGTAACGCTCCATGGAATCGTCGTATCCGAAGGTTGAAGTGGTTGCCCCGATTTCAGCACCCATGTTACAGATGGTGCCTTTTCCGGTACAGCTCATCGCGTTGGCGCCTTCACCGAAATATTCTACAATGGCTCCGGTTCCACCTTTTACGGTGAGGATGCCAGCGACTTTAAGGATTACGTCTTTGGGGGCAGCCCATCCACTCAGTTTGCCGGTGAGTTTGATGCCGATCAGTTTTGGCCATTTGAGTTCCCATGGGAGTCCTGCCATTACATCGCAGGCATCAGCACCACCCACACCGATGGCGATCATACCCAATCCACCCGCGTTCACGGTATGAGAATCGGTACCAATCATCATTCCGCCGGGGAAGGCGTAGTTTTCAAGGACAACTTGGTGGATGATACCGGCTCCGGGCTTCCAGAATCCGATGCCGTATTTGTTAGAAACAGAGGCAAGGAAATCATAGACCTCGGCACTTTCTGTGGTTGCTTTGGTCAAGTCTTCACCGGCGCCCGTTTTGGCGGTAATCAGGTGATCGCAGTGTACGGTTGAGGGTACAGCTACTTTTGGTCGGCCGGCCTGCATGAATTGCAAAAGGGCCATCTGTGCGGTTGCGTCCTGCATGGCTACACGGTCAGGGGCGAAGTCTACGTAATCGCTACCACGTCCGAAAGTCTGAGGCGCAGCATTATCCCACAGGTGGGAATAGAGAATTTTTTCAGTGAGGGTGAGGGGTCTTCCCAACAATTGACGGGCGGCGGCCACGCGTTGGGGTATTCTTTGGTAAACGGATTGGATAAGGTCTAAATCGAAAGCCATGGATATGCTATAATTGCTATTTCCACAAATTTCGGAAATTTTCTGCGGATTTTTTCGGAAATCGGCATCTTTGTAGGGTGGAGAAACCGCGGGTAATATTGGGAATCGATCCGGGCACCAATTTGTTGGGGTACGGGCTGATAGAAATTGAGGGCAAAAAGCCGAAGTTATTGGGCTTGGGTGTGGTGCGATTGGCCAAGGTGGGCGATGCGGGGGAGAAGTTGCATCACATTTACGAGCGGGTATCGGCGTTGATTGAGGGGTTCGATGTGACGGAGGTGGCGGTGGAAGCGCCATTTTTTGGCAAGAATGTTCAGTCGATGTTGAAATTGGGGCGGGCTCAAGGGGTTGCCATCGCGGCAGCGATTGGCAAGGGCTTGCCGGTGTTTGAATATGTGCCGCGCAAGATTAAGCAATCGATTGCGGGGAACGGTAATGCGAGCAAGGAGCAGGTGTTTGCGATGCTGCATGCAGAATTCAATTTCGAGGAGAAACCCGAAACGATGGATGCCACGGATGGATTGGCTGCTGCGGTCTGTCATTTCTATCAGTTTGCACCGCGCGCTTTTGGGAGCACCAAGGGCGGCACTGCCGGGGGAAATAACAAGGCCGGCGGCTGGGCGCAGTTCTTAAAAGAAAATCCCGATCGGGAGGTTTGATTATTTTGGATTATCCGATTATAATCGTTTAATAATCAACGTTATTTGAGTTTTTTAAGTGTTTTGTTTATTTTTGATATGTAAATTATTATTTACTTTTTAAATTTGAAGGAGGATTTGTGAAGTGCAGTGAATTGTTGCGGATTTTGAGAAGGGATGGGTGGCTTGAAATTTCGCAGCGTGGATTGCATGTAAAATTTAAACATCCTCAAAAATTGAAAATGATCGTCGTTCCGAACCACGGAAGTAAAGAAATTGCTTCGGGTACGCTGCAGCGGATTATCAAGGATTCAGGGATAACATTGAATAATAAGTAATGGTATGAAAAAGTTAAAATATAGAATGCTCTTTGAGTGCACGGAAACGGGGTATTCTGCGTTTCATGAAGATTTGTCGGTGTATACAACAGGGAAGGATCTCTTGGAATTGAAGGCGAATTCCGTTGAGGCGTTGTCGTTGTATTTTGAGGAGGAGGCCGTTGAAATCAAAGAATCCCAGATAGAACTGGTTTTTCATTTGGACGCGTTCTTCAAGCGATACCGTGCACTCAACGCAAATTTCTTGGCTGAAAAGATAGGGATGCATGCAACGTTGTTGTCGCAGTATATCCAAGGAACAAAAATCCCAAGCGCGAAGCAATTGGCAAAAATTCAAGCAGGGATTCACTCTTTGGGAAAAGAGTTGCAAGAAGTGAATTTGATTTAAAACGACATTGATGTCCTTGAAATCACATTCGCTCAACCACCTGGATGCCAAGCAAATTGAGTCCGTGTTTTAAGGTGTGTGCCGTGAAATGAGCGAGTTTTAGGCGGGTGTTTTTGACAATGGGGTCCGGTTCGCGCATGATGTGACACTCGTTATAAAACCGGTTGAATGTCCGCGCCAAATCAATGCAATATTGGGCAATCACCGCGGGGGAAGATTCGCTGCAGGCCTTGTTGACCTCCTCGGGGTAGCGATACAGTGTTTGAATTGTTTCGATCTCTAGGGGCTGAAGGTCGTGGTTGATATCGCCCTGCTGCCAAGATGCACTGCCTGAGTCCGCTGAGGCGCTGCGCAAAATGCTCTGAATGCGCGCGTAGGTGTATTGTACGAACGGACCTGTATCGCCCTGGAAGTCGATGCTCTCCTGCGGATTGAACAACATCCGCTTGCGTGGATCTACCTTGAGAATGAAGAATTTCAAGGCCGATAAGCCCAAAGATTCGTATAAGTTCGAAAGCTCTTCGTCTGCCAATCCTTCGGTTTTACCCAACTCTATCGTTTTTGCCTTGGCCTCGTTCACCATTTCTTGGATCAAGTCATCGGCATCAACCACCGTGCCTTCCCTGCTTTTCATCTTCCCGCTGGGCAAATCCACCATGCCGTAGCTGAGGTGATGCATGCCACTCGCAAAGGGACGACCGAGTTTTTTCATGATCAAAAACAGCACCTTGAAATGGTAGTCTTGTTCATTGCCCACCACATAAATGCTCTCATCCACGCCGTGCTGCTGGTATTTCAAATCCGCCGTGCCGATGTCTTGGGTGATGTAAACGCTGGTGCCATCGCCGCGCAAAACAAGCTTCTCATCGAGGCCGTCCTCCCGCAAATCGATCCAAACGCTGCCATCGTCCTTGCGATAGAAAACGCCATTTCGCAATCCTTCCTCTACCACGTCCTTGCCCAATTTGTAGGTATCGGACTCGTAATAGTATTGGTCGAACGAAACACCCATTCGGGCATAGGTCTTTTCAAATCCGCTGTAAACCCAAGCGTTCATGGTCTTCCAAAGGCTGATCACCTCGGACACACCTGCCTCCCAATCGCGGAGCATTTGCTGGGTTTCGCGCATCAGGGTCGACTGGTTTCTCACCAATTCCTTGATATCGTCTTTGAGTTTGGCAATTTGTTTGTCCTCTGTGGCGTTTTGCAATTGGGCCAAAATGGACGAATATTTTGTCTTTGCGACATCCCCATCTGGCGACCAATGACCAGCGATGGCTGATTCAATCACCGGCAGGGTTTCTTCGCGTAGGGCATTCTCGAAAATCACATAGTATTTGCCAACCAGGTGATCGCCTTTCATCCCAGTGGATTCGGGGGTTTCGCCGTTGCCGAATTTTTGCCAAGCGATCATCGACTTGCAAATGTGTATGCCGCGGTCGTTGACCAAATTCGCCATCACTACTTGGTATCCTGCGGCTTTGTATAGGTTAGCCACAGATACGCCCAAGAGGTTGTTGCGCACGTGTCCCAGGTGAAGCGGTTTGTTGGTATTTGGGGATGAGTATTCCACCATCACCTTTTTGCCTGCACCGAGGGATGTTTGTCCGAAAGCGGGATTGTCCCACTGTATCTTCAAGAAATCTGCGTAGATATCGGTTTTGAGGACGATGTTCAAGAACCCTTTTACCACGTTGAAATCAGCGACCAGGGAGGCGTTCTGTTTCAAGTAGTCGCCAATGGCTGTGGCGGTGGCTTCGGGCGTGGATCGCGAAATGCGCAACAACGGAAACACAACAAAGGTGTAGTCTCCTGCGAAATCGGGGTTGGTACGCTCGAGTTTCACGGGTTGCGGATTGGGGCCATACAAGTTTGTGATGGCACTGGTGATCGATTCTATTAACGCCTGTTCCAGGTTCATGGGTTACTGCAAAAATACGAAATTGGAAGGGGATTGGGGGGGAATTGGTTTAATCATGGTGGTAGCCGGTGCCTTTGAGGATGTTGAGCGCCCGGTAAATTTGCTCGGTGAGGACCAATCGCGCCAAGTGATGCGGGAAAACAAACTCGCTGAGTTTGATGGCAGGATATTGCTGTCTCAGATCCTCCGTGAAACCATAGGCCCCGCCGATGGCGAAAATGATTTTGCCGCGGGATTGAGAGAGTGTTTTTTCTATGTAGGTTGAAAACCCGCGGCTTGTGAAGGCTTTTCCCCTTTCGTCGCACAGAATCAAGGTATCACCGGGCTTCATCAACTTGAGTACAGTTTCAGATTCCTTGGCTTTTTGGGTTTCGGGGTCGGGCGTGCGCGCAGCCTGCAGGAGTTCGATTTTAACCGAATGCATCGGACCGCATCGCTTTACATAATCGTTACAGAGCGCATCGATTTCCGGGTTTTTGTGGTTTTCGATGGCCGCAATAAGGATCATGAATGGATGGGTGTTCGTGTTGCCAACGGGGTAGGGCTGTTGAATGGGCTTGCCCTGCCTTAAGTGCTTGGAACTTCGGTTGCCGATTAGTTGTTTAAGATTTCGAG
>SXYY01000173.1 GCA_005788145.1 Bacteroidota bacterium
AAAAATATGAAACAAATCGGCCAAAACCCGGTTGGGATAAATGCAGCCCATATCCCAATAAGGATTGCTTCCGTTGGGTTGAATCTGCTTATTGAACTGGTATGCTTTTCCCGCTCTGAATGCCTTGATATAAACCACCCGGGGGTCGCTCGACTTCAAACATGCCATCGTATTTCACAAGTCGGTGTTGATCCAAATATCGGCCTCCCGAAACAAGGTGATCGCCTTTTCAATGCTCATTACATTGCTGCCCGATCCCACCGATGTTGTGATGGGCTCACCGCCCGCGTCACGAATGAACTGGGCCATGTAAGAGGCGTTCTGCGGTACAAACCACATGCCGTTGTACACGCAATTGGTAATGACTTTGGGTGATGTTTTTGTGGCTTTTTTGGCTTCCGAAACCCATCGTTCGTAATCGCTTTTTACCGCATTGAAGGTGCTTTGCGCCGTTGATGATTTTCCCATCGCCCAGCCCATCGCAATCAACCATTCAGCCCTGCCCAAGGGGTGGTTTTCCAAATGATTGTTGCACCACAATACCGCGAATTTGTCTTTCCCCAATCGCTCTATCGTTTGTTTGTCGTCGATGCTTGTGATGCTGCCGAACAAGATGTTTGGACGGCATAAAGCGAGTTTTTCGGGCACAATCGGACCGTCGGGTGCTACCTCGTTCAGGGTTTTTAGCAAGGGATTGTTACAAAGGAGTGGATGTGCGATGTATTTGATGGATTCTACGCCAACCAAGGATGAATGGACGTTTAGCTCTGCCAACATGCCAGTATGTATGGCCGATAAACTCACAATTCGGTTGCGATCCGTGAGTTTTTGGTAGCCCTTCACCGATTCAGACTTCCCCCAGAAAAAACGTCCCACAGTTTTGTGGGTGCTTGGGTCGGACAGTAGTTCCAGAAAACTGTCCTTGTCTGTGTAACCCACCCGAAACAAAGTAGCATACTGGTTCTTTATCCACACAATGTTGTTGTCTTGTGGGGCGTTGCTTTTTTCTCCGCATCCCCAGAAACAAATCGCCCCGATAAAAAGGGCTGTGAACGCTATGTGGGCGACGGATTTTTTCATGGAGCCTTCGAAAATAGTACAAATAATCGCACAGGCTGGAAAATGGGTATTGCAGAACTCGAAAAATTGGTCAAATTTGTTGTGTTATGCTACATCCGCTGTTCCGCTTTCGATACTATATCCTTTTTGGCTTGTTTGCCATTTGGATGGCCTTCTTCGACATGAACAATTTGTTCTATCGATACAAAATCGCCCGTGAAATTGATGCATTAGAGGAAAACATCGATGAGCACAAAAAAGCCATCGCCCAATTGGAGCAACAAAAGCAATATTTGTTTGGGAATGATCGCAACCTTCAACGCTTTGCCAGAGAGAAATACTTGATGAAAAAAGACAATGAAGACGTGTTTGTGATTGTGGAGGAGGAGAAACCAGAGGACAAAGACAAATAGTGTTCATAAAAGAATGAACAATGTGAATTTCTGTAACAGAAGAAACGATAAGTTTGTAAACAAGGAAAACCCTAAAAACGCCGATTAAATTATGAATTTCATAGCGCCATCCAGCGACCTCCTGCAGCACTTGTTAACCGTGAACGGTGCCATCATGTCGAAGCCCATTATTCCCATTTTGGAGAATTTTCTATTCGACATCAGCAATAACCAGTTGCGGATTTACAGTACTGACCTAGAAACCAGCATGACCACCAGTATGCAGGTGGAGTGCAAGGAAAGCATGAAGGTAGCAGTGCCCAGCAAAATGGTGATCGATATTCTTCGTTCATTGCCTGACCAGCCTGTAACATTCAACGTGGATCCCCAGTCATTCGGGATTGAAGTTGTGAACAGCAATGGTCGTTACAAAATGGCCGGACAGGATGGGGTTGATTTTCCAGCCATGCCCGAGTCCAACGCGGATGGCAGTTTTACCATTCCCGCAAATGTTTTGTTGCGCTCGATCTCCAAAACCTTGTTTGCTGCTGGTTCTGATGAACTTCGCTTGAACCTGACAGGTTTGTATTTAGAGATGAAAGGCAATTCAGTGAATTTCGTGGCCACCGATGCCAACAAATTGGTGCGATTGACCCGCAAGGATGTCAACACCGGTGTGGAGGACAGCATCTTGATCCCCAAGAAGCCGTTGAATTTGTTAAAAACAGCGTTGCCAAACGACGAAACCCCAGTAATTATTGATTACAACCGTTCCAATGTATACTTCACCTTTGGTGAAACCCGCTTGATTTGTCGCCTCCTCGATGAAAAATACCCCGATTATGCTGCAGTTATTCCCCAGGAAAACCCCAATGTTATCACCATTTCACGCATGGCCCTGTTGAGTTCCATCAACCGTATCAGCATCTTCGCCAGCAAAACCACGTATCAGGTGCGTTTTAAAGTGACTGGCAATGAGTTGACAATCAGTGCAGAAGATATCGAAATGGCCAACGAAGCGCAGGAGCGTATTCCTTGTGAATTTGAAGGCAACGACATGGAAATTGGTTTCAACGCCAA
>SXYY01000174.1 GCA_005788145.1 Bacteroidota bacterium
ACTCTTCATCCCAACGCCTACGGTTTCTCCCAAAACCATGATGCGGGGATCTTCCTTGAGCAAAATAGCCACCGCACCGGCGCCTTGCGTATACTCTCCGCTAGAACCCAAATCGTATTTGGCCACATCAGCACCCACAATGATTGCCATTCTCCCTTGTCCCGGCGCACTGCGAATCCAATCAGCACACAACAACATGGCATCAAACGCCGCAATACAAGCAAAGGTCATGTCCACCACATCGGTATTGTTGAAGACCGAACTGCCCTCCAATCCCAAAGCCCGCTCCACATGATTCAGGGCATAGGTCATGGTGGGTTTTGCACCATCCAACGCCGATTCAGTGCCCAAATAAATCTTACCAATGTGAGCAGGGTTGAGATGATTTTGTTGAATCAATTTTGCCACGGCATCCGCTGCCATGCGATCCACCGTTTCTTCGGGCGAACACACCGCCATGGCTTCCAAACCCAATCCCACGTTGAGTTTTCCGTAAGCGATTCCTCTGGCCTCGGCCAACGCCGAAATGGGCAACTGGTGCTTGGGCACACTGTAAGCGATGGCGTCAATACCGATTTTTTTCATGGCTTAATTGTCAGTATAACAAAGTTCTGACAATTATGTTGGTGTCGTTTTGACACTTAGTGCAACATCGACGTATCGCGGTAAAAGTCTGATAAACACTGTGTATCACAGATTGGTCATGTATTGAAAATAGAGACTCGTTATATACCCCGTGCTAAAGTTGTTTCCTATATTTACTGCGAATTTTTTTTATGCTAACAGACATTGAAATTGCACAGCAGGCGCAGTTGAAGCGCATCGAGGTGATTGCCACTGAGAACAACATCGACACAGAGAACATCGAACAATATGGCAAGTACAAAGCCAAAGTAGATTTCATACCCAACCAGGAACGCATCCAACAAGGCAAACTGATTTTGGTTACCGCAACTACCCCCAACAAGAGCGGTAGCGGAAAAACAACCACATCCGTGGCTTTGGCGCAAGGACTTAACCACATCGGCAAGAAAGCCATTGTGGCGTTGCGTGAGCCATCGCTCGGACCTTGTTTCGGCATGAAAGGGGGCGCGGCCGGTGGAGGATACTCGCAAGTATTGCCCATGGAGGATATCAACCTGCACTTTACCGGTGATTTCCATGCCATCACTTCTGCGAACAATACCATTGCGGCACTGCTCGACAACTACCATTACAACAACCAAGGCACACCCAACGGTTTGAAGAGAATCTTGTGGCGCCGTGTAATGGATGTGAACGACCGCAGTTTGCGCATGATCAATTCGGGCATGGGCGGATCAGCCAATGGCATCCCTACAGAAACCGGATTTGATATCACCCCCGCCTCGGAAATCATGGCGATTTTGTGTTTGAGTACCAGCTTGGAAGATTTGCGCAACCGCATCGATTCGATCTTATTGGGCAACCGCTACGATGGAACCGCCTTTACCATGAAAGACTTGGGTGCCACTGGCGCGATTTTGATTTTGTTGAAAGACGCCATCAAACCCAACTTGGTCCAAACCTTGGAAGGTGGCGCCTCGTTTGTACACGGAGGTCCGTTTGCCAACATCGCCCATGGCTGTAACAGCATCATGGCCACTTGGGCCGCTCTTCAACACGGGGAATATGCCGTAACAGAAGCCGGTTTCGGTTCGGATTTGGGTGCCGAGAAATTTTTGAACATCAAATGCAGAGCTGCTGGTATCACGCCGGCCGCCACCGTATTGGTGACCACTACCCAAAGTTTGAAGCTGCATGGCGGCTGTCCGGAAAAGGAAATCAAATTGCCCAACAAAGAGGCCCTCACCAAAGGGTTGTTGAACTTGGAGCGACATGTAAACAACTTGCAGCAATTTGGTCAGACCGTTGTGGTGGCCCTCAACCGCTTCCACTTCGATACCGAGGATGAATTGCAATTGATCAGTGGCTGGTGTGCTGAGCGGAATGCCCACTACGCGGAAAACCAAGGTTTTGCCAAAGGGGGTGAAGGCGCCGCGGATTTGGCGCGCAAAGTCGTTGAAATTGTAGAGAAATACCCCAGCAAGCCCATCAATCACACCTATGAACTGACAGATTCTGTGGCGGACAAATTGAATAAAATTGTTCAAAAAGTATACGGAGGTAACGGTGTAATTTTATCGGATGCTGCGAAAAAGAGTTTGAAAGAAATTGATGCTTTGGGCGCCAACGAATGGCCCGTTTGTATCGCGAAAACCCAATTTTCATTTACCGATAATGCCAAGCAAGTGGGCAGTGCCACCAACTTTAGCATCACCATCCAAAAATTGATCGTCAATGCCGGTGCCCGTTTTGTGGTGGCAGTGGCGGGCGACATCATGCGCATGCCAGGCCTACCGAAAGAGCCTGCCGCCATGGGGATGGATGTAAAAGACGGCATCATTACCGGCTTGAGTTAAGCATTGCTTTTTCTGCTGAACAACTCATACTTGGTGTAAATTTCACCAACCCAAAAAACGAGAGAGGGCCCGCTGCGCGGGCCCTCTCTCGTTTTTTGAAATCCATGATTAACTCACAAAATATCGATCGCGAATCCAAAAAGCCACCCGCACCAACAAAATCAGCGCTGGCACTTCAATCAACGGACCAATTACGCCTACGAAAGCTTGCGGACTGTTGAGTCCAAACACACCAATCGCCACGGAAATCGCCAATTCAAAATTGTTACCAGCCGCCGTAAAAGCGATCGCGGTGGATTTGTCGTAACTACCCCCCATCCGTTTGCTCAATACATAACCCAACAAGAACATCACCGCGAAATAAACCATCATCGGCAGGGCCACTTGAAGCACATCGCCCGGCAACTGCACTACCTGATCGCCCTTCAGCGCAAACATCAACACAATGGTCGCCAACAATGCAACCAAGGTCATTTTAGAAATTCTTGGGATGAATTGCTCATTGTACCAGTCCTCCCCTTTCAATTTCACGCCGATGGGCCGAGAAATCGCGCCGGCCAAAAAAGGAATCCCCAAGTAAATGAAAACACTCCGGGCAATCTCGCCCATGGTGATATCCACAATGGCGCCGGTATAACCGAAATAGGGCGGCAAAATCGTGATAAATAACCACGCATAAAAACTGTAGGCAAACACCTGAAATAAGGAATTCAAAGCCACCAAACCCGCACCATATTCTTTACTTCCTTCGGCCAAATCATTCCAAACCAGCACCATGGCAATGCATCGCGCTAACCCAATGAGAATCAACCCCACCATGTAATCGGGTTGATTGGGCAGAAAAATCAAAGCCAACACGAACATCAACACTGGACCAATGATCCAATTTAGCAGCAGACTCACGCCCAAGGTTTTTGTATCGCGAAACACCGCCGGCAACACGCGATAATTCACTTTCGCCAATGGCGGATACATCATCAATATCAATCCGATGGCCAAAGGAACATTTGTAGTACCCACACTCATCGATTCAATTGAACCGGCCACCTCGGGTTGAAAATACCCAATAGCAACGCCCACCGCCATGGCCATGAAAATCCAAAGGGTAAGGTAACGGTCTAAAAATGATAGACTTTTCATGAAATCGCGATGGGTTTACAATTGTTTTTTTACGGCTTGCATCACCCACAACATTTCCGTGGCAATTTGCAAGCAACGCTCATCGTATGTGGCGGCCTCCTCTGGTTTCCCATCGGAAACTTTGGGATCGACGTAGGGAATCGCCACGCGGAAGTTGGCGCCGCGCACGGTTGGACAGGCAGCATCGGCCGAAGAACAAGTCATCACTGCACCAAAATCGGCGGTTGGATTAATCGCATGATCGATCGTTTTGGAAAAGCAAAAGATGGGCTTAGCCCCTTTGCCAGCAGTAATCATCATCACCTTATTATTCAGGTCGATGGCGTTCACCATACGCAATTGCTTGTTTGAGGTATCCAACTGTTGCAATAAAATGGGATCGGGAATATGCTCAGCGATCATGCCCGCTCTCTCCACGGCAGCGATTGCACGGGGATTGAATGCGGTGGCTTCGGTGCCTGCAGAATACGTGCGAACGCCTTGAATTCCAAGGTGATCTGCAGCGGCAGCAGCCCAAATTTGTCCGAAGTGACTCCGACGGCTGTTGTGCGTACAAATGAACATGACATCGGCGGTACCATCGGCCTTGATCGACTTGGCGATGTAGCTGGCGAGCGATTTCAGTTCGTCTTGACGGTCGGCCGGAACGGCCGACAAATTAGCTTCAACTTTTGTCCAATAGGCATTGAGCACATCGAACGATTGGGCTTGAATGGATTGATTCATCATAAACAAGGCAAGGAGGGTAGGTATCAGTTTTTTCATGATTTAACAGTCGCAAAAAATATCTTCTGGGGGTGTTTGATAGAGAAAATCGACGAGCAGTGTGCGAAATTCTTGCCATTTGGCTTGGTCGATGCAGTAATTGACTTGTTTTCCAAGTACGCGCCCCTTGATCAATCCCAGGGCTTTCAGCTCTTTCAAATGCTGGGTTACTGTGGGTTGGGCCAAGCCCCAATCTTTTACCAGTTCACTGTTTACGCACTTTCCGGTATCGATGATGTGCTGCAGAATGGCCACGCGCGCGGGGTGAGACAGAACACGGGCAATATCGGCCACGGCATTTTCTCTGTCTTCGAACAATTCGGTCTTACTTAATCCCATATTGCAATATTACATTATTAATTTTATTTGTGCAACACAACCAATTTCCCGTTTTTATAAAATTTCCTATTCGGTAAATATAATTAGATATCGCAATATACCAATAATATAAAACACATAACATCGCCAGAACAAATCGTGCCACAGAGCCAAAATCAACAACCATGATGGGGATAGATTTCAATCTAATTTCTCTTTGTATCTTTACATCCCTTGGCAAAACCTCGGTTTATCCTTTTCATGCGCCCTTCGATACTCATTCTTTCGCTCTATATCATCGGACTTTGCCTACCCAAATCCGCCCGGTCGCAGTCGGCCGTATACCCCAAGCCGGGAACTGTATTCGACCGCAAACTGCACAGCATTCAACTCTGGATTCACCCCGATTCGCTGAACCAAATGCTGTTGAAAGAGAATTGGTACTCCGATCACAGCTACCCCGCATTGTTCGTTTATGACAATGAAGATACCCTACACACAGTGGGTCTTCGCCTCAAAGGCAACACATCAAGAGCCGCTAAAAAGAAAGGGTTTCGCATCGATTTCGACCAATTCTCCCAGCAAACCTTCCAAGGCCTAAAGAAATTCAATATCAACGGCAACCACAATGACCCTTCCATGTCGCGCGAATACCTTGCCGCACACGCCATGAACCAAGCCTACAATCCCAGCATTCGGGGCAACCTCGTAAGACTCTACATCAACGGCGAATATTGGGGCGTGCGCAACAACAGTGAATTCATCGATAAGACCTTCGTGCAATCGCGGTTCGGCGACAATACCGGCAACCTGTATAAGTGTTCTTGGCCATGCGACCTCACATGGAAAGGCGCCAATCAACAAACATACAAAGACATGATGAACGGCGGCGAGCGAGCCTATGACCTCAAAACCAACGAAACGGCCGACGATTATACCGACTTGATCAACTTCATCAACGCCATCAACAACTCCCCAACGGATTCATTCATTCCACGCATCGAACGCATGTTCGACGTCCAGGCCTACCTAAAAACCCTGGCCATGGAAGTTCTCGTTGGACATTGGGACAACTACTTTGCCAACAAGAACAACTATTGGCTCTATCACAACATGAAAACGGGCAAGTTCGTGTACTTACCGTACGACATGGACAATACCTGGGGCGTACAATGGGGATTCAGCAATATCGGCAACCGAAACATCCATGATTGGGGCAACAAAGCCGGCAGCGCAGCCCCCCTCACGTACAAATTGTTCGCCATCCCACAGTACAAACGCATGTATGAATTTTACATTCGTGAACACCTCAAAGACCCATATCAAACCGATAGCCTTTACACAGAATTGGATTATCTCGCCGCACTCATCGACACCGCGATTCAATCCGATCCATTTTACAACGGCAAATTTCTCTCCGATTATGGTTTCACCTACAACGATTGGAAGAGCAGCTTCTCCCAAGCGTGGGGAAATCACGTCTCTTGGGGCATCAAACCCTTCATCGGGACACGCACGACTTCTGCAAAACAACAGATGATTTTCGCTTCATCGCAGCATTTCCGGGCGCCTATTGCAATTCAAACCTATCCAAACCCTTGTAGCGAATTTGTGATCATTGAACACGACTTATTGTCTTCTTGGCAGGGCGATATCACCGTTGAAGCCATTGATTTACAGGGTCGCTCAGCACACTTGGTTTTCGAGGCGATACCCACCAACAACCAACAAATACGCGTTTCATTGGAGAATCTTGCCCCGGGATGCTACCACCTCAGTGTGGCCAATAAAAATTCCCATTCAGTACAAACCCCCTGGATCACAGTTGTGCACTAAAACAATATTCTCAACAGGGGTCGGCGAATGAAGCCACACCACAGGTCATAAAAACCAAAGGGAGGGCAATTGCCCTCCCTTTGGTTAGAGATATTAAAAGAAAAAATCCAATCAATTATTTTGCAACCGTGAAGCGGTAGGTGGTTTTTGCACCGTTTGAAACCACATTCAAGAAGTACAAACCATTGTTCAAATCAGACACAGAAGCTGTTACCAAATTACCGCCAGCAACCAAAGTCTGAGTACCCAAGGATTTCACAGTTTTACCAGAGATGTCAGTGATGACAACAGTTACATCCGCGCCAACAACGCTGTAAAGT
Organism: Bacteroidota bacterium; assembly: GCA_005788145.1. Taxonomy (GTDB): domain Bacteria; phylum Bacteroidota; class Bacteroidia; order NS11-12g; family UBA955; genus UBA955. The sequence continues at coordinate 6,821 of SXYY01000174.1, forward strand.
TCTACATTCACCACATCCGTAGCAGGCACAGGATACGCATTGGTAACTACCAAGTTTCCTACAGTGTTTACAGCGCTGAACTTGCCATACTTGGTAAAGATTGCTGCGTCATAGCTCGCCAAAGTATTGATTTTAGAGGCAACTACGGGGCGGAAATCAGGAGCGGTAGCATTCTTAGGATCAACCAAAATCGCACCAGATGCATAGTTCACATCGTCGATTTTGTTGCTATTCTTGGCATCACGCAACCAAGCATCCATGGCCGCTGGCGTATTTTTACTATCCACTTCTACCAAGCCCGTATTCGTAACACCTGCAGCAGCAGCGGCAGACGTATTGGCGATAAAATTGTTGCGCAATACATTTGAAGTTTCGCTGAAAGTTGACGATTTCACACCTGAAGCGATCAAAACGCTATCACCATCGAACATGATGAAGTTCCTGTAGCCCATGAACACAGAGTTTACGATGCTCAATCGACTATTGCGACGAATACGCGCACCTCTGCGGAAAGCACCTTTTTGGGTGGTTGTTAAATCGTTGTAGGTTTTATCCAATGGAACAGGACCTACGCAGGTAATGTTAGAGAAGATTGCTGAAGTCAATGGCAATTTACCAGAACCCGCAGCATCATTATCGCTCTCAAAAGTCTCAGAGGTAGAGGCACCTGAAGGCGCATTCCAACTCAAGTCAAAGTATGCAGTATCTCTTACGGCGATACCGAATTGAACGGCACCACGGTATCCAAAATCCGTATCGAAATCATCATCCGTGGTTTTGAAAGAAATCAACTTCTTGCAATTTACAGATCCACCGAACCATTCAAAACCATCGTCGTTACCAAATGAACATTGAACACCCTCAATTTCAGTCTTGCTTCCCACTGAACCCATGGTCAAAGAGTTAACCTCTTTGTTTGGCTCAAAGGCCAATCCAGCGAATTCGATGCGCACATATTTCACCACACCGCTGTTGTCAGCATCGTCTGTACCCCCAAATTTACCCAGGGTATTATCAACCGCTACGTTGTTAAAACCTTCCAATTGTGCATCTACACTCTGATTATTCACTGCCTTACCACACAAAACCAAGCCACCCCAATCGCCGCGGTCGCGTGAGCCGGCAGCTTTGTTTGAAGTCATAACGACTGGATTGGAAGAAGTACCGTTTACTTCAATCATACCGCCTCGCTCTACCACCAAGGTAGCATACAACTTGGGTGTAGCGGTCAAATCTGCAGCACCACGAATTACCGTACCTGCAGGGATGATCAATTTACCACCAGATCGAACGACGCACGTGCTGGTTAACAAATACACCTTCGATGCATCCAATGTCACCGTACCTGTGATGTTTTTGATTCCAGACGCATCGTTCAATGTGGTGGTCTCGGTAGTTATACCGTAAGAAGCTTGTTTGGGATTCCACTCGGCCCATCCTTTGGTCCAATCCTGGCTTGCATCACTGCTCAAAGCACCTGCATGATTCACCATTTGGATAAACTGGCCGTTCAATTGGCTGGCCATAGCCACAGCAACTGATAAAAAGGTAATTTTTTTCATGGTTTAATTATTCTTCACAAAATTCCTTCCCCACACTTATGCCAAATTCACCAAGGAGTTAAACAATGGTTAAGATTGTGGCATTAAATTAACAATGGGATAACAAACGCTGTCATCCCATTGCATGAAACCGAAACAGATCGGTCGCTATTTCGTTGGTAATTAAAACTTAAAAGTGTAAGAAATAGTGGCTTGTCTGCCGTTGGTAAAGCGAAACAAGGTGTTGTCACCATCTTTATCAGTATCCGTCCATGCTTTCTCGTCGTACCTACCGTTACCGTTCAAATCTTGGAAGAACACGGTATTCTGGGCCAACAAATCACCCAAGGTTAACTTTACTGTGCCCAATTTACCGTCCTTGCCCAGCTCCTTACCAAACTGCACATCCCATATGCTGCGACCAAATTCATAAATATCAGCACCGAAAGGTTGGATTGCCTGCGCTACCCCAATGTAGGCGATACGCTGTCCAATTTTGTTAAAACTCGTATTGATTTGCCATCCCTTGTGCTCATAGAACAAACTCACGTTAACAACATAGGGACTTTGTCCTTGCAACGGTCGATTTGCTACACTGCTCGATGACCCCGTAAAGGATACTGACGACCGAATCAAAGCAAAATTTCCGTACAATGTTAAATCGCGCAGCCACTTAGTTCCTCGACTCAACGAACCCAAATTCTTACGCACTTCCACCTCTGTACCAATATTGGTCGCCCGAGATTCATTTCCGTAGGTAAATGTCCGAATCAACGCTTGAGAAACATCCAAGTTGATTTCAATCGGATTCAAAATTTCCTTGTGAAACACACCAATACTGATCATATCGAGCTTATTGGTAAACACCTCCCAACGAACATCGGCATTATTGATAAAGGCGCGCTTCAAGCCCGTATTGCCCAAGATTTCTGAGTTGATACTAAAATTATAAAACGCAAATGGTGCCATTTCGCGTAGCTCAGGACGATTTACTGTGCGATAATAGGCCGCACGCAAGTTGCTCCGCTCTGTCAATGGCGCAATGATGTTCAATGAAGGAAGCCAATCCACATTCACACCCAAATCGCTCATCACCTTACCCGCCTGACGGAAATAATCGTTGTTCAAACTCTGGGTAAACCGCTCTAAACGCATTCCATAAATCAACTTCAAGTAATTGACTTTCCTGCCTGTTTTAAATAGGGGCAACTGATTTTCTACCATGGCATATCCTGCCAACAAAGCACTCTTTCCTTCATACAAATCCTTATCTACAGCTGTTTTCTCAATCAAATAGAGATCCTTTGCATTGATTGAAGAAGCACCCAAATCTTGCTGTGGCAACACAAGTGACGGTCTGTAACCACCCACCGGCGCATATACGAATTGTCTACTTTGGAAATCCCTGTTGCGATTCTGCGCAAACAAACCCGCCTTCAACTGATGGTTTGTTTTTCCCTTGGCGATGTTGTAGCTGTAATCTGCGCTTGCCGACATGTTGGTCTCGTTCATGTAACTAAAGAAACGACCCGTACCCGCATTGAAGAAAGCGTTTAACACCAACTGACGGTTGGCAAGATCGTTGTCGGGAATGGCATAGTTCGCAATTCTGAAGTCTGGCACTGCGCGATACGTATTTCCATAATTGAACACCCAAGTCAACTTGCTCTTGTCCTTGCCGAAACTGTGCAGTCCGTTCACCTGGCTACTAACCAAACGATTAAAATTTACCTGATTAGAAAAACCCTCACCGAACATATTGTTGTCCGCATCGGTCAAACCAGAACGCAATGTAGAACCCGCATCATACGTCAAACTCAACAGATTGCGAAAGTCGATGCGGTTCTTTTTGTTCAATTTCACACTAAAATTCACCACACCACCATTCTGTACATTGGTGGTTAAAATATCATCATTGAATTCCTTGTAGGTATAATTGGTGCTATAATCTTTGGACACCACATTGCCCGCGCTGCGCTTGGGCGATATTGCATAGTTCCAACTCACCAACAAACCAGCCTCTTTTTTACCCAATTTGAAGGGCTTACCCAGTGAATAAGAGAACCTAGGCGCTGGCATCACATTCACTTGTTTCAAACTCCAATCATTGTTAAACTTCAGGGTCTCACGGGCATTCAATTCGGGATTCTTGGCTGTTGTGTGGGGCTCGTACCCCATCGCCGCGTCCAATACGGGAATGGTTCTTTTGGCCGAAGGCAAACCCAAAAACTCACTACCCTCCAACGCAAATGCATCCATTTGCTGGAAAGTTGTAATACTGTTGTATTGGAATCCAATCGAAGCCGTTTGGATAAATTTCTCAGGCACACTCTTGGTGTTAATCTGAATAATTCCACCCCCGAAGTCACCAATCATGTCGGGTGTTGCACTTTTCACAACCACAATGTTATCCAACAGCGCTGCCGGAATCACATCAAATGAAAATGCTTTTCGATCGCTCTCCGTGCTTGGCAATGGCGCACCATTCAAATAACCTGCGTTGTATCGATCAAACATCCCGCGGATGTTGGCAAATTTTCCCTCTGAGATGGTCGCTCCGGGTATGCGCTTAATGGCATCCGACGTAGTTCTGATCGTGGTTTTTGCAAAATCTTCCGCACTGATGGCCTCTACCATTCCTTGCGACAATTGCTTGGTCTGTATCGCAGCAGCCACGGTATTCTCCTTGGCCTTCTTCTTTTTCACAATTTCAGCGCCTTCCATGCGGGTTGCCTTTGACAATACCGGATTCAAATAGAACTCCTTGCCCGCTTCAACAAAAATACTGTCTTCCAACACTTCATGTCCTTCCGCCTCCACAAACACCTTGCGAGCACCAACTGCAACCAAAAACGAGAATTTCCCTTCTACATCGGTCAATCCAGAATCCTGTGTGCCTGTAACGAACAGCTTGGCACCTACCAACGCGCGTCCGGTTTCCGACATCACACGTCCCACCAACAATCCCTTTTCAGATTGGGCAAATACAGCCTTTAAACTCAATATAAACAGTGCAAGAGCAACAACTTTGCGCATAGAATTTTGCATGCCGCAAAATTGACGATATCATGTTACCTAAAGATTATGACAACCTTACCAAGCGTTAACTTATGGTTAACATTGCGGTTAATTAGCCGAGCAGCCAGCGCAACAATCCCAGCCCCTTGTATGGCGGATACTTGATCGGCACATCCAACCACAAAGGCGAGCGCATCACGGACTTCTTGTGGCTAAATACCTCGAAGGTTTGTCGGCCACGATAACTGCCATAACCACTGCCACCCACACCCCCAAACGGCAAATGATGGTTGGCCACATGGACCAACGTATCGTTGATGCTCACACCCCCGGAGCTGGTCTTCTCCAAAACCTTCGCAGCCCCCGCATCGCTACCGAAAAAATACAAGGCCAAAGGCTTTTCATGGGCATTCACATCCGCAATCACTTCATCCAAGGTTTCATACGTTCGCAAGGGCAAAATCGGACCGAAAATCTCC
>SXYY01000175.1 GCA_005788145.1 Bacteroidota bacterium
CTTTCGGCCAAAAAAGGCAAGAAAGTGGTAGTGGGTAGAGATGCCCGTATCAGCGGTCCTATGGTGCATGAACTGGTTGTGAATACCCTAATTGCCTTGGGCATAGATGTGGTAGACGCTGGCTTGAGTACAACCCCAACGGTTGAAATGGCTGTGGTGGAAGAAAAAGCCGCCGGTGGAATTATTTTGACTGCAAGTCACAACCCCAAACAATGGAATGCATTGAAATTGTTGAACCACAAAGGCGAATTTATCTCCGCCGCTGATGGAGCCATGGTATTGGAATTGGCCGAAAGCAACAACATCGTATTCGCCGGTGTAGACCATTTGGGTACTGTTACCAAAAAAGACTTTTTGCCCATGCACATCCAGAAAATTTTGGATTTGCCATTGGTGAAGCTCGATATTATTGCTGCCCAGAAGTTCAAAATTGCGGTGGATGCCGTAAACAGCGTGGGTGGTATCGCCGTGCCAGCTTTGTTGCGGGCATTGGGCGTGGAAGCCATCGAGGAGATTAACTGCGAACCAACCGGTCATTTTGTGCACAATCCCGAGCCGTTGCCCGAGCACCTCGGTCAAATTGCCTCGGCTGTGAAATCCGCAAAATGTGATTTGGGTATCGTGGTTGACCCGGATGTAGATCGTCTTGCCCTCATTTGTGAAGATACCGAAATGTTCGGTGAGGAATACACGTTGGTGGCCGTGGCCGATTATTATTTGAAGCATACACCCGGACCAACCGTGAGTAACCTTTCCAGTACACGTGCGCTCCGCGATATTACCGAAAAAGCTGGGCAGCAATATGAGGCCAGTGCCGTTGGTGAAGTGAATGTGGTGGAAAAAATGAAAGAAATTGGGGCTGTCATTGGTGGCGAAGGCAATGGTGGTATCATTGTTCCCGAGTTGCATTATGGTCGCGATGCCCTCGCGGGTATTGCATTGTTCCTGAGTCATCTTGCTGAAACCGGTTTGCGGATGTCCGCGCTGAGATCCACCTATCCCAACTATCGCATGTCGAAGAACAAAGCGGAACTTCAAGCGGGTACAGACGTAGATGGCATTTTGGAAAAAATCCAGAAGAAATACAAAAAGCAACCCATCAACACCATCGATGGTGTGAAAATTGAATTTGATAAAGATTGGGTGCATTTGCGCAAAAGCAATACAGAACCCATCATCAGAATATACGCTGAGAGTGACAGCATCAATACAGCCGAAAATCTCACCCGCAAAATTTTGCAGGATATCGGTGATCTACTCAATTAACAACTCGTCCAATGGCAATGCAATGTGGTATCGTGGGACTGCCCAATGTGGGTAAATCCACCCTGTTTAATGCAGTTTCGAGCGCCAAAGCGCAATCTGCCAATTTTCCTTTTTGTACCATCGAACCCAATGTAGGTACCATCACCGTCCCCGATGTTCGGATGAACAAATTGGCGGCCCTTGTGAATCCCCAAAGTTTGGTGCCAACCACCATCGAAATAGTCGATATCGCTGGATTGGTGAAAGGTGCGAGTAAAGGCGACGGGTTGGGAAACCAATTTCTCGGTAATATTAGAAATACCAATGCCATTTTGCATGTTCTTCGGTGTTTTGATGATGACAACATCATTCACGTGGATGGATCCGTAAACCCTGTTCGCGACAAAGAAATCATTGATACTGAATTGCAGTTGAAGGACCTCGAATCACTCGAGAAAACCATCGCCAAGATTCAGAAACAAGCCAAAGCGGGCGACAAAGATGCTGCCAAATTGCTCGAGGTGAGCGAAGCCTATCAAGCACACCTGTTGTCAGGTAAAAATGCAAGAACACTGGAGATGGAGCCCGAAAAAAAGGCCTTGATCAAAGATTTGAATTTACTCACCGATAAGCCTGTTTTGTATGTATGCAATGTGGATCCCGATAGCGTGAATACAGGCAATGCATATGTTGAGCAAGTGAAACAAGCCATTGCAGGAGAAAATGCAGGCATGATACTGATTTCTGCGGCCATCGAGGCGGAAATTGCTGATTTGGAGAGTTTTGAAGACCGACAGATGTTCTTGCAAGAGATGGGATTGGAGCAAAGTGGGGTAGAGAAGTTGATCCACGCTGCCTATAAGTTGTTGAATTACATTACGTATTTCACCGTAGGGGTGAAAGAGGTTCGCGCTTGGACCATCACCGAAGGAACCAAAGCCCCGGGCGCAGCGGGAGAAATTCACACCGATTTTGAAAAAGGATTCATTCGTGCCGAAGTCATTGCTTATGAAGACTACATCCATTACGGTACTGAGGCGGCCTGCAGAGAAGTAGGAAAGTTGCGCGTGGAAGGCAAGGAATACATCGTGAAGGATGGCGATTGCATGCACTTCCGATTCAACGTGTAATCCAATACGGATAGGGCTTTGCTGTTACCCTGGAATCGGGGATATCAAAACAACTGAATTCGACTAAACCTCGGGAACGTAGGGTTTGTCATCGCTCAAATACAATGGCGTCTCACCGTATTTTACCTTGTATAATTTCTTGATGTAGGCCCAACAATGGGTTTGGAAATCGCCAACACGGTCCCGAATTTTTTGTGACCCAACCGGTTTTCCTCCGCGCTGTAATTCGGTAAAAGACCTGCGTACGGGCTCCACGATTTGCTCACTCAAGTAATCGGCGAAATAATTGCCTGCCTTGGTGCATCGGTCTTGTAAAAATTGTACCAACACAGTTTGGGCCTCCTCGATTTCTTCTGTTGAAGGCATGCGTTCCAATGCTTCGAACTGGGTTTCGTGTTCTTTGAAAATTTGGGCAATAGACCGTTGGAATTTTTGGGCCGTGGCTTCCAATTCCTGGAATTTTAATCTCAAAGGCGATAATTCGGCGTATTTGGCAGAAATCTTACTGCTTTTCTCTTTTGAAATGGCAATCATCATTCCATTGAATTCATAGCTAATGGCACGCAC
>SXYY01000032.1 GCA_005788145.1 Bacteroidota bacterium
TCCCCTACTACCATTTCGTAGAAGGCGAATTGGCGGGTTTGAAGTTGATCATTTCTTGCACAGGTTATACCGGCGCAGGGGGATTTGAGTTGTATGTGAAGAATGCCGATGCCCGCATACTGTGGGACAAAGTTTTCGAAGCAGGTGCTGAGTTTGGCATCAAGCCCATCGGTTTGGGTGCCCGCGATACCTTGCGATTGGAAAAAGGATTTTGCTTGTATGGCAACGACATCAACGACGAAACCTCTCCCATCGAAGCCGGTTTGGGATGGATTACCAAATTCAATCATCCCTTCATGATGAGCGAACACCACAAAGCCATCAAAGACAACAAGCCCACCAAGAAATTGGTAGGATTTGAATTGGTAGACAAAGGTATTCCCCGTCAGCATTACCCATTGTGCGATGCCAGCGGCGCGGTGATTGGCGAAGTAACCAGCGGAACCATGAGTCCTAGCTTGAACAAAGCCATTGGCTTGGGTTATGTGAAGAGCGAATTCGCTGCAGCGGGCTCTGAAATCTACGTGGAAGTGCGTGGCAAATTATTGAAAGCAACGGTTTGCAAGATTCCTTTTATTTAAGGATTTGTGATCAGAATATTGGGGAGGATTCTCCCAGAAATAAAGGAAAGGGGTGTTTTACACTCCTTTTTCTTTGTCGCTCATTTTTGTTCGGAAATCTCAACCAACCCAGGGCTTGAATTTGCAAGCTGATAATTCAAGTCCAAACCCGCGAATCAAATCCAAAGAAACCCGTAAAGAGGAGCCCACTCATCGTAGGAAAACCCAAAAATCGAAGTGAAACGCGCTAATCAAATCGCAACGCCTCAATGGGATCGAGTTTCGCCGCCTTCTGTGCTGGATACAAACCGGCAACCAGCCCCACAACCACACACACCACCAAGGCCAAAACCATCCATTCCCAAGGCGCTACAAAACCCGCGCCCAATGCGGAACCCACCAAATTGCCAATAATCAGGCCCAAAATGATGCCGCCCAAGCCACCGATCTGACAGATTACCACCGCTTCAACCAAAAACTGATTCTTGATCTGCTTGGCTGTTGCGCCCAAGGCTTTGCGCAATCCAATTTCACGGGTGCGCTCAGTAACCGATACCAGCATAATGTTCATCAAACTCACAGCGGCACCCAACAAGGTGATGATTGCAATGACAGTGCCTACACTCGATACCATTTTGATATTTTCTAAAGCCTCTTTGGCCAAAGCACTGCTCTGTTGTATGAGAAAATTGTCTTCATCGGCCGGCGTCAATCGCTTGATTCTGCGCATCATACTATAGGCCTCACTCATGCTGGCCTCTAAATCGATGACAGCATCAACGGCCACAGTTATCACGCAGTTATCGCTCGCCATCTTCATGTCTCTCCGCGCCCTGGTCACAGGCAAAAAAATTACCCGATCCCCACCACTCATGCCCATGCTTGAACCCTTTGATTGCAGCTGACCAATGACCCGATAAGGCTTCCCATTCACCGCAATCACCTGATTGATTGCGCAATCTTTACGCTGCGAACCGGGAAACAATTTCTCCACAATTTCCTGTCCCACCACCACCACTGGCACCGCATGATTCACTTCGTTATCGGTAAAGGTTCTACCCGATTCTAGGTCGTAGTTTGCGGTTTTCAGATAATCAGCATCCACACCGAGAACCCGCACATTGGGGTTGGTTTCGGCCGACTGAAAGGAGGCCTTGGCTGTAAAATCGGCATTGACTTGCAACGCGACCGTCGCCCCCTGCGCTTCCATGCGCTTTTGAAACTCCCAAGCTTGATCAAATTTGATCGGCTCACTGTTATCTGATTGGCCAAACTTCCGCACACCCGAGGCATTCCGAATGGTGTAACTTTGCGAACCCATCTTACTGAAGGTCTTTGTCACCGCGATTTGCATCGCACTAATGCTTGTAAGAATACCCACCAAGGCAGCAATACCAATGGCGATAATACTCGATGTGATTACAGCGCGGGTTGCATGGGCTTTGACAGAACCCAGCCCTTGTTTGATATTTTCAGCGAATAACGACACGCCTTAGGCCGAGAACGATTGTCCACAACCACAAGTGGAACTTGCATTGGGATTATTGAAAGAGAACCCCCGATTGGCCAAGCCATTCTCCCAATCCACTTCCATGCCCAAAACATACATCACGTGGGCTTTGTTCATCACCATTTTGATGCCTTCCACCTCGTATTCATTATCGCCCGCCTCTTTCTTGTCGAAGGCCAACAGATAACTCATGCCCGAGCATCCACCACCTTTTACACCGATGCGCAAAAAAGCGTCTTCCGACAGCTCCAAGTTGGCTTGTAAGCGATGCAATTCATCCATGGCAGACTTTGTAAAGGTTACAGGTGCGGTTTCTACAGAAGGTGTTGCGGTTTCCATAAATACAAAAATACAACCACAGACGGAAAGTAGGTATACTTGTCGACAAACGCTTTGTATCTTTGTTGAATGGAATTTCTCGTTGCACTCACGCCCTTAGCGATTTTCCCTGCGGGCACCGACACCATCTTTATCCTCTGTTTGATTGTATTGCCGGCGCTATTGGTTTTTTTCACCGCCCAGTACATGATGAAGCAGCACATCGCCAACAGCGTTCAGCTGGTGAAAACGGAAATTCTCAAAACCAACCTCAATACATTTACGCCGTTGAAATTACAGGCCTATGAACGCATCGCCTTATTCTTAGAGCGCACGAGCATTCCGGCCCTGATCCAGAGCTACGCGCAAGCTGGACAGTCGGCCCGCGGCTTCGCCGCGGCCGCCACCCATGCCATCAAAGAAGAATATAGCTACAATGTATCCCAGCAGATCTATGTAAGCACCCAAATGTGGACCTTGGTCAAAGCCATCAAAGAACAGCACATTCAACTGCTGCAAAATATCAGCGCCAGCCTCCCCGCAGAAGCCACCGCAGCAGACCTGAGCCAAAAACTCATTGAATACCTTCAATCCATGGAAGTACAACCCCAAGATCGCGGTTTGGAATTCATGAAAAATGAAATCGCATTAACGCTCGGACAATAACACCCATCGCCAGCATGTCAACCGAAAAAAAGAACAACAGCGGCCTGCCCATCGATGTAGTCTATGGCCCCAACACCAATAGCAACAAGGCGTCCGAACAACCCGGACAATTCCCCTACACCCGCGGCGTGAAAGCCGATATGTACCGAGGAAGGCTCTGGACGATGCGCCAATATGCAGGCTTTTCAACAGCTGAAGCATCCAATGAGCGATACCATTACCTATTAAACCAAGGCACAACCGGACTATCCGTGGCCTTCGACCTACCCACACAAATTGGCTATGATTCAGATCACGCCATGAGCGAAGGGGAAGTCGGAAAAGTGGGGGTCGCAATTGATTCACTGGCCGACATGGAAATCCTGTTCAAGGGCATCCAACTGCAGGATGTCACCACCAGCATGACCATCAATGCCACCGCCTCCACGTTGCTTGCGATGTACGTGGCCTTGGCCAAAAAGCAAGGTGCAGATTTAAGCAAAATTGGTGGCACTATCCAGAATGATATATTAAAGGAGTATGCGGCGCGGGGCACTTATATCTATCCCGTGAGACCAAGCATGCGCCTCATTACCGATATTTTCGAATGGTGCAGCAGCGAGTTGCCCCGATGGAATACCATTTCCATTAGTGGATACCACATTCGTGAAGCAGGATCTACGGCAGTACAAGAGTTGGCCTTCACCTTGGCCAATGGCAAAGCCTATGTGGAAGCAGCCAAGAAAAAAGGATTAGACGTGAATGTCTTTGGCAAGCGATTGAGCTTCTTCTTCAACGCACACAACGATTTCTTTGAAGAGGCCGCAAAGTTCCGCGCAGCAAGACGCATATGGGCCAACATCATGAAAAGCATGGGCGCTACCAACCCCGATGCCATGATGCTGAGGTTCCATACCCAAACCGGGGGATCCACACTCACCGCACAACAACCTGAGAACAATATTGCCCGCGTAACCATTCAAGCACTGAGTGCTGTACTGGGTGGGACGCAAAGTTTGCACACCAACGGATACGACGAGGCGCTGAATCTGCCAACAGAAAAAGCGGCACGAATTGCCCTCAGAACACAACAAATTATCGCCCATGAAAGTGGGACAACCAACACCGTAGACCCATTGGCGGGCTCCTATTATGTCGAACACCTAACCGATACGCTCGAAGCAGAGGCCATGAAATTGATTCAATACATTGATGACATGGGTGGTTCAGTATCTGCCGTTGAATCGGGTTGGATGCAAGAACAAATTGCACGAAGCAGCTACGAAGAACAAAAGGCAATAGAAAAAGGAGAGCAAATCGTGGTGGGCGTGAACGCGTTTACAACGAATGAAAATGAATCAATGCCATCCTTCAAAATCAACGATAGCATCCGTCAACAGCAAAGCGAGAAAATTGCACTGATTCGCAGTCAAAGAGACGCTCAAAAATTTGAGTCAAGCATCAAAAATCTATCAGAGGCAGCGTCCGGCGAAGGCAATTTGATGCCGCACATTTTAAGCTGCGTGGAGTCTTATGCCACTTTGGGTGAAATCGCTGATATACTGCGAAATAAGTTCGGAGAATACCAAGGATAATTACTTGTTTCAACAAGTAAAAACCACCTCGGAAATGGAGGATTTCCATACCAACTTGTTCCTTACGAAAAAAAATTAAAAAACAAGCAAAAAAAATTAGCAGTTTGTGAATTTTGTCATTTTCTTAGCACTTCGGTAATCGAGAAACGCAGCACTTGAATACCAACTACTTACAAGTAAATACCAACAAAGGATTAACAAATTAGAGCAGAAACACCGATGACAGACAAAAAGGCACACGAAATTTCTTGGCAAGAATGCCTTACCATTATCCGTGACAACGTCACACCCCAGAGTTTTAAGACTTGGTTTGAGCCAATCAAGGCGGTCAAATTGGCCAACAAAGTGCTCACCATCCAAGTCCCTAGCCAATTTTTTTATGAATGGCTAGAAGAACACTACGTTCAGTTGCTGCACAAAACCTTAAAGAAAGTTATCGGCCCAACCGCCAAGTTGGAATACAACATCATCGTGGAAACCTCTGCTCCGGGCCACGACACAACCCCATACACCATCAACCTACCCACAGGTAGCAATTCTACCAAATCAGTACAGAATGAGTTGGGAATGCCCATCAACATGGACACACCCATCAAAAACCCATTCATCATCCCTGGTTTGAAGAGAATGAACATCGATAGCCAATTGAATCCCCGCTACACCTTCGACAATTTTGTAGAAGGCGACTGCAACAAATTGGCAAGAAATGCAGGATTGGCCATCGCACAAAAACCCGGCGGAACAGCATTCAACCCTTTGATGGTCTTCGGTGGCTGCGGATTGGGAAAAACCCACCTCGCCCACGCCATTGGTAACTTGATCAAGCAAACCCACAAGCAAAAAGTGGTCGTGTTTGTGAGTGCCGAAAAATTCATCAACCAATTTATCGACTCAGCCAAGCAAGGCAACAACAACCAATTCATCAATTTCTACCAATACCTCGACGTATTGATCGTTGATGATGTTCAGTTTTTTGCCAAAAAAGAGCGTACGCAAGAGATTTTCTTCCAGATCTTCAACCACCTGCACCAAAACGGCAAGCAAATCATCCTTACTTGCGACCGTGCACCCAAGGATTTGAAGAACATGGACGAGCGTCTTCTTTCCCGTTTCAAATGGGGCTTGAGTGCAGATTTGAATACCCCCGATTTTGATACCCGCGTTTCCATTTTGGAAAACAAAATGTACCAAGATGGCATTACCCTCAACCGCGATGTGGTTGAGTATTTGGCCCACAACATCGACACCAACGTGCGTGAATTGGAAGGTGCCTTGATTTCTTTGTTGGCGCAGGCCAGTTTGACACGCAAACAGCTCGACCTCAACCTCGCAAAGCAAATCGTGAAGAATTTCGTCAAGAATTCTACCCGAGAAATTAGCATAGAGTACATTCAGAAGTTGGTTTGTGACTTCTACAACATTCCAGTTGAAGCGGTTAAATCCAAAACCCGTAAACGCGAAATTGTACAAGCCCGTCAGATTGCCATGTATTTCACGAAAGACCTCACAAAAGCTTCTTTGAAAAACATTGGTATCTTCTTCGGTGGCCGTGATCACTCTACTGTGATTCACGCTTGTCAAACTGTGAACGACTTGATCGAAACCGATAAGAAATTCCGCCACGACGTGGAAGAAATCGAAAAGCGCATCAAGATCAATACTTTCTAATCAAACCGTGGCCTAAACGCACCGTCGTTCTGAACCACGAATCATTTTCCATTTTTTGGAATAGGACGCCAAACCCGAGAACACAACACTGACAAGTCATGTTAAAGTTTTATCGTTCCTTTCGTTTTGCCCTGAATGGATTGTGGTTGCTCCTTAGCACGGAGCGAAACTTCCGAATCATGGGTGTTGTTTGCATCATCGTAAACATTGCGGGATTTTCACTTGATGCCTATGGCGAACACCTCAACCGATTTGAATGGGCCATCATTTGGGCCGCAATGGGATTGGTTTTTGTGTCGGAAGGATTAAATACGGCCCTCGAAACAACCATTGATGTACTTCACCCTGATAAACATCCGATGATTGGTCGCGCCAAGGACATGGCAGCGGGAGCCACACTCTCTGCAAGTATCGTATCAATCATCATTGGGATTTACATCTTCGCACCACACGTGATGTCGATTCTGCAAAATTGATCTGAAAAATTAAAAGCCCAGTTCCTTAAGCTGCTTGGCGTCAATTTCGCTGGGGGCGTCAATCATCACATCCCTACCGCTGTTATTCTTTGGGAAGGCAATGTAATCGCGGATGCTCTCCGACCCCCCGAACAAACTGCACAAACGGTCAAATCCAAACGCCAATCCACCATGTGGGGGCGCACCGTATTCAAATGCATTCATCAAGAAACCAAACTGTGCTTGCGCCTCTTCTTTGCTGAAACCAAGCAAGTCAAACATGCGAGATTGCAATGCGCGGTCGAAAATACGAATTGAACCGCCTCCAATTTCTACACCGTTGATCACCAAATCGTAAGCATCGGCACGCACTTTTCCTGGATCGGTGTGCATCAACGCAATATCCTGTGGCAACGGACTTGTGAATGGGTGGTGCATGGCATGCCAACGACCACTCTCCTCGTCGTGTTCCAACAATGGGAAATCCAATACCCAGAGTGGTTTATAATTGAAAGGATCCCTCAATCCCAACTCAGAGCCCATCAACAAACGCAACTCGTTCAATTGTTTGCGCGTTTTGTGCAACTCTCCAGCCAAAAGCAAGATCAAATCGCCGGGTTCAGCACCAAACGCTTCTTTCCAAGCCGACAAAGCCTCAGCGTCATAGAATTTATCAACCGAACTCTTCGCTGTGCCATCTGCTTCGATCCTACACCAAACCAATCCTTTGGCCCCAATTTGAGGACGTTTTACAAAATCCGTCAATCCATCCAACTGCTTGCGGGTATAGCCCCCTGCTCCTTTGGCACAGATACCAATCACAGAATCCA
>SXYY01000176.1 GCA_005788145.1 Bacteroidota bacterium
AAGGGACAAATCCCTGCCGCTTATTTTCCATGTTTTTGTCTGCGCTTGTATTGGTAAAAAAATACACCCGCAGTACCAATCAAGACATATGGTGTAGCCAAAAGCATCAATATGCCTTTGTTGATACCATTGCCCACAACTGGCTTGTTTTTCGCATGATCGCGATTGGAAGTTAATGCCGCTTTACACATCGGACATTGCGCACCCACAGAAAGTGCTGCAAAAATCGTCAAAGCCAATGTTGCCAAAATACGTTTCATGTTATAGGGGGTAATATTTGAACGCATAATACGGCGCAATCATGAAATATACTATGACGCCTGTCACACTTACATACAACCAAATTGGAAAAGTCACCCTTGCCCACTTTTTATGCTTCGCAAACTGTCCGGAAGTACTGTAATACATTGTGTACAATACCATCGGCAGAACCGCTGCTGCCAACACAATGTGGGTGGCCAAAATGAAGTAATACAAATACTTCACTCCGCCCTCGCCACCAAAATTGGTGTGCTCCGTGCATGTGTGATAGGTAACATAACTCAACAAGAAAACCGTAGATAGAATGAAAGCACTAAGCATGTATGCCTGATGCGTTCCTTTCTTTCCCGATTTGATTGCCATAAATCCCAAAACCAGTGCCAATGAAACCAAACTGTTTAATACCGCATTGGTTAATGGCAATACTTTGGCAAATTCAGCAGTTGGACGCATCTCTGCTGGCAAATATTGCAACAAAGTAACCAATCCCATCACTGCAATGGTGATAATCACTACAAGGCGAAAAAATGCCTTATCACTTATCCAAGTCGTTTTTTCTGTATTCATATAGCAAATTGTTAATGTCGTCTTGAATGCGCTTCACCTTTTCCAATTTCTCGGTAAGCGTCTTTCCCGATGTCTCCAATATACCACGGATATGTCGCGCCTTATCAATGATCACAAGCTTATCGTCATGGATAAAATCTTGTCCGCGTTGTTCAGTGGCCAACAACAAATCATTCATCACCCAATCATAAATCTCGCGCTTAGAACCAGTAGCAAACGTGCGCTTGTACAAATCGGCTTTGTACGCATCGGCATAGGCAGACAATACCGCCACCGAGTCGCGCTCCGGATCAATGGTCACCGTCAGGAATCGCACATTTGGAAATGCCTGAAACTCCTCGGCGATTACTTGAATTTGTTTGTTCATGGCCGGACAAACCTCAGCGCAAGAGGCGAAGAAAATGTTCGCGATGACTATACAAGAATCAAAATCATCCAAAGTAATTGGTTTGTTATGTTGGTTGATGAGATTGATGTCGCTGACGGTGTGATATTCTTTGCTGCCGTCTGGTCCAATTGCCGTCTCACCCAAATAGGGCAATTCCTTGTGCACCCATTTGGCCTCAGCCAAAACCAATATACCCAAGATGGGTAAAATGACAATGGCCGCGATTGCGGCCATCTTTATACGATTTTTTACGATGGCCATGATTACATTGACTTCATCACTTCCAAAGCAGAACCTTCGTACAGCAATCCTGAAATCAAACCCAAAACAAAAACCATGGGGACAAGAATTACCAAGGCCAAGTTGATTTTTTCATGTTTCAAGTGCATGAATGCACCTACGATGTAATAGGCTTTCACCAATCCGAAGAATATGAAGATGAAGTTTCTCCATCCACTGGCTGGCATCACAAAGTAAATGACAAAGTCCAACACAGTAATACCCAACAACAACCAGAAGGTCTTCCAAAGTTCTTTGGTACCGTGACTTTCAGTGTGGGGGATGTAATTGATTGCATCATAATCCCCGGGTTTGTTATAGAATTCCATGATATAAAATTGTGTTAGTTAGATCAAATAGAAGAAGGTAAATACGAATACCCAAACCAAATCAACGAAGTGCCAATATAAACCAGCCTTCTCAATCATTTCATAGTGACCGCGACGCTCAAATACACCGCGAACCGTCATGATGTATACAACCACGTTGATTACAACCCCACTGAATACGTGGAAACCGTGGAATCCTGTTACGATAAAGAACAATGCAGCAAATGGCACAGGACCAAAAGTGCGGTCACCATCTGCCCACTCAAAATGATCACCGAAACCTACGCTATGCAAATGATCGTACCCCTGCTTGGTGATACCAAAAGTATTGCCATCCAAGCGCGCGCCCTCGTGAATGAAAGTGTACCACTCCCATGCCTGACAGCTCAAGAATGCTATACCACCAATGATGGTGTAAATCATGTAACGAGCAACTTCAGACTTGCTCTTGCGATGTCCTGCCTCTACAGCCAACACCATGGTTACTGAACTCAAAATCAAGATGAATGTCATCACACTCACAAATAACAACGGCAAGTGCAAGCCATGCATGAATGGGAAATGATTGAAAATAGATGCAGGATCAGGCCATTTGGTGGTAATAGGGGTTACTACGTTGGAAAAACGCTGTGTTCCATATTGAACCAACAATGTGGAGAACGTGAATGCATCCGACAAAAGGAAGATCCACATCATCAACTTTCCATAACTCACATTGAAAGGAGAACGACCCCCAGCCCAAGTGGTTTGATTTTCAAATGATGCCTGTGTAGATGTATGATTAGCCATTAGAAAAAATTACCTTGCGAAATAAAGAAATAAATACAATATAAACCACAGAAGTCCAACAAAATGCCAATAAGTATTAGTAATTGACATGAACGTGATTTGTTTTTTGTGGATTTCAAGTCGGAATGACTTTACCTGTGCAACTGCCAACAAAATGATTCCACCAAGAATGTGTATGAAGTGCAAAACAGTGATGACCCAAACGTAACTTGCTGATATGTGTTCAGGTCGGGCATTTACAAAGGTCAAATCTTGCATCACCATCCGCGACCATCCCAGGTACTGGGAGTAACAGAACAACACCGATAATACCAATGTAACCGCAATCAAACCCTTGTTTTTTGCCAACTCATCTTTTTTCGCTGCATTGGTTGCCATCTGTATCGTAACAGAACTCAAAATGGAAATCACCAATGAATAAAAGAAGTAAATGGGTAAATCAAACGATGTCCAGAGTTGCTTTGCTTCTGCATCAGGACGAGCCACGATGTAGGCACTCACAAAAGCTGCGAATAACATTGAACTCGCCAACATGAACAACCATAAATTCATTTTGAACGGCGCGATCAACGGCGCCGGATCTTTCACTTTCTTCGGGGAACTGTTTGCCATCTTTTAAAAAAATATATATCCTAAAAACACCACGGGTGTGTAAATCAAGGTAGAGTATAACAACTTCCGCGCATCCGTTATTTCTAGCGACCTAAACAACGCAAATGCCTTGGATAATACCCACAAAGAAATGGGCAATATCACAATCAAAGCCCGCACACTGCACATTCCATAATAAACGGGTGTCATACTGATGATGATTAACAAAACAGTGTAGATTAAGATTTGGTAGGCGCTCTTTTTATCGCGTCCGCCGCTCGATGGCAACATCCAATATCCTGCCTTTTGATAATCATCGTGCAACATCCATGCAATCGACCAGAAATGCGGAAACTGCCAAAAGAACTGAACCAAAAACAACATCATACCGGGTTCATCGATTCTACCCACCACCGCAGTGTATCCGATCAACGGAGGCAACGCACCTGGAATCGCCCCAATCATAACCGCGATGTTACTCGTTTGCTTCATTGGCGTATAAACGAACACATACAATGCTAGCGACAGTCCCGATAAAAACACGGCCACAAATGGCACCGTTAGCGACAACAATACTATACCAGCGATGCCGGTTACCCAGCAAAAAATGATTGCTTGGGAAAGGGTGATTCTCTCTTCCACGATTGGACGGTTGCTCGTGCGATCCATCTTCCCATCATTTTCCTTTTCGATGATCTGATTCAGTCCGTTCGAGGCAAAAACAACCAGCATTCCACCAATCAATACCCCAATAAACACCGACCAATCGAACAATTCTGTGAATGAGTGGTCCGAATTCAATTTGCATCCCAACAAATAACCAAAAACCGACGTTGCGGCAACACTGCTGGTCAAGCGAAACTTGATCAATTGTCCGAAAGCTTTTAACGTGGAATTCATGCGATTATGATGGCTGGTTTGAACGGGCCGATAAATACACTGCAAAGATATAGGTAATAAGTGCGCTACCCACCACAACATGCACGACTTGTGCCCATGCTGGTACAACAAACCAAATATGAATCACGCCCACTGAAATTTGCAATGCACAAAGCAAAGCGATTGTCATGTAGGGATGCGAAATGGGCAATTTCTGTCCCCCCTGGCCTTTTGACAATTTGCGCATCAACCAAATCATCCAACCCAATATCAAAAAGGGCAGATACCGATGTAGGGCGAACACCCAGTCCATGGCAAAAACATTGAGCATGCCCCATCCCAAAAATCCTTCCGTATCTCCGTCTACATACAATTGACCCGCATACCGCAAAGCATCCACTTGTTCACGGCTCCACGCCCCGATAATCACGATGAAAAAAACCGATACCCACAAACCAAACCATTGCTTTCGTTTGAGCAAATCGAGTCCTTCAAATTGAAAGGGCACCGCCTTATGCAAAGAAACCATGTAGGCGAACAAACACAAAAAGCTAAGCACAAAATGAACCGTCACCACACCTGGCAACAAATTGGTTGCGACCACTAAACTGCCAAGCCATCCATTCAAAAGCAGTAAAAACAAGGCCCCTAAGCCCCATCCCTTCCCGGAGCTTATCCTCCCTCTAAACCAAACCGCCATGCCAAAGTATATCATGGCAAAAAAACCACTCAGCACCCCGAACAAACGGTTGATATATTCGATCCACGCTTTTATCGGATCAAACGCCTCCGGCGCCTGAATACTTTTATCGTTCAACAACAAAGTCGCCGATTCTTTCATACCAAAAGAATTCAATACTTTAGCAAATCGCTCAACCTTTTGCAACCGCTTTTCCAAGAATACTTGCTGGTAATTGGCAGGCAACTTACACTCGCAAATGGGCGGCGCCCACAAGCCAAAACACTTGGGCCAATCCGGACAGCCCATCCCACTACCCGTGGCACGAACCAATCCACCAAAAAAGAACAATAAAAAAACAGACGAACAGGTAAGTAAACCCATTCGTCTGTATATGTTTAATATCTTATCGTTGCTGCGAGGCATTAACGGCTCAAACCGAAAACACGTTTGATAGCTGCAAAGAATACGCTGTTTTCAACTGGCGCTTCTTCTTTGGCGACCTCTTTCTCATCAATATGCAATACCTCAGGTGCAGTAGGATCTTCTTCATTTTGAGGGAAGTAATCCAATTCGCGGTCTGGGCGACTGTATTCGTAAGGACCACGATACACAGTTGGCAATTCATGAGGCCAGTTGCCGTGCAAACGAACATCAATGGGTGATGTCCACTCCAATGTATTGGATAACCAAGGGTTTTGATCGGCTTTCTTACCGCGGAAAATGCTCACGAAGAAGTTATACAAGAACAACAACTGCGCAAATCCACCCACAATCGCAGAAATAGTGATCAACTTGTTCACGTCCATCCATACGCTGAAATCCTCTACCAATGTGAACTGATAGTAACGACGAGGTACACCGGCCAAGCCCATAAAGTGCATCGGGAAGAATACCAAGTAAGCAGTAATGAAGGTGATCCAGAAGTGAAAGTAACCCAAAGTATTGTTCATCATTCGACCATACAAACGTGGAAACCAATGATAAATACCCGCGAACATCCCAAAAATCGCTGCGCTACCCATTACCAAGTGGAAGTGAGCCACTACGAAGTATGAGTCGTGCAATTGAATGTCCATGGCAGCGTTACCCAAATAGATACCTGTTAAACCACCAGAGATGAAGAAACTCACCAATCCAATGGAGAACAACATCGCAGGGGTATAACGCAAGTTACCGCGCCACAGAGTAGTTATGTAGTTAAATGCTTTCACCGCAGATGGAACCGCAATGATCAATGTCAAAATCATGAAGACAGAGCCCAAGAATGGGTTCATACCCGTGATGAACATGTGGTGTCCCCATACGATGAACGACAACACCGAAATACCCATCAACGAAATAACCATCGCTGTATAACCAAAGATTGGCTTACGGGCGTTGGTTGAAATTACTTCAGATGTAATACCCAATGCAGGCATCAAAATGATGTATACCTCTGGGTGACCCAAGAACCAGAACAAGTGTTGGTACAAAACCGGACTACCACCCACGTTTTCCAATGCGCCCACACCTTCCAAGAAGATATCGCTCAAGTAGAAAGAGGTTCCGAAACTACGGTCAAAAATCAAGAACAATGCTGCGCCCAATAATACTGGGAACGACAACAATCCCAAAATTGCGGTGAAGAAGAATGCCCAAATGGTCAATGGCATACGGTTCATGCTCATGCCTTTGGTACGCTGATTCAATACAGTAGAGATGTAGTTGATACCACCCAACAAGGCAGAGATAATGAACAATGCAATGGCTACCAACCACAAAGTCATACCCAAACCTGAACCCGGCATGGCTTTTTCCAATGCACTCAAAGGAGGGTAAACCGTCCATCCACCTGACGCTGGTCCTGTTTCAACACCTACGGAGATCAACAAAACCACGCTCGACAAGAAGAAGAACCAATAGCTCAACATGTTCATGAATGGCGACGCCATATCGCGTGCACCCAACTGCAAGGGAATGAGTAGGTTACTAAAAGTACCACTTAAACCTGCTGTCAATACGTAAAATACCATGATGGTACCGTGAATGGTCACCAAACCCATGTAGAAGTTAGGGTCCAATTTGCCATCAACGGCCCATTTACCCAACAACATCTCCAAAAGTCCGAATTGCTCATCAGGCCAAGCCAATTGCAAACGGAATAACAAGGACATACCCATTCCGATGATACCCATAATAATTCCTGTAATCAAGAATTGCTTTGAGATCATCTTGTGATCCATCGAGAATACGTACTTACTGATGAACGATTCTTTGTGATGGTGATCGTGGGTGTGCGGATCGGCGTGTAATGTTGCAGTGCTCATATGAATATGATTCTTTTTTTGATTAATTGGCAGCAACAGCTGCGGGTGAAACGGCAGTTGAATCCGCAGTGGCAGGTGCAGCTTCCATCGCAGGAGCTACCATTTTTGCCTGTGCGGCCAACCATGTATTATACTCAGCCTCAGAACCTACTACAGTGATTTTGATTTTCATGTTGTAGTGCGCTGCGCCACAAATTTTATTACAGTACAAATAGTATTCAAAATTCGGGTTTCCCTTAGAAGCTTTCGCCTCTGCAGTTGTTTTGATTGGCGTAAATGGGAATACGGTGCTCATACCTGGCACGCAGTTCATTTGTGCGCGGAATTCAGGCATATAAGCAGAGTGAATCACATCTCTCGCACGGAAGCGGAACATATAAGGCTTGTTCTTTACCAATACGATTTCTGTGGTTACACGGTCGTCGTTTGATTCTTTGTTGAAGATTTCCGGCTTGCTCTTGAATGCAGTAATACGCTTCAAGTTGGTCTCTTTGCGCTTGATTTCTTTCTTCATTTGACGAACATAAGCACCGCTCTCAGCGTCCAACACTTTTTCGCGAAGCGCCTTGTACTCGGTAACATAGGTTTTGTTCAAACCGGTTGCTTCCATTTTATCCAATGCACTACGCCAAATTTTTGTAGAATCATCCGCTGCAGCCACTTTTGCTTCCAACTCAGCGACTTCACCTGTCAAAGTTGTGGTCAATTTATCTGCCTCAGTATCAACAGCCAATCC
Source organism: Bacteroidota bacterium (assembly GCA_005788145.1). Taxonomy (GTDB): domain Bacteria; phylum Bacteroidota; class Bacteroidia; order NS11-12g; family UBA955; genus UBA955. Next base: position 7,808 of record SXYY01000176.1, read on the forward strand.
CAATGGATTGGTGCCCGAAATCAATACATAACTGCTTTCTCCCATCTTCTTATCCTCTCCTGCATAACGAGCCTTCCAACCAAACTGGTAGGCGAACACCTCAATTTCTTGTGCATCCTCGTTGGGGGTTTGGGTGATTTTTGTCCAAACATTGAAACCACGCAATACCAAAAAAGTCAATACAATCGCAGGAACGATGGTCCAGATGACCTCCAGTTTGTTGTTGTGGAAGAAGTAGGCCGCTTTGCGGTCTTCTCTGTAGTAGTATTTGAACATGAAAAAGAACAACAATACCTCCGTAACAATGAATACAAAGAAGGTAAATCCAAATGTCCACATAAACATAGAATCCAAAGATTCTCCATGCTCAGAAGCCGCATCCCACAACAACAAATACTTGCTGTGAGCGCCAATTTCCCAGAATACACCAGCCAATCCCAAAATCAGAAAAACCAAGGCGATGATACCATTCACCTTGTGTGAGCTTACAATTTTTCTGCCTGTGATACGCTCCGCCAAACCTCCGATATCGAAAGCGCGCGCAATCACCAAAACAATCAACAAGATCAACACACAAATCAAAATATTTACCCAATCCCAACTGCTAGGATCAAATTCCTGTGGAGGGGCAATAACATCTGTGGCCGCTTGAGCGAACGACATCACTGTGGCCATGCTGGCCATCAACAATGATAACAACTTCTTAGTCAATGAGTTAAATGTGTTTTTTGGTAAAGTAAGCTTCATTTCTTGAGCCTTTTTAGGGATTTTGAATGCGCGAATTTAAAGTTTTTGCAAGGGTTTTACAACGCCGAGACCATTAATTTCACACCAAAACTGCATTTTCTACACAAGACCCATAATTCACCGCCCACCAAATTTGACTTACAACCAATTATTGCGAATCAATCCAAATAAGAAACTACAAATTTTCGACCCAAATTTGGGCCAATTTCAAATAGTCTTTTACCCCCAACTGCTCGGCACGCATCCCCGACCAACCATTCGGTAAAACAAAGCCAGATCTTGAGGCTGTGAGCGGTTTGAGGGCATTCCCCAGCGTCTTTCTGCGCTGAGAAAATGCTGTCTTGACCACCAATTTTAACGCTCCATAATCGCAGGTGGGCAACTCTGACTTCAACCTGCAATCAATCACCCCACTTTTGACCTTGGGTGGCGGATTGAAAGAATCCTCGTGCACGGTAAACACATATTCACAATCGTAGTAAGCCTGCAACAAAATACTGGTAATTCCATAATCCTTGTTCCCTTCACCCGCAGCCAATCGCTCCGCAACTTCTTTTTGGAACATTCCGGCGAACTGACTCACCATAACCCCACATTCTAGCATCTGAAACACAATCTGCGTACTGATGTTGTATGGATAATTCCCCAACAAGGCCATCTTCGCTCCGGCCTTCACCCAAACCTCATTTTTGGCCTGTAAAAAATCACCATGCCAAACCTGTAATCCCTCCGCCCAACGCTGCTTTCCCAAATACTCCACAGATTCTCCGTCAATCTCCAAACACAAAAGTCTCTCCCCAAAACGCGGATACAAATATTTTGTCATTACCCCCATACCCGGACCGATTTCCACAACGTGCTCCATCCCTTCATCCACCAAGTCTGCAATGCGCTGTGCGATGCTTTCGTCGTTCAGAAAATGCTGTCCCAACGCCTTCTTCGCATGCACATCGCCCTTCTTTGAGCCCTTTGGTGATGCATCTTCAAACTTACTCGCCCACTTTCCACCCCTGGGTGTATTTTGGATGTGCTGGCCAGTTTTGCCACCCTTTTCTACTGATTTGTTTTGTCTCACTGCTCCCAATATGTTATATAATGCTTGGTCACAGTATCCTTCAAACTCGCCAAATTGTAATTATCACTTGCCTCCGCCACGTCCACCAGCGTTCCGTCTTTCTTCATGATGCGAATACCCCCGCCCTCACTGATATACGCATCGTTCTTCAACACGCCCACATGCACAAAATAATCCAAGACCCGCTCATCACTTACACCAAAAACCGAAGCTGCTTGGGTACGCATCAACTGCCGCAACCCGTCGCTAATTGGTTCCAACTGGACCTTTATCTTCGGTAAATGTCGGCGCAATAACCTTCGGCTCATCTCCTGCAATATTAAGTCTTCATGAAACTGCCATTCTTTGATGGCCGACATAATATCGATGTCATCCAACTGCACAAACAAATCCAAATCTTCATCGGTAAAATCATCCGGATTCACATCCTTGAACAAAAAATGCATCAGCGGATGATAACTGCCAAGGGCATGTCCCTCCTTTGCCATCTCCCTCGCCCGCTGCAAAATTGCCACCAGCAATGCATCCGCCGCCAAAACCGTCTTGTGAAGGTAGACTTGCCAATACATCAACCGTCGAGCCACCAAAAATTTCTCAACGCTGTAAATGCCTTTTTCCTCAACCACCAAATCCCCATTTTTCACATTTAACATGTGAATGAGGCGCTCAACCCCCACAATCCCCTCACTCACACCTGTGTAAAAACTATCGCGCATCAAATAATCCAAACGGTCCATATCGAGCTGTCCAGATATCAACTGATGCAAAAACGGCTTCGCCGCATATTCGCCCTTGAAAATGGCAATGGCCATATCCAACGCACCCCCAAATTCTTGGTTCATGCGCTCCATCAACATCAAACTAATGCGCTCGTGATTCACCCCTTGAGCCAGGGTATACTCCAATGTATGACTGTATGGACCATGTCCGATATCATGCATCAAAATTCCCAGCACCACGCCTTCTTCCTCTGCTTCTGTAATCTCAATTCCTTTGCGTTTGAGCGTTTCTACCGCCTTCATCATCAGGTTCATCGCCCCCAATGCATGGTGAAAACGGGTATGGGTTGCTCCGGGATATACCCATTCGCTCATGCCCAATTGTCTGATTCTTCGCAAACGCTGAAAATATGGATGCTGTACAACATCGTACACCAACGCATTGGGAATGGTGAGGAATCCGTGTAAGGGATCGTTGATGATTTTTGATTTATTGCCCGATGGCATACTGCAAAGGTAAGAGTCAAATCACTGTTCCGACCACACAAGCTTTTCACCCCCACGGGGCTGTCTCAATCGCACGGCGTCAACGAACTCCTTCAGCTGTGTTACCAACGGATCTGCCGGTTGTGCCTGCATGTAACTTTCATAACAATAAACCATATCAGCCCACTCATTCACCGAAATCCCTTGTCCATGCATTTTCCGACGCAGTGCCGAACCTGCATGCAACCAAGCACTCTGATTGAATTCCTGCAAACGCTTTTGTTCTGATTTCTGAATGTATCGCCGAAAAAAACCATAGGCCCGATCATATTGATCCTGTCGCTCCGCCGTAATACCAAAATACCAGTATGTCCCCGGATGGGTTGAATCTTGGAGGTAAGCGACGCGCAACAAACTATCCGACTCCGAAAAACGCTGTTGCAACAAAAGCGCGTGCGAAAGCAAATGTTTGTTGGTCATGGATTCCGGATTGCGCTGCAACAAACTCCGATAAATATTCTCCGCCTCACGGTATCGCTTTGAACGCATGGCTGCTGCCGCTTGGGCTTCAGGACTTACTGCATCGTCGAAGTCTTGGGCCGATACCACCGTACCCATCGCCAAAGCCAAAAATAAGAATAGCCAACGCATGCCTCGAATGTAAGAACAATTCGCCAAATTTGTGGTGATGACGGAGCGACAAACTTTTGCATTTTTCAAAAAAAAGAAGCGATTCATTCCCTTTGACAATAAGCGCGGAATTGTCTTTCGCGTATTGTCATACTATCTGTTCTTGGCAATTCTTTCCCAGGGCTGTAAACAAAGTGTACAACCCTGGGAATCTTTCGGAGAGCCCGTCACCGAAACCAGGTCATTGCAAAATTTCACCCAAATTAACGCATCACATAACATCCAATTATTCATCCAACATGACCTTACCTCGCCCCAAAGTGTGCAAATTACTTATGGCAAAAACGCCCTCAAAGGCATCATCAGCGAAGTACAAAATGGTGAGTTGATTTTGGATGACCGCAACAAGGCGAAGTGGTTACACAATTTGAACGAATTGCCCAGTTGCACGCTGAACATTCACAATATCAACAAAATACATCTCGATGGGAACGCCAAAATGGTTTGTCTTGACACGATTAAAACGCCTGCATTAAACCTTACCATTAACAGCGTTGAAATTCAACATTTGCTCATTCAATGCGGACAATTGTATGGCGCGATAGAAAATTCGGGTTATTTGAATGCCAGCGGCACGGCCACCATCTTCTCTTGGAGCTGCGAAAAAGGGAGCGGTTTGGATGCAAGTGGGCTACTGAGCGATGATGTATACATGCGCCACTTTACCATACAAGATGTCTACGTAAACCCAACAAAGCAATTTGAAGGGTATGCGTACAACAGCGGAAACATTTATTATTTCACCCAGCCCACATACAAATTCAAAGTCGTAGAGGAAGGCCGAGGCAAAGTAAAATTATTTAAACCATGATGATCGGCGGATTTTATTTGGAACACCCAATTTCGTATGGGTTGATAGGGGCTTTTGTGATGATTTTCATTGCGGGGTTGAATGATGTTGGGATGACCTATCGATGGATGCTGAGCACTTACAATATCAAACATCGGCGGGAATGGTATCGACTGTTGAGTTCGGGATTTGTGCATGGCGGGTGGATGCATTTGTTGCTAAATGTGTTGGGTATTTACTTTTTTGGAACGCTGGTCGAGTATTTGGCAGGGGGAATCATCACGCTGTCGGTTTTCATTGCCTCGGTATTGGGTGGCGGTTTGTATGCTTGGTTCATCCGTAGGTCCGACACCGATTACCAGGCTGTGGGTGCATCGGGCGGGGTGATGGGGTTGTTGATGTGTGCGGTGATGTGGTTCGATGGAATAAAGCTGAGTTTATTTTTGATTCCAATTGGGATACCCGGATGGATTTTTGTGATTTTGTTCAACCTGGGATCGATTGTGATGTCTCAAACGGCCGATCGAAACCGGATTTCGCACGAAGGGCATTTGGGTGGCGCGATGATTGGAGGGTTTGTTGGTTACATGTTTACGCCTCAAGTGCCGATGACACACAGTTGGTGGGCATTTTGGCTGGGTACGATTCCGATTGTATTGTTTGCGATAGCGCACGGCCTTCGGCCGCGCTGGTTTAAAAAATAACGGCCGCTGCGCGGCCGAAATGCCTTGTGCCATAGAAAAAAAGGCCCCGGCGACTGCGTCGCCGGGGCCTTGGTGCCCAGTACTGGATTCGAACCAGCACGACCTTACGATCACCACCCCCTCAAGATGGCGTGTCTACCAATTTCACCAACTGGGCAATTATTCCCTCCTCTTTCACTTAATAGTGCCCAGAACAGGACTCGAACCTGCACACCTCGCGGCGCTGCCACCTGAAAGCAGTGCGTCTACCAATTTCGCCATCTGGGCATTGCAAAGAACAGGGGTGCAAACATACAAAAAATCGCAGACTTTCTCAATGGAACAGCCCGCCACACTCCCAAATTACAAGATCAACATCGCGTCGCCGTAGCACAAGAAACGGTATCCCTCTTTCATCGCCTCCTGGTATACTTCCGTCATGAACTTGTGATCCGTGTACGCACATGCCATCATGAACAAAGGCGATTCCGGCTGGTGCAAATTTGTAATAAATGCATTGGCAATGTGAAACTTCTGTGGCGGAAACAAAAACTTGTCCGTCCAACCCTCACTTGGATTCAACGTGCTTCTCGAACTTACACTGCTTTCCAAAGCCCGCATCACACTACCACCCACCGCTACAACACGTTTTTTATTGGTGATGGCATTGTTCACCGCATCACAAGCCGAAGGCTCAATGCGATAATATTCACTGTCCATCTTGTGCTTGGTCAAATCCTCAACCTCTACCTCCCTGAACGCACCCAAACCCAAATGCAACGTAATCTCGGAAAACTGAATGCCTTTGATATCCATGCGCATCTGCAATTCGCGGGTGATATGCAACTGTGCCGCTGGAGCAGCCACTGCGCCTACATTCTTGGCAAACAAACTCTGATACCACGCTTCATCCTCTTCCTTTACACCCCGCGTGATATATTTTGGAATGGGCGTCTCACCCAATTTCTTGATCACATTGGCAAACTCCTCATCCGTACCATCAAACAAAAAACGAATGGTTCTTCCGCGACTCGTGGTGTTGTCCACCACCTCAGCCACCAAATCATCATCCCCAAAATACAATTTGTTGCCCACGCGAATCTTTCTCGCTGGATCTACCAATACATCCCACAAACGCAATTCATGATTCAATTCACGCAACAAAAACACCTCAATCTGTGCGCCTGTTTTCTCCTTCTGACCGTACATGCGGGCCGTGAATACCTTGGTATTGTTCACCACAAACACATCGTCCTCGTCAAAAATATCTAAAATATCTTTGAAACTGCGGTGCTCAATCCTCCGTTCTTTGCTGTGAACAACCAACAAACGACTGTCGTGACGTGTAGCCAATGGCTCCTGAGCAATAAACTCCTCAGGCAAATCGAACTTAAATTGAGATAATTTCATTTTTGCAGTTTGTACCCAAATTGGGGCTGCAAATATAATTAGTTTTTGGCAAAACCCGGCGCAACCACCAAGTCCTTGGTTCCGTGACCGTAATCGTAGAAACCGCGACCGCTCTTCACACCCAAATCACCGGCCGTTACCATGTTCACCAACAACGGACAAGGTGCGTATTTTGGGTTGCCAAAACCATCGTGCAACACGCGCAAAATCGCCAAGCAAACATCCAAACCAATGAAATCTGCCAACTGCAATGGACCCATCGGATGCGCCATCCCCAACTTCATGATCGTATCAATCTCCTCAACCCCCGCCACACCCTCATGCAGCGAGCTGATCGCCTCATTGATCATTGGCATCAAAACACGGTTGGCGATAAACCCAGGATAATCTTGCGTTAAAGCCGGTACCTTACCCAACAATTTGCTCAAAGCGATGATATCCTCAGTGACCTTTTTATCGGTCTTGAAACCCTCAATCACTTCCACCAACTTCATCACGGGAACGGGATTCATGAAGTGCATACCGATTACCTTTTCAGGACGGGCGGTTACTGATCCAATCTTCGAGATAGATATGCTTGATGTATTGCTCGCCAACACGCAATGTGCAGGGGTTAATGCATCCAACTGACGGAAAATATTCAATTTGATTTCTACATTTTCTGTAGCCGCTTCAACCACCAAATCAGCATTGGCAACGCCATCAGCCAACTGGGTGAAGCATTTGATGTTCGACAAGCTCGTGGTTTTTTGTTCTTCGGTGAGCGATCCTTTGGCGACTTGGCGATCCATGTTTTTGGTAATCGTGGCCATCGCCTTGTCAAGCATTTCCTGCTTCACATCAATCAAATTTACCGCATAACCACACTGGGCAAAAACGTGGGCGATACCATTTCCCATGGTGCCACCGCCAATCACTGCAATTTGTTTCATCTCACCGCAAAGTTAGGCATTCCCACCCATTTTGCACAAAAACACTGCTTCAACCCTCGCCACAGATTTCTCTGTTTCTAACAACTCCTCTCAATACCTTTGTATTGATAAACCCAACCTGTGCATGAACATTCCCCAATCCAATACATTGCAAACATTTCCCTCCTTGTTGCTCGCTTCCAAATCACCACGCCGACATCAACTGTTGCGCGATGCAGGTTTTCAATTTGATTATATTGCCATTGAAGCTGACGAAGACTTTCCGCTCTCATTACCGCCCGAAGAAATCTGTCAGTTTTTGGCCAAACACAAATCCATGCACCACCTATCTCCCATTGGTGAAAATGTGCTCGTCACGGCCGACACCATCGTTTACATCAACGGACAAGTGCTCAACAAACCCCAATCCGTAGAGGAAGCCCACGCCATGTTGCGCACACTTAGCAACCAAACCCACAGTGTTTTCACTGGGGTCTGTCTGCGCACAGATGAGCAACTTCATGCGTTTTACGATCGCACCGATGTTACTTTCCACGCCCTGAGTGATGCGGAAATTACCCATTATGTGGAACAGTATCAACCGTTCGACAAAGCCGGATCCTACGGTGTACAGGATTGGATGGGGTATGTGGGCGTCAAGGGAATCCAAGGTTGTTTTTACAACGTCATGGGATTCCCCGTAGCCAAATTTTATCGCGAACTCGCCGCCTTCTGTCAGCGCTGAAGCCCGCAGCCAAAGTCAATTACTTCATAAGGTTATCATTCGCGGTAAGCGACTGTCAATCCATGAACATTATTCCACTCATCGCCATGTTCAACGCGCGCTCCGCATTGATCAATCCACCGGTGTTACTCAACTGAGGGAATCCCACCTTGGTTTTCTTGGTACCCGGTAAAATCACCTTGTGTGTGTAAACATTCACAGAGGATTCAACGATCATTTTCACATCTTTCGCGGTCAATGAAGGGTTTCTGCTCCAAATCAATGCACACACACCAGCACAAACAGGCGATGCCATACTTGTACCATTGAAGTATGCATATCCATTGTTCGGTATGGTGCTGTAAATACTTTGTCCGGGTGCAAATACATCCACATTACGCTGACCATAATTACTGAAATCCGTGGCCAATTTCTTTTTCAATGGCTGAGATGCACCCACTTCAATCCAATTGTTGGCAATGACTCCACCACCCAATGAATCGTTGGGATAGTTGGGCGTGATGTCGTTATCCTGTGAACTATTACCCGCTGCATGCACCAACAAGACATTGTGGTCCTGGGCATACAATACCGCCTCATTCACGACGTCTTTGTCCCACTTGTAGCCCTTACCAAAACTCATATTGATGATGTTTGCACCATTATCAACGGCATACCGAATGCCATTCGCTACATCTTTGTCTCGCTCGTCACCATCGGGCACTACACGGATTGCCATGATTTTTACATTATCAGCCACGCCATCCAAACCGATACCGTTGCCGCGACTTGCCGCAATAATACCAGATACATGTGAGCCATGTGAGGCATCCGGACCCGCAACATTGTTGTTGCCATAGCCAAATTCATGGGGATCGTTGTAATTATCACCCACAATTTCACGGGGATTGTAATCCAAATTGTATTGGTATTTCACCTGGGCTTCCATCGCATGCAACGATTGATCCACGGCATCTTTCAATTGTTTGTAGCCCATCAATCCCACCAACATAGCAATGCGGTCGCGCTTCTTCACATCAGACTCCTTAACAGGAATGGCTTTGATTTCCTTGCCGGTGGGTTGAATTTTACCCGACACACGGACGTATTCTGCCAGTGTAGACTGAAACTCCGTCATATTAGCGTATGATGCTTTGCTCTCTTGAATCGTAGATTCAATGTCCACCCGCATCGCTTGATAAGCCAAGTATTCCGGATTGTTGTTCACCTCCTCCGCGGTTACATTTTTGAACTGCTCCTTGTACTTCATGTACAAACGCACTTTTTCCAAATGATCATACTGCACCATTCTGCCGTCTTTGCCTCCAATGAAATTCCATCCCACTGTATCATCTACATATCCATTGCGATCATCATCGATGTTATTGAAAGGAATCTCGCCTTGGTTGTGCCAAATCACATCCTTCAAATCGGGGTGAGTGATATCAACACCTCCATCAATGACCGCTACAACGATGGTCTTCGAGGGCAACTTTGCTGCCTCACTGGCATACGCTTTGTCCAAAGAGATCCCCATGTTTTTCTTGGTGGGCGCTGCATGATACCAATGTTTGTCGGGCTGTTTCTGTCCATAGGCTTGGGCTCCTAAAGCCAAACCCAAAAAGAGTATAATCGTTTTTTTCATATTGCTTTGTGTTTAATCCTATTTGTTATCGTGTGCGTTTGCAAAATACCAAAATGCTTACGGCCTTGAATGGAATTTTCGTTGTATGGCTATTAAAAACCCACCTGCGCAAAAAATTCCGCAGTGGTTTCCATTTGACGACATCCATCGGTGCCATGATGTATGCCACCTTTTCAATCTCAAACCCATGTTGTTCCAACAGCAAACAAATGCGTTGTTTTGTATAAATCCGCGCGTGGGCCCAGCGCTCATGCAAGGGTCTCGGCAACCAACTAAAAAAGGGCACCCTATTCCAAGGCAACAGTGGCAATTTGGCTCCGTGGGTCTCAAAAATCCACCATTTGTTGGGAACTGAAATGGCAGCCACGCCTCCAATTTTCAAACTCTTGGCATAATTGGCTACACCCTCTTCGGTGGGTAAGTGTTCAATCACCTCAAAACTGATCAAACGATCCGCCACCGGCTCAAATGGTTTAGACATGATATCCCAAACCCCAAATTCCGCATTGTTGGCACCCTGACTCGCCTTCAACGCGTCGAATTCCTCTTGGTGCACCGAAGCATATTCCAACCCCTTGACCGACTTGAAATGTTTGGCCATCGGTACAGCGGTATTTCCATTGCCACAACCAATTTCTACTAGATCGAGGTCTCCACCCAAAAATCCAGGATAGGCCTCCACCAATGCAATCCTGCGTTGAACCAACAAATCATCCGTGTCCGCCGGCTTACCCAAATAATGTTCAGCCTCAAACAGTGCTTTATCTACCCTGGATGTATTACTCATCTTTGCTTAGTCATTTATCGCGAAGTCGATAGCCCCGCAGTGTTTTGCTTACCCAACAAGTTCAAATTAAAGAGCAAACGTCGAAACAGAATCCACCCATGTGCAAGAAAATTTGGAATTACACCGTAGTGTTTGCTTAACACATCATAGCGCTCTTTCCATGCTTTTTTTGTATGCTGGTAACTGCTCCCACCTGTTTCAAAACCACTCAGCACACACTCCATACGCATTGATTCTCCTTGCATCAACTTCAACACAGTAATCATCCAATCCACATCAGCGGCCAAACGATATGTTTCGTTGTACCGTGGTGCAATTTCCCGCTTGACCAACACACTTTGGTGACATACATTCATCCCAAATCGAAAGCTGTTTTTATCCAATTTTTTGGGAAAGGGCTGTGGCTTGAGTTGTGATATTAATCCGATGGTTTTGCCATCCGAATCAATGAACATCGTGTCGCCAAAAATCACATCTGGCAAAGGACCGGAATGGTTATTTTTAAACGCGTGAACCGCCTCAACCACTTTCTTAACAACATCCGGATCGTGTAGGGCATCTCCCGCATTCACAAACCAAACATAGTCACCCTGCGCCTTACCCAAACCTTTGTTCATGGCATCGTATATGCCCCCGTCTTTTTCAGATACCAAAATATTGATATCCTCCGAAAATCCATTCAAATACTCCACAGAGCCATCCGTACTGCCGCCATCAATGACGATCCATTCGAAGGCTTTCTTTTCGGTTTGCGACAATATAGAATCTACGGTTCGTCTCAGACCCACCCCGTGATTGTAGTGGATGGTAATGATCGATATCAGCGGTTGATTCTGCAATGTGGTTGTGTTGTTGATTCAAATTACCTTAAATCCAAATTGATGTTCAAAAAGAAGGCCAAGGACAATGCTATCAGTAAAGGGTCCGAAAGATATTGATCGATTGAATAATAGGTTCTCAACGAAGAATTACCCCTCCAATTCATCTTTCTTTAACATCAATTGCACGAGGCTTCCACCAACCAACAACAAAATCAATGCGGACGACGCCCATTCAATGTTGACCATCGTACTGCGGTTAGTGGGCTCATACACCCACATTACTGCATGCTTGCCTGCTGGAATTTCCAATCCCCGCAAAACATAATTTACACGCAACGCCTTGGCTTCATTCCCATCGATGTAGGCCTTCCAAGCACCGTTCTTCTCGTTGTAGTAAATTTCGCTAAATACAGCCAAACCCGCTTGGATGCTGTTGCTCTCGTATGCAATGCTATCGTTGCTATAAAACAACCGCTTCACTGATGACGATGAATCTGTCGCATAATTCCGGGCGCCCAAATCAAATCCCGTTGGGGCTCCCGCCTTGTAATCCGCCCCCTCAATCACCGCATGTTTCCGCAAATTCAAGGTATTAATCATGTTCAGTGCGTCCTTCGCAGTAGCCGCCTCATCCACAGAATCCACGAACCAAGCGTGTCCCAAAGCCGTCATTCTTGGTACGACAATTTCTGATTTTCCGTCTTGTGAAATACCCATGATGAAACCACAATTCAACATATCCAACGCATGGTTATTCATTAGATCACCGGAC
>SXYY01000177.1 GCA_005788145.1 Bacteroidota bacterium
ATGGAGAGTCCCAATGCGATGAGTAGGGTGGGTACCGACCAAAAAACGGTGATCAACCAAGAGAAAAACGCATCCACTTTTCCGCCAAAATAGCCTGCACACAAACCAATGATGGTGCCAATGATGATTGATGCCAACATCGCCAAGAAACCAATGGATAAACTGATTCGTGCACCAATGATCATCCGGGAAAGGATGTCGCGACCAAAGCGGTCCGAGCCTAGCCAGAACGTGCGATGATGAAATACGCCATCAACCATTTTTAAGGAATCTGGGGCGCTCAAACCACGGCCAGGATTCGCTGTGGGGTTATTTGTAGGGTTCGCGGTGAAGGGGATAATCTTTGGCGTATTGGGCTCGCCGATGGCCCAAAACAATAGCGTGGGTGTTTTTTTCTTGGTCTGGGTATTCTCTGACGCGTCTGTAGATCCAAGATTTTGCGTGGCATCTGCGTTCAATGGTTGTTGTTGGCTATAATAAACCGTGGTGCCTGGTGCCAGGTTCGACCACTCGGGTACAATCTGATTGGCATTGGGCGTAGGATCTGGGGTAATTGCATAGCCCAGCGTGCCCACAACAATGAGCAGCAAACAAAGCCCGGCGCCCCCGAGAAACAACTTACTCTTTTTCAGTGTTTGCCACATCGTGATCTGTCGGTTTTAGGGTTCCACGGTGATACAAATCCAACGCCGTTACCACCGCTGTGAACGTCCACAAAGGCACTGCAATTTTATCGTATTGAGAATAATTATTCAAAAATGCATGCACATAATACGTGATAAGCCCCAGCAAAGCCATCAGCAACGTGTATCGAACCTTGCCGGGTTCCTCGCGATAAAACACCTTGAAGGATACGCCCAAAGTGGTTAATACAACCCCCAGCCAGCTCAACAACCCCATGTAGCCGGCCTCGCTCATCGCGGAAAAATATTCACTGTGGGCGTCGCCCAAATCGCCAGCAAACGTCGAAATCAAGGTGAGCTCATCGCTCTTCTGAAAAGGCGAATATTGAAATACATAGGTACCCGGACCAAAGCCAAACCAAGGACGTTCAGCCACCATCCGCGATGCGCATTTCCAACGGTTGATACGCTCCAAATTGGATGGGTCCGTGGTTACGTTGGAGACCGATTTTACGTGTCCTTCAATGTCATCACTGCTCCCCTGTTTGTTGGCTTCCAGGTTGTACATGATTTGGTCTTGCTGCGCGATGCCGTATGTCAGCACCCCCGCCAACGCCAACAAAACCCAACCAAAATTGATGCGCATTTTTAACACTACATATACAGCCATCGCTGCCACCAAACTCAGCCAAGTGGCCCGCGTATAACTCACCACAATCCCGAAAATCAATATCGCTAAGAGCAACAAAATGGCCGGTGCAAATGGCAATGAGATGCCGAAATGTCGACCCGCAAATCCATAAATCACCAAAATAAACACAGCAAACGCAATCGCGGCGGCATACATGCCGTGATCAGGAAAAAACGGCCAAGAAATGCCATAACTACTGCTTCGGATGAATCCGTCGGCAGCATGTTTTGTGAGTGTAAAAATGACCAATCCCAATGTGGTTATGGTGAATGCTTTGAAAAACCAATGGATGTTTTTGAACTGCTTGAACAGGCCCACCACCGTGAAGTAGAAGAGTACGATGTACCAGGTCCGCGCCATCACAAACTTAAAGCTCACCATGGGCATACTACTGAAGATGGTGGCTATCCACAACCACAGCAAATACACCAAAATACTGATACTGATGGGGTGGGCGAGGAGTTGTAAATCAATTTCTGGTCGCAGCAGCCACCGAAAAACAATGAACAAAAAGAGCAAAATGAACAATGGCTCTGTAGGTAGCGTTAGTCCCAATCCCCCGCCAACGTCATCAAAATTGATGCTGAGGGGTACCAATGATCCAAAGAAGAGCAAGCTGCGGTCTGTGTAGAAAAAGGCCAACAACAGCAAGCCCAACATTACAGGCAAAAGGAGCAAATAATAGTATTGAAAAACGGTTGCCAGCACACTGAACACGGCCACCAAACTCAACAACGCAAACAACGCGATGCGATGGCTTTTTTGTGTTATTTGTGGGAGGGCGAACACCGGCTTATGCGCTGGGTTGTTTGCGATATAGCTCGAAGAAAACCAAAATTAGGGACGTTGCCATGAAGGTGGCCAACACCGACAGAATGGTCACGAATCCACGCTTGGGCCAAAATTTGATTTCCGGTTTTGAAGCGGCCTCGATGGTCATTTTGTGCGATAATTTTTCGTTTACATCCACAACGCGACGTTCGTATTGGGCGATCAGATCGCTTTCTTTTTCTTCTTCCAATTTAATCAGTTCGTTCAAGGCCACGAAATCACCCCCTGATTTTACCAAGGTCTTTTGTTCCTCGAGGAGTTTTTTCATCTCGCTCACTTTGCCCGATGATTGGGCTTTGTAAATTTCTTCCGCCAAGGCCCTACTTTGCTCTTCGTAGTTGGTGATCCCTTCCTCTCCAAGTTTGCGCATGTTGTCTTTGATCCCCTGGATTTTGTCGCGCTTGCTTTGCAATGCACGCTCTACGATCTGCAGGGCAGGTACCGCGATTTGGTTCTGCACCTCGGTTTTGATGGAATCGTACAACAGCGCCATCCCGTTGGCCAAATCGGCCGCCATTTGCGGATCTTCATCCAATACTTCGATTTTTACGCTCAAATAGCGGGTCCGGGTTACGCTAATGTTTTCTTTCAGCTTGTAATCCATCGCGGTCTTTGGATATTTTTCCGTGGTTGGGTTGATGTTGTAATGCTTGTATAGGTTGAAGTTGCGTACCAACCGACCGATCAAATCGCCTGAAAGCAAAATTTGCATGGCTTTTTCGGCTTCTTCCTCCTCACCAAACTCTAGGGGATCTTTCTGACGTTGGCGCGCATCGGTCAACAACGCATCGGAAATTGAGTTGTTCTTGGTTGG
>SXYY01000178.1 GCA_005788145.1 Bacteroidota bacterium
GAATCCGAAGGTTTTCAAACCCATAGATTCCAGGGCGCAATTACCTGCCAAAATCATCAAATCGGCCCAAGAAATGGCTTGTCCATATTTTTGCTTGATGGGCCATAACAACAAACGCGCTTTATCTAGGTTGGTGTTATCAGGCCAGCTGTTCAACGGAGCAAATCGCTGCATTCCAGCACCGGCGCCACCGCGACCATCGGAGGTACGGTAAGTTCCAGCACTGTGCCACGCCATACGGATAAAGAAAGGACCGTAATGTCCGTAGTCTGCAGGCCACCAATCTTGTGAGGTGGTCATTACTTCCATGATGTCTTGCTTCAATGCATCGTAATCAACGCTTGCAAAGGCCTCCGCATAGTTGAAATCTTCTCCCAAAGGATTGGAAAGGTTGCTGTGTTGGCGTAAAACATTGAGGTTTAGCTGATTTGGCCACCAGTCTTGGTTTTGGGTGCCGCCACCAGCCATTTTTCTCATGCTTCCGTGATTAAAAGGGCATTTTGCTTCGCCCCCGTCTTCTTTATAATGTGATTCAGTCATAACAGTGTTTTTACAACACAAAGTTCACGATTTTGTTCGTGTTTGGGTCGTTTAATTGTGTAATTTTTTGATTAAAAACATCAAAATCAGGGGTTGGATTTGGGTTGGTTTTCAACGTTGAATCCAATTCTGTGAGATACAGTAGATTGGCAGGGTTTACATGTAACCCAGCGTTTTCAACATGCTCTTGTAACTCTGTTCTTTCGAGAAAAGTCGGAAGTGGTGTTCTCCATTTTCGTCGCGATCAATGATCACATGTTTGGGGGCTGGCGTAAGGCAGTGTTGAATGCCACCGTAACCACCGATGCTCTCTTGGTATGCACCTGTATTGAAGAAGCCGAGATACAATGGATCTTCTGGATTGTATTTGGGCAGGTAGATTGCATTTACGTGTTGCTCGGAGTTGTAATAGTCGTCGCTATCGCAGGTGATTCCGCCAAGAAGTACACGTTCTTGTTCCTCGTTCCAACGGTTGATTGGCAACATGATGAATTTCTTGTTGATGGCCCACGCGTCGGGAAGGGTGGTCATGAAACTTGAGTCAATCATGTTCCATTTCTCCCTGTCGTTTTGGGATTTTTGATCCAATACAGAGTAAATGTTTCCTCCCGATTCACCCACAGTAAATGATCCAAATTCAGTGAAGATGTCGGGTTCAGGAATGTTGTTTTCAGTACATACTTGTTTGATCTGACTCACAATCTCTGTGGCCATGTATTCGTAGTCGTAGTCAAAGGTGAGCGAGTTTTTGATGGGAAAACCGCCACCGATATTGAGTGTGTCGAGGTCTGGACACTCCTGCTTCAATTCACAATACACTTTCAAACACTTGTGCAATTCGTTCCAATAATAAGCGGTGTCGTAAATGCCAGTATTGATGAAAAAGTGGAGCATTTTCAACTTTACATTTTTGTTCCGTTTTACTTTGGTGCGATAAAAACTTACCAAGTCTTTGTATCCGATACCCAGTCGAGATGTGTAGAATTCAAACTTAGGTTCTTCTTCTGCGGCAATTCTAATTCCAACGGTTACGGGTTTTTCTGTGTATTTGGTTAGCAAGTCGATCTCGTTGCTGTTGTCCATCACAGGAATTACATTGCTCCAGCCGCTGTTGATGAGGTTAGCGATGTTCTCAATGTAATTCTCTTTTTTAAAGCCATTGCACACAACAAACTTGTCTTTGCTGATTTTTCCTTGTTCGAAAAGGTTCTCAAGGATATTGATGTCGAACGCAGAGGAAGTCTCAATGTGTACATTGTTTTTCAGCACTTCGTCGATGACGTGCGAGAAGTGATTGCTCTTGGTGCAGTAGCAATAGTAGTATTTACCTTGGTAGTCTGCCTTTGCGATGGCCACGTTGAACCATGTTCTTGCCTTCTGAATGTTCTCGGATATTTTGGGTAAATACGTGAATTTCAATGGTGTTCCGTATTGTTCGATGAGATCCATCATGGGGATGCCATGAAATTCAAGGTTGTCGTTGCTGTCAAGCTCGAACTCTTCCGTGGGGAAGTAAAAAGTTTGGTTAATTAGGTCGACGTACTTGTTTTTCACGATTGTTTTTTTGGTTGGTTTTTAAAAATTATACAAATGTAAGTCAGTTGGATGGTATTTTTTAGATATATGTAACTGAGTTGGAATTTTCGCAAATCGCTATAATTGTTTTTGTAAATTCGCGCTGACAAAATCAAAATGAATACGCCATGAGTAAAATTAGTGTTATCGGAGCAGGAAACGTAGGCGCAAGCTGCGCGGAGTACATCGCAATCAAAAATTTCGCAGCAGAAGTTGTGTTGTTGGATATCAAAGAGAACTTTGCTGAAGGCAAGGCGTTGGATTTGATGCAAACGGCTGCCCTGAATGGTTTTGACACGCGCATTTCAGGTAGCACAAATGATTACAGAAAGACCGCTGGTAGTGATGTTGTTGTGATTACAAGTGGAATCCCCCGCAAGCCTGGAATGACCCGTGAAGAGTTAATTGGGATCAATGCGGGTATTGTGAAAACGGTTATGGAGAATTGCTTGGTGCATTCGCCCAATGCTATTATCGTGATTGTAAGTAACCCCATGGATACCATGACCTATCTTGCAAAGACCACCTCTGATTTGTCCAAGAATCGCATCATCGGTATGGGTGGAGCCTTGGATTCGGCCCGCTTCAAATACTACTTGTCTACGGCGTTGGGATGTCCTGCATCTGATGTAGATGGAATGGTTATTGGTGGGCATGGTGATACGACCATGATTCCTTTGACCCGTTTTGCCTCTTACAAAGGAGTTCCAGTGACTGAGTATCTGTCTGATGAAGTATTGGCAAAGGTAAAAGCGGATACCATGGTGGGTGGTGCTACATTGACCGGCATGTTGGGTACCAGTGCGTGGTATGCTCCAGGCGCCGCGGTGAGTGTGTTGGTTCAGAGCATTGTTTGTGATCAAAAGAAAATGATGCCGTGCTGTGTATCGCTCGATGGCGAATATGGTCAGTCTGATATCTGCATTGGTGTTCCTGTGATTTTGGGAAAAAATGGTTGGGAGCGTATCGTTTCGTTGAATTTGAACGATGCCGAGAAAGCCGAATTTGAAAAGAGTGCCGCCGCGGTGCGTAGTATGAATGCTGCGCTGTAATATTGAATCCATTCGAATTTCATTTCGTATAGATTAGCAACAAAAAGGGCCGAAAGGTCCTTTTTGTTTTAGTGGTAGCTTCATGCCGGATGATGGGAAATGTTGCCCATTGAATTCAAGTATCTTTGCACCATGAAACTGTCGCGCGGAGTCTGGTTGATGTTGTTGGCTTCGCTTTCTTTCGGCCTGATGAACGTTTCTGTGAAGTTTGTTCACGACATGCCAGTTTCAGAAGTGGTATTCTTTCGTGGTCTATTTGTTATTCGATGAATCTTGGCGCATGCCGGTGGGGATCGAATGGTTTTGGTTGCTCATGACAGGGTTTACAACGCAATTTGGTCAATTCTTTATGACGAGGGCATATCAATCGGATAAGGCGTCGAATGTTTCAGCCATCAGTTACGCAGGCATCATCTGGGGAGCTGGTTTTGGCGTGTTCTTGAATGTGCGTATCAACCTTCGCCGCGAAGCGGCTCAGTAATCGCAAAAACTGCCTCCATGACGCTTTTTTCAAAATCGCCATAGGTCCGTTTTCTGCGTGGCATCACCAAACTTGCCGTTTTGTGTACTGCATCCAATTTGTGTGTGACAAATCCTTGCGCACCGCCCCAACTAAAATCAGGCACGAACTGCCTTGGGAAGCCCGCGCCATACAAATTACATCCCACGCCCACAACGGTGCCGGTATTGAACATTGTGTTGATGCCACATTTGCTGTGATCGCCCATAATCAAACCACAAAACTGCTGACCACTGCGGTCAAATCGCCCTGAAGCATAGTTCCAAACTTTTACTTCGTCGTAGGTGTTCTTCAAGTTTGATGCATTGGTGTCGGCGCCGATATTGCACCACTGACCCAAAACGGCGTTACCCAAGAATCCATCGTGACCTTTGTTGCTGTAACCCCAGAAAACCACGTTCGAAATTTCTCCCCCCGCAACACAATAAGGACCCAATGTGGTTGCACTATATACCTTGCTGCCCATTTTAAGCACAGCGCCTTCGCAGAGTGCCAGCGGACCGCGAACGAGCGATCCTTCCATAATTTCTGCATTTTTTCCAATATAGATCGGCCCATCAGTGCTATTCAATGTGCAACATTCTACCTTGGCGCCTTCTTCCAAAAAAATGGGGAAATCGCCGATGGTTTGGTTGCTATCCGATAAGGGTGCAGAACTTCTACCTCCGGTTATTCTTGCAAAATCTTGTATGATTTCCTTTCCGTTGAGTGCGAAAATGTGATAAGGCCTGTCAATCCAGTCAATTGAATCTTCCAAGGCAGTAATTTGAGAAGGTTTGTCGGATGGGCTATTGCCGCGATACGCAACCACCTTTCCTGCGTGTGTTAACGCATGTCCGATGGGTAGCTGATGGATGGCTTGGACCCAATTGGGGTTGGGGAGTGCTGAGCCATTGATGAACAAAGATGCATCGCCCGCGCCGAGGCAAGGGTAGGGACTGCCTGCGCCCTGCAAGTAATCACGGGTGATGAAACCAGTTTCATTCTGTTGAACCCCGAGGTCATGCATCCACTTTTCTGCAATGGTCAGTATGCCACAGCGAAGGTCAGCCGCCGGACGTGTAAGTGTGAGCGGATAGAGGTTGGCTATGTTTTCGGGTTCGATGAACTGTAAGATCATGAAACAAATTTACAGCAAAAACAAAAAAGCCAACCCACAGGGTTGGCTTTTTGAGGATTTCAATGTTTGAGAGACAAGAATTACTTCTTGTTGTAACGCTTCATGAACTTGTCGATACGTCCCGCAGTGTCGATCAAATTTTGCTTGCCAGTGTAGAAGGGGTGAGACATGGAAGAAATTTCCAATTTGTACAAAGGATACTCGTTGCCATCTTCCCATACAATGGTTTCTTTGGTGCTAACACAGCTGTGTACCAAGAAACTGTGGTCGCAACTCATGTCTTTAAATACAACTTTGCGATAATTTGAAGGATGAATATCGGGTTTCATGAGATTTTTTACTTTTAAAGGGGTGCAAATATAATGAATTAATTTAACAAAAGCAACTTATTCGCCGAGTCCGGGAATATTTGCCGGTGATTGTTGGGTTGAGGCTTCGGCTCGCCGACTACAATCCAATATGCGGGCGTCAAATCCCTCAGGCATGTCCAGTGCATCTGTGACGATACCTGTTGATTTATCGGCAAGCGCAGCCTTCAGGAAGTAAGCATAAATCGGCAGGCTCATGTTGGATCCCTGCCCAATCAGTGAGCCACGAATCCGCACCGTTGGATCATCTGCACCCACCCAAGTGGCGCATACCAAATTCTTTGTCAAGCCCATGAACCAACCATCGGCAGAACCCTGGGTCGTACCTGTTTTTCCTGCAATGTGTCCTTCAATGGCAAACTTTCCGCCGCGAATTCGGCTGCCCGTACCTCCATTCACCACATTCTCCAACATTCTGAACATCATGTAAGCCTTACCCGCACTCAGTACTTGGTCGGTTCTGGGCTGATTGAATTCTTCCAATACGTTGCCATTTTTGTCTTCGATGCGCAACAGGAATGAAGGTTCAACCCACAATCCATTATTGGCAAATGCGGAATACGCACTGGCCATTTCAAAGGGCGACAATTCCATGGTGCCCAGGCAAATCGAAGGAACTTTTGGTATGCGGTTTTCCTCGATACCAACGCGTTCTGCAAATTTTACCACAATTTCCGGGGCGTCTTCACCCAAACTTTTCATTACCTGCGCGGTAATTAGGTTGTCGGAAAGTGCTAAGCCACGCGTCATCGTCCAAACACCGCCCGACTTACCATCGGCATTCCGCGGACTCCATTCTTCGCCGTTGCTCACGAAAACCGTGCGCTCTCGCGGGAATTCCGTGCAAGGTGTCATCTGGTTGATGTCGATCGCTGTTGCGTACACGATCGGCTTGAATGTTGACCCAACCTGTCTCCTCGCGCGCTTGTTGACGTGGTCGTATTTGAAAAATTTGTGATTGATTCCGCCCACCCAAGCTTTTACATGGCCTGTTTCGGGTTGAACGGCAATGAAGCCTGCCATGAGTACTTTTTTGATGTAGGCCATGCTGTCGTAGGGCGACATCAACGTATCGATATCTCCACGCCAACTGAAGACGGTCATTTTGATCGGCTTTTTTAATTCGCGAATGATCTTCGCCGAATCATCACCCATTTCTTCGGCCAATGCTTTGTATCGATCGGTTCGTTTCAGGGCACTTTCAATGAAGCCAGGGATGACTGCCCGCGTGGTGACATATCGCCAAGGTTTTTCTTGTCCCCAACTTTTGTTGAATTGCGATTGCAAGTCGGGCATATGGGTTTGCACCGCTTTCTCGGCATATTGCTGCAATTTGGGATTGAGCGTGGTATAAATCTTCAACCCACTGCGATAGAGGTCAATTCCACGCTCTTTGCACCAGGGTTTCAGGTATTCACCCAAGTAATATTTGAAATATTGGGCCATACCATCCATCTCGGCGCTGCGATAATTGATTTTAATGGGGATGCTTTTGAGTAATTCAATACTGTCATCGGACAAGAAGTTGTATTTGTTCATTTGCTCAAGTACCGTATTTCTGCGTAAGAGCGATTTGTCGGGATTGAACTTGGGATTGTAACGGTGATTTGCTTTCAACATTCCGATGAGTACCGAAGCTTCCTCAATTTTTAAATCCTTGGGCTTTTTATTGAAGAATTCTTTGGATGCGGACTCAATGCCAAATGATATTCCCGAGAATGGTACCGTGTTGAGGTACATGGTGATGATTTCATTTTTGGTGTAACGTCTTTCCAATTCTACCGCGATGACCCATTCTTTGAATTTTTGCATGACCATGCCAATTTTGGTCGATGGTTTTTGAAAGCGATAAAACAAATTTTCAGACAACTGCTGCGTAAGGGTGGATGCTCCGCCATCCTGTCCCAGAGCGGCCACAGCCCTGATTGTGCCACGAATATCAATGCCGGAATGGGAACGAAAACGCACATCTTCTGTGGCTTCCAACGCTTGAAAAACACAAGGTGCGATGTCTTTGTGTGCTGTATTTATGCGGTTTTCCAAGTAAAAACTACCAATCAATGTGCCGTCATCGCCCAAAATTTCAGAACTCAACGCATTCTTTGGATTCTCAAGGTCTTCTACGTCAGGCATGTCGCCAAACAATCCAAAAGTCACCAAAAAGAACAATAAAAAAACGGTGATCGTGCCACCAATCAAGATTTGCCAAAAGCGCTTAATGAATGAAAATTTAAACTCGGGTGCTGCCATGATTTCAATGCGAATATACGCAGTTTTTTACAGCAGAATTGGCGTGCTTACCGATTACTGGTTTTCGTAAAAAATCCGGTAACCATTGAGGTCGAGAAGTTGTGTTAGCAACAAGTAGTTTGATTCAGTGATCCACATTGCTTGGTATTCGTAGAGTCCTTTCTCAGCAAAATAACTGGTTGATTTTGACAAGAAATTCACAAATTCTTTGGCCACCTCCGCTTTGGAAAATTGCGAAATACGAATCACATTGTTGCTGCCTATTGCCGTGCTCGTGTTCACCAAAAGGTTTTCAAATACAAACTGTTTTTTGGCGAAATCGCTCAGCGCGGCACGAATCATGTTTGTGTTGGCGCCTTTGGGAAATGTAAAAATACAGTCGATGGTTTCTGAGGGCTTCGCCGCTTGAAAGGATTGGCCAGCCGCAGTGACAGGTGTAGAAGCTGCCTTGGCTTGGGCTTTCAATCGATCATTGGCTTCAATGATTTCTTGGGCCTTCAGCGCAATATCGGTTCCGGGGTAATCAACGACCAGTTGTTGAAGCAATTCAATGCCTTTTTCGGTGTTGCTCGATTTGATGTAGCAGATGGCTTGTAGGTAATCAAATTTGGTTTGAAGTTGGTTCCCTGCATAGTTTTTATCGGTTAGCAGTTTGATTTCCAAGGCTTTACCGAAATCTCCCACTTGGTAGGCAGTGAGCATTTCATTGAATAAACTGTCAATGGTTTGATTTCCAGAATTGTTTTTGGCGACATCGCTCAAAGATCCGCCCGTTTCCAACATGCGAACGTACACGCTTTTGGGGTGATTGGTGAGCAGCTTGGATTTCCATTGGTCTGCTTGTGTATAATCTCCGGTCAGTCTGTTGACCTTGATCAATTCATAGAGCGCTTGGGGTACGTTTTCGCTGAATGGGAAACGCTCTACCAATTCTTTGAACAAGCGAATGGCTTCTGGATACTCTTGCAATCGGTCTTGGTAGATTTTCGCTCCGTCGAACAGCGCTTTTTCAATGGCCATCAACGATTGCTTCTGGGCTTTCTCGGTCAATGGTAATTGGGCATAAAATCTCTTTTCATTCTCCGCAATGTTTGCGGGGATCTCGTTTACCACTGAGTCTTTTTCCTTCGTTACCGTTTGCTTATTGCTTGTTGCAGCACTGTCTTTTGTTTCGGATTCGGGCTCCTCTGCGTTGACTTTTTTGGCTGCGTATTTCCAATAATCCCGATTTTCTCTCTTGCCCCAGGTTTTCTCAAATTCTTGAGCACTCTTGCTTCGGTTCAGTGCATTGTAAAAAGGGAAAGAGGCATTCCCACTGTTCATCGATTGCATATCGCCACCACCCATACCACCCATACCACCCATGCCACTGCCACCAATGGGAGGCATTCCACTGTTGTCTTTTTTGGCTTGTGCCAACTCTTGGGCTTTTTGTGCGGCTTCTGCAGCTTTCTTTTCCCTGTCAATGGCTTCCGCAATTTTTTCAGCACGCCACTTGGGGTCTTTGACCATGCGCAACAAACTGTCGTTGTTGTAGACGGTCATGACCTCCTTGAGCAAATCGCTAAGGATGTCGTTTTTCTGAACAATTGCGTCGAAATTTGGGTGAGATTTGTCAATAATTGCGTTGGCGGAATCGTAGTAAATGGCCGCGTTTTGAAACTGACGTTTCGAGAAGAAATGGTCGCCCAATGCCAAATAAGCATTGGTTCTGTGTTCGTTGTTGGTTGATAATTGTATTGCCTGATTGAAACGCTTGAACGCCATGGGGAAGTTTTGCGCTTTCAATTCGTTGTTTCCCATGTTGACATAAATCTGCCCCAAGAAATCAATGTTCTTGTCGTCTTTCAGCATTTTTTGCAATACTTTATTCGCTTTTGCGTAGTTCTCTTGTTTAACTGATAGAATATCTACCTGTGCCATTCTCGCGGCAAACGCCAATTCATAAGGCGGATTGAATCGCGATATCACGCCATAATGTGCCTCTGCTTTGTCGTATTCCTTGGTGAATTGGTAACACTGACCCAATGCAAAATGTAGGCGGTATTTGTCCATTCGATAGTGGGTCGCTTGCAGCGCTTTTCCCAATGGCTCCTTGGCTTGCTGATATTTGCCCAAGGCGAATTGAAGGGCTCCATATACCCATTGGGCGTCGCCTTGCAAAGAAATTGGAAATTCAGGGTCTTTCAAGATGTTTTGCACCAAAACTTCTGCATCGATGTTCCGTCCTTTGATTGAAAAACAGCGTGCAATCCAAAGTTGTGATTCAAATTTGATTTCGGGCTCGGTGAAGTGACCGTTTACATATTCAAACAAATCGATGGCCGCACTGATTTCCCCCTTTAAAAAATAAGCTTTGCCATTAAGTAGGTAAGCATCGTCAACCCAACGACTCTTTGGATGCTTATCGATCATGGTGGATGCCTTTTTGATGACCTCATCCATCGTGCTCACATTTCCTTTCAACGCATCGATGCTTCCGTAATTGAAAAGGACAATGGGTTTTCTAAAATCGTCTTTAAACCCTTCCCGCGTCAGTTCCATGGTTTCTAACCACTTTTGTTCTGCGTTGAAGAAGGTATTGTAATGTGCCAGGGTGTTGTGCCACGCTTTGTACGTCCACGAGGCTTCATTGCTACAGCCACTGAAAAATGCAGAGCATCCTACCAATGCTGTAAAAATGAGATTTTTCCTTGCCACGCGCATTCTTTTGTGTTGATTAAAACGCTATTTTTGGTTTTTTATTGACCCAGTTTTTAAAAATGTCTAAAACCTCGCGCCGACGCAAAATTATCGCCAATCTTCGGAACAAACATCGTTTTGTGTTAATAAACGACACAACTTTTGCGGAAGTTTTTTCTGTTAGGCTCACGCCCATGAATGTGTTGATGCTGTTTTCGAGTCTTTTGTTGGCTTTCACCGTGATTGTGTTGTTGTTGCTTTCTTACACCCCCATGCGGGCGATTTTGCCCAACGCGGTGACCAAGGAAAGTAGAGAAGAGATCTTGATGCTCAATCAACGGATCGAAGACATGAGCCGTAAATTGGAGGTTCAGCGCAGCAAGCAAGAAGTTTTGAACGCCATTCTAGAGGGCAAAGATGAACAATTGGATTCAACATCGGCGAGGCCAACAGCCAAGCCAGAAAAATGAGCAAGCCCTTCTATTTTATGTGCGACGCAAAATGAAGCAGGTGTCCTCGATTTTGCTTTTAAATCCGCAGTGATTTTCTTATATTTGTGATTATCGTTAACCTTACTATTATGGCAATATTTCAATCCAATACCAACAAAAACGAAAAGGCGATTCAGTCTCAGGGCATTTTGAATATCATCGGTCAGGGAACCCGCATCACGGGCGACTTGATTTCGAATGGTGATTTTCGTGTGGATGGTGCCATTGAAGGCAATGTGAAAGTGGGTCAGCGCCTCGTGATTGGTGGTACGGGCAAGATACTCGGTAACATTGAAGCCGATTCTGCAACTGTAGCCGGACATATTAAGGGAAACTTAACTGTAAAGAATGTGTTGGAGCTGAAGCCATCCGCCAAGATTGATGGGGACATCATTACAAATAAAATGGTGATTGAGGCAGGTGCGCAATTCAACGGACGTTGTACGATGAACGTGGCGGTGAGTGTTCCTCCGACGGCTGCGGGAAGTCCCATAAAATAAACTTTCATGCGGGAGTGGGGTAAATACACCGGAGTGGCTTTTGAAATGATCGCCACCATGGTACTGTTTGTATTTGTGGGTCGATGGATCGATCGCCAATGGCCGCTCTCGTTTCCATTGGGGACCTTTTTTGGCGCATTGTTGGGCGTGGGCGCCAGTTTGTATGTAATTTTGAAAAAATTTTAGCGTGAGAGAGTACAATATCAAAATCGTGGGGTTGGGGTTGATGATGGCCTTAAGTACCTTATTAGCCGATTGGGTGAGCAAGACAGTATCTGTGCCCACAGACGCCTATTTGGGTTTGCTTTATTTGGTCATTATTTTTTGGTCGCTCCAATATTATGTGAGCAAATCCAGCGTGTCAAACCCCAATCAATGGGTGAGAAGGGCAATGACATCGAGTATGCTCAGGCTTTTGGCGGTTCTTACCTTTTTGTTAATCACACTCATAAACAGAGGAAAAGCAGATTTGGTATTCGCTTCTGCCTATTGCTTGTATTTTCTTTTGTTTTTGTTGTTTGAAATGTCCGAAAAGCGCATTAACTTGCGCCCCGATTCAAATGATGGGCCACCCAAAGAAAATGCCTGATTTTATTGCACCTTTAAATACGTCTTCTGTAAAGAAAACGCTAGTAACTTTTGTTTTTTCAGCGTTTTTAATCGTTACAATTCTCGCAAACCACCCTAAGAGTGAAGAACAAATTGCATTGGGTAATCCTGAATCAACCCATGAATCTTCGAATTCTCATGAGAAGTCGGCTAAATATGATCCTGGTAAAATGATTATGGATCACGTAACTGACGCGCACGATTGGCATTTGTGGGGTGAAGGTCATGAAGCGGTATCTATTTCATTACCCGTAATTCTTTTTGTTAAATCGAAAGGCCTGATTAGTTTTAGTTCTGCGAATTTTCAACATGGCCACGCTGCTTACGAAGGATTTCGTTTGAACGACAAGGGAATCGTTGTTTGGGAAGATCAAAAAAACACAGAAGACATTTATGACATTTCTATCACAAAGAATGTTTTGGCGATGCTGTTGGCCGTTTTTGCGTTGATGATTATCGCCATCGGCATGGCTAAGTCGTACAAAAAAAGACAAGGTAAGGCCCCTAAAGGCTTTCACAATTTGGTTGAGCCTTTGATTTTGTTTGTCCGTGACGATGTGGCTCGTGCTTCAATTGGACACAAGGCGGATAAATATTTACCCATGTTGTTGAGTATTTTCTTCTTTATTTTCATCAACAATATATTTGGGTTGATTCCGATTTTTCCAGGTGGTGCAAACGTAACGGGAAACATTGCGGTTACCATGGTGTTGGCGGTAATCGTATTCTTAACGGTGAATTTGCATGCAAACAAATACTATTGGAAACACATTTTTGTTCCCGATGTTCCGGTTTGGATGTACATCATTATTATCCCCATTGAAATCTTAGGGGTTGTGTTAAAACCTTTCGTATTGATGTTGCGTTTGTTTGCAAACATCACCGCAGGACATATTATCATACTGGGATTCTTTAGTTTGATATTTATTTTTGGAGCGATGAAACCAGGATTAGGATTGGCAGTGTCTCCATTGAGTGTTGCATTTACTGTGTTTATGAGTTTATTGGAATTGCTAGTTGCTTTCTTACAAGCATTTGTATTTACACTA
The DNA here is from genome assembly GCA_005788145.1 of Bacteroidota bacterium. Classification (GTDB taxonomy): domain Bacteria; phylum Bacteroidota; class Bacteroidia; order NS11-12g; family UBA955; genus UBA955. The sequence goes on from SXYY01000178.1 coordinate 12,757, forward strand.
TTAACTGCCATTTACATTGGCAGCGCCATCGAAGAGCATCATCATTAAAATTAATAAACCTATATAAAAAACAATCAAATAGTTATGAGTCTAATGAACACTCTCCTTCAAGCAGCAGTTGACAACTCAGCCGCTGCCTACAGCAAAATGGGTGCCGCTATTGGCGCTGGTTTAGCAGCAATCGGTGCCGGTTTGGGTATCGGTCGTATCGGCGGTAGCGCCATGGAATCCATTGCTCGCCAACCAGAATCTTTGGGCGACATTCGTGCAAACATGATCGTAGCAGCAGCTCTCGTAGAAGGCGCTGTTTTCTTTGCGATTGTTGTTTGCTTGTTGATCCTATTTTTGTAAAAAAACCGAAATGGGGCCAACAGCCGTTGGCCCCTTTACTTAAAAAACCAAAAAAATGCAGTTAGTTACACCTGCCATAGGACTTTTATTTTGGATGTTGGTAACATTTTCTTTGTTGCTATTTATCCTTAAAAAGTTTGCTTGGAAACCGATTTTGGAATCGATTCGCGAGCGTGAACAAACCATAGAGGATTCATTGTCGTTGGCGGAGAAAACCAAGGCCGACATGATTCGTTTGCAAGGTGAAAACGAGTCTTTGTTGGCAGAAGCCCGCAAAGAGCGTGACGCTTTGTTAAAAGAAGCGCGTGAAATGCGCGACAAAATTGTGGGTGATGCCAAAGCGGTAGCCGACGAAGAAGCCAAAAAGTTGTTGACCCGTGCTCAAGATGAAATTGAAAAGCAAAAGGCTGCAGCCATCGATGAATTGAAGCGTGAGGTTTCTGTTCTTTCTGTTCAAATTGCTGAGAAATTGATGCAACAACAGCTGGAAAACAACCAAGCACAACAAGCCATCATCGAAAAACAACTTTCACAACTGAACTAATTCAGCGCGCGTTGTATGTCAGAAATTAGAATTGCCCGTCGCTACGCCAAAGCACTTTTCGAAAAGGCGCTGGAAGACAAATCCTTGGATGCGGTTGTAGCGGATGTATTGACCATACAAACAGCTTGTGCTGAAAGCCAAGACTTGATTGTGTTTTTGAATAGCCCCATGTTAAGAAAAGGGGTGAAGAAAGACGCGCTCGCCAAAATTTTTACCTCATGTTCTGATTTGTCCAAGCAGTTGATGATGTTGATGACCGACAAAAATCGCGAGTCATTCATCCCTGCAATGACCGTTGAGTTCATGGTGTTTTTTAACAAACACAAGGGCATCACCACGGCTGAAGTAACCTCAGCAGTTGCCTTGAGTGAACAAACACTGGATGCGGTAATAAAATATGTGGCACAGACTTCTGGTGCCAATGATGTAGTGTTGAAACAGTGCATCGATCCTTCCGTGATAGGAGGGATGAACATCGTTTTTGATGGTAAAATTTATGATGCTACCATCTCAAACCAAATTATCAAATTGAAAAAAGACCTTCAAATCGCATAAAAAACTGTTATGTCAAATATTAGACCCGACGAAATTTCCAGCATATTGAAAGACCAGATCTCTGGTTTTAATACCGCTGCGAGTTTAGAAGAAGTAGGTACCGTACTCCAAGTGGGTGACGGTATTGCCCGTATCTACGGCCTTTTGGGCGTACAATATGGTGAACTTGTTGAATTCAGCAACGGCGTTCGCGCAGTGGCTTTGAACCTTGAAGAAGACAACGTTGGTGCCGTATTGATGGGTAGCAGCGGTGAAATCAAAGAAGGCGACAAAGTAAAGCGCACAGGTAAAATTGCATCGATCAAGGCCGGTCACGGTTTGTTGGGTCGTGTAATCAATACCTTGGGTGAGCCTGTTGATGGTAAAGGTCCTATCCCTGGTGATTTGTACGAGATGCCCTTGGAGCGCAAAGCCCCTGGTGTATTGTTCCGTGAGCCAGTAACTGAGCCCTTGCAAACAGGTATCAAAGCGATTGATGCCATGATTCCAATTGGAAGAGGCCAGCGTGAGTTGATCATTGGTGACAGTCAGACA
>SXYY01000179.1 GCA_005788145.1 Bacteroidota bacterium
AAGGGTGTAATGATCAACGGCGAGATGTTCTACAAAAAATCTGAGCCACACAAAGCATCTGTAACGGGTGATACAGTGGGTGATCCTTTCAAGGATACTTCTGGTCCTTCGATGAACATTTTGATCAAATTGATGTCGATTGTTTCTTTGGTTATTGCTCCTTTCATTGCAGGTAAAACTTTCGGTGAACGTCCCAACCACGGACAAGGCGCGGCATGTGTTGAAATGCAACATTGCGAAAAGGAAATGATGGGCAAATGCGATATGAGCAAATGCGCTACAATGACCAAAAAACAGTGTGCTGCGATGTGCGATTCTATGGGTTGCGATGCTACCGAGAAAGCGGCTTGCATGAGCATGTACGATGCAAATGACAAGTTCATCGGTAAAGGACACGACGGTTGCTCTAACGAGCCTGCTTGCAAGGAAGACAACGACAAGACTTGTAGCAAGGGCGATGCCTGCTGCAAGAATAAAAAACCTGCTGCTGCTCCTGAAAAGAAAGCTTGTTGCAAAGACAAACACTAATTACCTGTGCGTTGGGTTCTACAAACCCAATAAGTCATAACAGAAGAGGCCGCCCGATGGGCGGCCTCTTCTGTTATATACCCTACTGAATTCTTTACTCGCGATTACTGAATTAACTGTGTTTGAAATAATCTCAGTACGTAATTTCAATTTTTCGCCAATAAACTACGAATGCCAATGTTCGACCCATAAAAAAGGGTCAGCGTAAACGCCGACCCTAAAATCAAAATCGAAATAACCACCCTATCGTAACACCGGCAATCTCAACACTGGATACTGCGACGCCATCGCGTTGTATTGGATCACGACATCGCCCAGTTGAGCATTGATTTTCACCAGTGAAGCATTCACGATATCCAATTTCTGCAAATGGGTTTTGGTGGGTGCGTTTAAGGCATCCATACACGAGTAATACGCCGAACCAAACAGCTCGTTCAATCCTTCCGTGGTTTCAAACTCCTCAGCAGCCAAAGCCCCGTTCCCGTTGAGAATCAAATTCACTTGGTTTAGGGTCAATTGTAACTGGGCCGACAAATGAGCAAAATCCCGGGCATTGGTATTGGGAACACCCGCCGCATTTTTCATCGCATTCAAACCGTTTTGAATCTCTTCGATGCGTAAATTGGTATTCGCCAGGTTCTGCTTCACCTGGAACAACTTCGCCACCTGGGCAGATTTCTCGTCGATGCTCGCCAACGGAATGCTCGGCTCATACAAATATGAAACTTTGATCTCGGTAATACCCGTCAAATTGGACACGTTGCCCTTTTCCAACAATTCCAAACTCGCGTAATAGGTACCCGGCGTTACATAAGGTCCCCACCCCGCTTGATAGCCTTTGTCTGCTGGCACCGGCAACGATGGATCCGAATAGCGCAAATTCCACTCGGTTTTCGCCAATCTCTTCGCCGCATTCACCGCAAATTTCGCCACCACATTGGAAGGGGTAACCTCCTGAGAACTGCGAATCACCATGAATACTTTGGCAGCCTCTTCCATACTCTCCAACACAATGGAATCCTTGGCAGGGTAAATCAAGGCGTTGGGGTTTTTCGATGCATCCGACTCTCTCTTTTTTCTCCGACTGGCGATGCTTGAAAACTCTTTTTCAATGTTATAAACAATCACTGCGCCGGTGGCTGGATTCGGTGCTGCAAATCGCGATGCACCCTTGTGACCATTCCCGCTGCCACCCAAAGGCGATGCAGGGATAAACAACTTCACCGGGGTCACAGGCAAGATATAGCTGCGTTTGGAGAGATCTGCATTCGCAGTCAACATCGACTTGAAATCGCGAATCTTTTCGTAGTCATCGCATACAGCAAATCCACGACCGAACGTCGCCAACACCAAATCATCGTCGCGCTCTTGAAACACCATGTCTTTCACAGCCGTTGGCGGCATGCCACCCTGCCATGAATGGAACTCCTCACCCCCATTAAAGCTGATGTGCAAGCCAAATTCCGTACCCACCAACACGATATCCTGATCCTTAAAATCTTCGATCACGGTTTTCACGGGGCCATTTTCTGGCAATCCCTTCGTGATTTTCGTCCACGTAGCGCCACCGTTGGTACTTTTGTACACATATGGTTTGAAATCGCCAAAGCGATGGTGATCCAAAACCGCATACACATTGCCAGAATTGGGCGATGCGTACACCATGGATATGAACGGATGTCCTACCCCGTTGGCCTGTCCTTTCGGCGCATCTGGAAAATTCATTTCTCCATTGGCAGCCGCACCGCATTTGATCCAAACTTCGCTGTTGGCCTCTTTGCGCCAAATCAAACCGTCATCGGTACCCGCGTAGAGTTCCCCATTTTTGCCTTCGCTCAAGGTGGTGATATTGCCATAAATGCTGGTACTTTGGTTTTTCACAACCGCATTCACACCCCACACTTTCCCCATGATGGGCAGGTTATTTCGGTCGATTCCGCGCGACAGATCCCCGCTGATGGGTGTCCATGAATCGCCCCGATCTTCGCTTTTAAACACGCGATTGGCGGCAAAATACAGTACTTTGGGATTGTTGCGCGAGATAATCAACGGCGCGTCCCAGTTCCAGCGGAGGGGGGCTTCGTCTAAACCAATTGTGGGTTTGATGTCTACCGCTTCTCCAGTGACTTTATCGTATCGAACCAAACCACCGTATTGCCACTGACTGTATACGATGTTGGGGTCGGTGGGATCGATCTGCGACTTGAAACCATCGCCGCCAACGGTTACGTACCAATCGTCGTTGCTCACGCCATTGGCTGAATTGTTTTTGGCCGGACCGCCAAGGGTGTTGTTGTCCTGCGTACCGCCGTAGATGTTGTAGAA
>SXYY01000180.1 GCA_005788145.1 Bacteroidota bacterium
ATTGATGCTTGTGTGGTTCCTGTAAAAAGAAGCAGTTTGAACAAAGTGGTCCTGGGTAAGTTTCATGATGAATCCCGGGCATCGCACTTTGCTGAATCAATAAAAAATATGCCTACTGGCACATTATCTGTATCGGATGTGTCGTTAGAATGGAAATAACATGGCGCATTATCAAATTGAAGAAAACCTTACCACAACAACGAACCAACGCGTTGTTTCATGGGTGATTAGCTTAACAGCGTCAGCCATCATTTTGGGTATGTTGTGGTTTGTGCACATTTCTATACCCAACCCTCCTTTTGAAAACAAAAAAGGAGCCTTGGTTTTGGATTTTGGTATGGTTGAAGAAACCAGTGCTGGCCGTCCTACGGATGGTGGACCATCTCCTACAGCGCCCAAACTGGGCGGCGATCCTTCACAAGGACCCTCAAGCAACCAACCCCATAGCGGAGGTGTTGGTCCGGTAGTTACCAGTGAAGCACAACCAGAAACCCCTGGCCTTCCCCCAATTGACCCACCAAGTTCTGATCGTCCACCGAGTGACAACCCAAAAATCAAAGTGGACTTTACGAAGATTGGCAAACGCAATGGAACAGGCGGTGCTGGTGATCCCAATGGTGTAAAGAATGGCATTGGTAGCACAGGTTCTGGCAAAGGAGGAAACAATGGAGGCGTTACGGGAAATTACGGTGACCGCGTAACCGGAAGCAAAGGCGGTGCGAACTTTAGTTCAAAATTCACCAAGTATACAATGTCTTCCGATTATGACAATCCCAGCACGGATGCCTTCGGTAAAATCATCGCAAGGGTGCGTGTTACCTGCGATGGAAAATGGAGTGTTATAGAATGGAATGTGAGCGGTACTACCTGGAATGGTTCAGATGCGGATATGATGTCGACCTTCAACAGCTTCCTGAAGCGGTCGCATTTTGAAAAAAATGGCGAAGGTTGTGGAGAAAGTGCATTGGTTACTTTGGACGTCAAGAAAACTTATTGATTATGCCGGGGTTCGCCTCCTACCAAGAAGCATTAGACTTCATGTACAAGCAGCTGCCGATGTTTCAGAACATTGGGAAGGCAGCATTCAAAGCTGATTTAACCAACACCATTGCGCTTTTGGAGCGATTAGACAATCCTCATTTAGGGCGGAGGTGGATTCATGTAGCCGGAACGAATGGAAAAGGGTCTGTCAGCAGCATGCTGGCAGCCACCTTGTCTGCCCATGGATACAAAACAGGGCTTTACACTTCTCCCCATTTGGTTGATTTTCGTGAGCGAATTCGCATTGATGGCATTTGTATACCTGAATCCACGGTTTTGGCTTTCTTGGACCTGATCCGCGATGCCATCATCAATATTCAACCCAGTTTCTTCGAAATCACCGTCGCGTTGGCCTTTTATCATTTTGCCCAAGAAAATGTCGATTATGGTGTTATCGAAGTGGGTTTGGGTGGAAGAATCGACAGTACCAACGTAATCTCCCCCATCCTTTCCGTCATCACCAACATTGGTTGGGATCACATGGATTTGTTGGGAAATACATTGGAGGCCATCGCGAGAGAAAAAGCAGGTATTATCAAACACAAAACACCGGTTGCTATCGGACCAATGTTCGATGAACCTCTGGCTGAGATTTTGGCGATTGCAAAAGAAAAACAGGCACGCATTTACCGAGACCTTCCTATGGATGTCGGTTTTGCCAAGGCTATTCCACTTCATGGCGACTACCAAAAAGAGAATTTGCAAACATTCACATGCGCATTGGAAGCGTTAAAAGACTTGTGGATTCCCATCAAGCGATCCAAGGTATTGGATGGATTGAAAAATATTAAAACGCTTTCCGGATTAAGGGGTCGTTGGGAGGTATTGAGTGATTCACCTTTTGCCGTGGCAGATACAGCCCACAATGAACCTGGTGTAAAACTGACGATGGGACAGATTTCGCAGATGCGAAAAGATAGTCCGAATGGCAAGTTACATGTGGTTTGGGGGATGGTAAGCGACAAAGACCGCGAGAAGATTCTTCGATTATTGCCTGTTGATGCCAACTATTATTTCTGTAAGCCCGATGTGATTAGGGGATTTGACGCACAGGCGCTTGCTAACGAAGCCAAATCGCTCAACCTCAAAGGAGATCATTTTGACACAGTATTGCGCGCATACGAGGCCGCAATGGCATCAGCGGGTGCTGAAGACATTGTCTACGTGGGTGGAAGCACATTTGTGGTGGGCGATTTACTCAAATCATTGTCATAGACTAATTCCTGTGCCATAAAAAGCAAAAAGGCGGCCATTCGGCCGCCTTTTTGCGCATCTTGCAAGTCAAATTATCTTACACCATTCATCATTTTTAACAAACGTGCGCTCAAGAAGAACAATACCACTGAGGCAGCACCCGCCATAAATACGAACAACATAAAGAAATCGTACAAAGTTTCAATCTTAACAAAGAAGGTAGGCTTCTCAGGCTTCAAATTCCAAGTCTGCAAACGCTCTTCCTTGGTCGCCTTCTTCACCCCATCAATATTCGTAACCACATCCACAGAATCATGGGTGATTAAAGTTGTATCATTCAACAACAACGCACGATCAAAATACTTGTTGTTCGACTTAATGACCTTCAAATGAAATACCGAGATTTTACTCATGACCGGTGCAGCTGCCACCTTGTTGTGCATCGGACAAGTGCCACTGTTCATGCAAGAATCTGTACACTCGTGTTTTGTATTGTCCACTGCAGCCGTGGTATTTACAGTCAAAGCCACCATAGAATCTGTTTCAGCATCCGCAGCCTTCACTGTTTTTGCAGTCGCTGTTGCCAATGCAAATGTTCCTTTAGGATCAGCCTTCCAAACATTGGTATCCAACATGTTGTTGTTGAAAGTTGCCATCACGGAAGCATCGGCTTTCGCAGAATAGCGTTTCTCCATTTTTACTTCCTCAGGATACAATGCGCTCAATGTACCCGCGAATTTGTTGGCTGCAGCGGTTGACAAGAACCACACACCCATCAACAAAGAAGCCAATTTTACAGGGGCCAGTTTGTTCACCATCGAAAGTCCAATTGGAGACAAGCACAACTCACCAAACGTATGAATGGTATACAAAGATACCAACCAAACCATACTCAATTTTGTACTGGGGTCAATACCTTTTACACCGAATGCAATCACCAAATAACCCATCGCCAACAAAAACAGTCCCAAAGCCTGCTTGAATGGTGATGCGGGTTCCATATTCTTTTTACCCAACCATCCCCACAACCAAACAAACAAAGGCGCGAAAATCACAATCGCCACTGCGTTGATACTCTGGAAGTACGATGTTGGGACGGTTTCTCCGAAAAGTTCCCTGTTGGTTTGTTCTTCGGCAAAATAAGTCAAAGAGGCACCGGCCTGCTCAAATGCTGCCCAGAAGAAGATCACGAAGAAGGCGGCAATATAGATAACCCAGATTCGCTGGCGTTCTACTTTACTCAATGTTGGATCCGTAATGATGTAACCCGGTGCTGCAATGGTTAAGGCGAAAATGAATGAACCAATCCAATCCATTTCTGCTTGGAAACGGAACAAATACAAAAGTCCACCAAAAACAGCGAACCAAATGATCATCGCGGTGTGGTTGACAGGCGCCGCTTCCGCAGATGTCTTTACCTCGCGCGCTGAATTCGGTTTTTCACCGATTTGCTCACCCTCAGGGGTTACAATGTATTTGTTCTTTAAAGCAATGAACAACACCAAGCTCAAGCACATACCCAAGCAAGCTGCCAAGAAGCCCCAACGGAAATCACCCGGATTACCAGTATCACCCAAATAACCACAAAGCAAAGGCGCGATGAATGCACCCAAGTTGATACCCATGTAGAAAATGGTAAACGCTGAATCAACACGCTTATCGCCTGCTGGATACAACTGTCCTACCATCGTAGAAATATTGGGTTTAAAAAAACCGTTACCAATGATCAAAAATCCCAAGCCCGTAAACATCAATGGCGCGGCGATACTCACTTCTTGGTAATAGGTACCCGCGAAGAACATAAACAGCTGACCTATTGCCATTAATACACCACCAATGATGATGGATTTTCGGTTGCCCCAATAGCGGTCAGCCATGTAACCACCCAACAAAGGAGTCAAATACACCAAGCCAGTGTAACTACCATAAATTTCTGATCCAAGGGCTTTGTCGAACAGCAAAGCTTTGGTCATAAACAGCACGAAAAGCGCCCGCATGCCATAATAGCTGAAGCGCTCCCACATTTCCGTCACGAACAAAACATACAGCCCTTTGGGATGCGATTTGTCGGAATACATTTGTTCTTCTCTTACATTCATGATTGAATCGTTAAATATCTATCGGCCAAAATAGAAAGAAAAATTGAATCTGTGTGCGTTTGTGCGATTTTCATCCACGATTTGTGGGTTTCTATACCCAATACATGGGTGTTTTGTCGGTTTGGTGTTATTTTGCACACTGAATCCATGTTGACCGCCACACTCATAGCGCAAGAAATCGGAGGAACAATCTCTCCAAAAAACGCCGATGTCATCATCAACAATGCGGCCAAATTGGAAGAAGGCGGTGCTAACTCCCTCGGTTTTTTTTCAAATCCAAAATACGAACAGTCGCTCTACCATACCCAATGCGGGGCGGTTATCGTGCCACAAGGGTTTGTACCCCAGCAATCGGTTTCATGTGTATTGATTGAACATGCCAATCCTTACTTTGCTTTTTGTACCGTCCTCACGCGACATTTCAACCCCAACATACACCGAACCGGTATAGAATCCCAACACATTCATCCCACAGCTAAAATTGGTCAGAATGTCCACATTGCATCCACCGCCTACATCGAGGAAGGTGCGCAAATTGGCGATAATTGTATTCTTTATCCCGGTGTCTATGTCGGAAGAAATGTTGTCTTGGGCCACAATACCCTACTCTATCCCAATGTTACTATTTATGCCGACTGCTTGATTGGCAATCATTGTGTCATTCAAGCGGGCAGCGTCATCGGCGGTGATGGCTTCGGATTTGCGCCTGTCAACGGCAAATACATGAAAATTCCGCAGATTGGTCATGTCGTCATTGAGGATCATGTTGAAATTGGCAGCAATTGTAGCATCGATCGCGCCACCATGGGTAGCACCGTCATTAAAACAGGCACCAAACTCGACAACCTCGTTCAAATTGCACACAATGTTGAAGTGGGTGAACACAGTGTTTTGGCGGCCCAGACGGGTATTGCAGGGAGTACCAAAGTGGGTGCTTACGCGCAATTTGGCGGACAAGTGGGCGTTGCGGGTCATTTGACCATTGCACCGCATACCAGTGTGGGTGGACAAGGGGGCATTACCGGCAATATCACCGAACCCCACCAAAAGCTCACAGGAACACCAGCAACGGATGTGAGATCCTATTTAAAATCAGTGGCCAGTACCCGGAGAATCCCCGAGTTACTGAAAGCCATCGAAGAGATAAAGTTAGAAATAGTGCGTTTAAAATCAGAAGAATAATCCAATGAAGCAACTCAATCCCAAACAGACCACTTTAAAATCACCCATTCACATTTCGGGTGTTGGACTTCACACGGGGGCAAATGTAAATCTCACATTAAATCCAGCACCAGAGAATCACGGTTACAAATTCAGACGTACGGATTTGGAGGGCTCACCCGTCATTGAAGCCGATTGCGACTTGGTTACCGACACTTCCCGCGGAACCACCCTTACCAAAAATGGGGCCTCCGTTTCTACGGTGGAGCACGTATTGGCCGCACTCGTAGGGATGGAAATCGACAACGTATTGATTGATATTGACGGACCTGAAATGCCCATCATGGATGGTAGCAGTAAGCCGTTTGTTGAGGTAATTGAAGCCTCTGAGATTGTTGAATTGGATGCTGAACGCGAGTATTTTGAAATTCCTTACAACATCAATTTTACCGATGAGGAAAACAAAGTTGAGATCATCGCGATGCCCGTGAATGACTACAGACTTACCGTGATGGTGGATTATAATTCTGCCGTTTTGGGTAGTCAACACGCCGCTATCACCAGCATGGCGGAATTCAAAAAAGAGATCAGTCCGTGTAGAACCTTCTGTTTTCTTCATGAACTCGAATATTTACTGAACAATAACCTGATCAAAGGTGGCGATTTAAACAACGCCATTGTAGTGGTTGATCGCGATATTGAACAAAATGAGTTAGACCGATTGGCTGAAGTGTTCAATAAACCCAAGGTTGAGGTAACACAACATGGGATTCTCAATAATTTGGATTTGCGTTTTCAAAATGAGCCTGCAAGGCACAAGTTATTGGATATGATTGGGGATTTGGCCCTTGTGGGAATGCCTATCAAAGGTCAAATCATGGCTGCCCGACCCGGACATGCGAGCAACGTGGCTTTTGCCAAGAAAATCAAACAAGTCATGAAAAAGGAATTGCGCAGAAAACAGGATGGGGTTCCCAATTACAATCCAAGTGAAAAACCGTTGTACGCAACCAAAGACATCATGAAAATTTTACCCCATGCCCATCCGTTTTTGTTGGTCGATAAAATCATCGCCAAAACGGAAACTTCAGTTGTGGGAATCAAAAACATCACATATGACCAGCCATTCTTCAACGGACATTTCCCGGGCGATCCAATAATGCCTGGAGTGTTACAGTTAGAAGCAATGGCACAGTGCGGTGGTATTTTGGTATTGAGCACCGTAGAGGATCCCGAAAACTATGGCACATATTTTTTGAAGATCGACAATGCGAAATTCAAGGACAAGGTTGTTCCTGGTGATACCATGATTATGAAGTTGGAATTAATGGAGCCGGTTCGTCGAGGACTCTGTATCATGAAGGGACGTGCATGGGTCGGTGAAAAATTGGTTTGTGAAGCTGAATTGATGGCACAAATCGTAAAAATATCGTAATTCGTACTTTTCGTACTTTAAAAACAGCAGATTCAAACCAATGATACAACCGTTAGCCTACGTTCATCCTTCCGCTAAAATTTCAGACCATGTCATCATTGACCCATTTGTAACCATTCATGCGGATGTAGAGATTGGCGAAGGCACTCATGTCATGTCAGGAGCCACAATCTTCAAAGGTACTCGTATCGGAAAAGGTTGTAGGGTTTTCCCGGGCGCATCTATCGGTGCGATACCGCAGGATTTGAAATTCGACGGCGAAGAAACACTAACGATCATTGGAAACAATACCACAATCAGGGAATATGTTACCATCAACAAAGGAACCAAGGCTTCGGGCGAAACACGTGTTGGCAACAATGTTCTGCTGATGGCTTATGTTCACTTGGCGCATGATGTTGTTGTAGAAGACCATTGTATTCTTGCCAACAGTGTTCAAGTTGCAGGGCATGTGACGGTTGGGGAATGGGCCATTTTAGGCGGAGCAGCTTTGGTTCACCAGTTCGTAAAAATTGGTCGACATGCAATGATTAGCGGTGGTTCGTTGGTGAGGAAAGATGTACCTCCCTATACAAAAGCAGCGCGTGAGCCATTGAGTTATGAAGGTGTAAACAGTGTAGGATTGCGTAGACGCGACTTTTCAACGGAAAAAATCGCTGAGATACAAGACATTTACCGCACGCTTTTTGTGAAGGGATTTAATACTGCAAAAGCCATTAAAATTATCGAAACAGAGTTTTCTCCAACAACGGAAAGAGATGAGATTTTGCAGTTCATCAAGGAGTCGGATAGAGGCATCATGAAAGGATACATCGCAAAATAACGATGGAAATAATCCTGAACAATTGCGGCAAGAATTATCACCGTTCATGGTTATTTCAAAATATAGACCTCAACCTCTGTATTGCCGGTAAAAATTTTACGCCACTGAAAATGGCGATTTTGGGTCCGAATGGCGCAGGAAAATCTACATTTACTTTGATGCTCGTTGGACAAACGGATCCCACGGAAGGAACTGTACAATGGATAGAAAATGATTCCCCACTGCCCCAGTCGCAATGGCATAAGCATGTGTCTTTGGCGTCGCCGGGTATGGAATTACCTGAGGAATTTACGCTGAGTGAGTGGTTTTACTTTCACCAGCAGATCAAAGGGTTTCAATCGAATATCACACTGCCCAATTTGATGGATCTATGCGGATTTCCAAAAGCCACAAAAACCAAACAGATATTGACTTTCTCTTCGGGCATGAAGCAGCGGGTAAAATTGTGTGCAGCGCTTTTGGGTAATCAGCCTTTGGTCATTTTGGACGAGCCATTGACCAACTTGGATAAAGCGGGTGCCGATGTGTTCAAAACCCTTATTGCAAATTATTTAGGCAATCGCTCCTTGATGATTGCTTCAAACCGGGAGGATGAATGGTTGGGTTATTGCACCCATACCTACACCATTGGTGAGCCCCATGTTAAGGCAATTTGACCAATTTTAGGTTGGCTGTTTTTCCCTCGTCATTGGTAATTTTCACCCAATATACTCCAGAGGACCAAGTTTCAATTGGAATGCCAACCCCCTTTTCATTGGATTGTAAATGCGTCTTGTAGACCAAGTCTCGTTGAAGGTTGTAAATGTTCAAGGACAAGTTTCCGGGGGTTGATTCAGCACGCTGAACAGTGACCATACTTTTACTCGGATTGGGAAACAGCACCAAATCCAAGGATTCGAATTGCCTGGTTCCAATGACAGGTTTTACGGCGTTCAAAGAGCTGGCCCATTGCAAACCACCCCTACCCAAGCCAAAAACAGCCTCCATGAGCGTATCACCGGTAAGTTCCGCGAATGCTGGTATGATTCTCGAGCCCATTGTTGGCAGTGCAGAATCAGCAAATTTCTTCTCGTAAAACCATGTTGTATCGGCAAACAAAGAATCAGAATAAGGATGTCCATCGATGTTGTATAATCGACTATATCCATAGGCTGTTCCCACAATCATTTCCATTTTTCCATCACCGTTAATATCATAAATACGGGGTGATGCATACCCGAACGCTTTCCATTCATTTGGCGTAACATCGCTGCGCCATTCATTGCCGCGAGCTCCCCAAGCATTCTTAGTTTTTTCGACATAGGTCAATGGATTTAACGATGTACATTCAAACAGGGATACCCTGCCGTTGTAATATCCCACCAACAAATCCATTTTGCCATCTTTGTTGTGGTCATACAAGCATGGAGACGCATTGGATTCGTCGAAATTTGGATTTTTACCCAAGTAATTGGAGTCAACAAAAGACCAAGCAACGGGTTTTCCCGCACCCGCCGTGTTTGAGAAATAGGCTACTTTTCCTTTCAATGTACCTACCAACAAGTCCAAATCCCCGTCTCCATCTACATCGCCCACATTGGGGATAGCATGTCGGAATTTATATTGTGAAAACTTCAAGTAATCCTTATCAACCAATTCGTATTTTGGTGAGGTTTTGGTTCCTGTATTCTTGAAGAAATATAATGGATCAGCGAGGCCTGTTGTTACAGAATAATCGCCATTGGACGCAACAAGCAAATCTTGATCCCCATCCCCATCCACATCCACAAATACAGGCGCACTTCTCGCACCCAAATCAAGCGTTTTTTCGGATAGAAAATTGGTCTTAACCAAGTCGAACACCGGTTTGTTGAATTGTCCTTTGTTCTTGTAATACCATATCTGTTGGGTTTCTTTCACATCGGAGAAATTATTGGGGGCAATGACCAAATCCTGAACCCCATCGCCCGAAATATCCAAGTAGTATCCTGCCGGGAAGGTCATTTGATTGGCGGCTACGGTATTTCTGGGAAATATCGTATCAACGCCCACCATCGTATCATAGTAAGATTTATATTGTGCTTTCCCATTCTCAAGGTATGTAAACCGCGGAAATCCAATGTTTGATATGACCAGTTCCTTATCGCCATCCGCATCGGAATCATACATAAAACAAGACGCACCACCCGTATGTCGGGGTTTGAGTTTGTCTTTATACGGACACTCCCCCAAAGCAATGGAATTGTCGAACCCCTCGTTGAAATACCCAAAGCAGATATCCATGATTTGGAACTCAAACGTATCGCGGTTCCATCCTTTTTCTATGCGGACATCTTTAAACAGTCGGTAGGTGTAATTCCCTTGATCATAAGACAGAATGTCCAAATCGCCATCTCCATCGATATCCGAAATCTCCGGCATATCAAATTTTGAAAAGCTCAGCGGATTGTATTGGATGGGCTGCGTAGAATCGTATTGGTTACGGTAGTACCAAGGACCCAAGTCTTGGAATTTCAAATTGCTTGACCCCGGCGTTGTTCGATTGATATAAATCAACAAATTACTGCTTTCCGAAAGGGTGAATATATCCATTTCACCATCAGCATTCAGGTCTGCTGTTTTGAAGTAATAGAGGCCTTTGGGCAAACGGGCAGTATACTCTGGGGCATATTGAAAGATATCGCTTTTATTCAATCGCACGAATGGCAAAATCTTGGAATCATAGCGATCAAACACAATCACATCCATGGATTTATCACCATTGAGGTCGAATGGTTGAAACTGTGGCGAATTAAACCCACCCCAAAATGGATTTTCAATTTCAAAATTGCCATCAAAAACGCGAACACCCGTCGTATTTAGGCGATAATGAAATTGTGACCAACCTTCATGGCTGGCCATACAAAACAAAATAACCAAGGCGATTTTCTTAAGCATTCGGGTAAAGATACAAATGGATTTAGACATTTTCCTTTTTGGGGATTTCTTGTTTTATGGATTTCACAAATTTCAATTAGGTTTGAAACATGATGAATTCCGATGTGATAGATGCGATATACGGACATTTTGTTGCTTCCAATTACCAAGTATGCACAGATTCCCGCGCTTTGAAATCAGGGGATATTTTCTTTTGCATCCGCGGTGAGAAATTCGACGGAAATTCATTTGCAGAATCGGCTATTGCACAAGGTGCTCGCATTGTGGTCGTGGATTGGGAAGAATATCGAAACGATCAACGATTTGTTTGGGTTCAAGATACCACGATAGCCCTTCAACAGCTCTCAAAACTGCATGCCAAAGCGATGCCATGTAAAAAAATCATGGTGGGTGGAAGCAATGGGAAAACCACCACCAAAGAAGTAACGCGCACCATCCTCGAAGGTCTTGGTGAAACCCTGGCTACACCCGGAAACTGGAACAACCACATTGGCGTGCCACTAACCCTGCTGAGCTTACGTCCACAACACCAATTTGCCGTTATTGAAATGGGAACAAACCACCCGGGAGAAATGGCGGTCTTGTGTGATCTTATTGAAACTGAATTCGGTGTAATAACCAATATTGGTAAGGAACACCTAGAAGGATTTGGAAGCATTGAAGCCATCGCCAAAGAAGAAAGCGAAGTCTTTGCGAGTGTCATCAAACATGGCGGACATGGCATTGTGAACATGGATGATGCTTGGTTGCAGTCAATGTCGAAACGTCTGACCCAGCAATCAACCATTTCGCTATCGAATCCACAGGCCCAATATTATGCTGAAATCCATCATGAAATGCCGGAATTGGGATTCAACTTTTACTGCAATGGAGAAAACTTAGGCGCTTACACATCACCATTAAGTGGAAGATACAATGCCTATAATTTGTTGTTCGGTACCGCGATTGCTCATTTACTCGGCATGAACCCCTCGGATGCAATGGATCTTGCATGTTCATACGTACCCTCTAACAACCGGAGTGAATGGCGAACCATTGGCAACACGCAAGTATTTTTGGATGCCTACAATGCCAATCCCAGTTCGATGTCCGTAGCCATACAGAGCTTTGCGACAATAGAAGGACGGAAATCGTTTTTTCTTGGCGATATGCTAGAGCTTGGGGAACATTCACCGGCTGAGCATCAGCAATTGTTTGAATTGTGTGGTTCACTCGGCATTCAAGAAAGTACATTTTTGGTGGGATCAGAATTCTGTGCCGCCTGTCCCAACCATCCTTATCGCTTTGAAACGATGGATTCATTGTTGGCATGGCTCGACACACATCCTATCGACACAGATTTCGCTTTTGTCAAAGGCAGCCGAGGCATTCGAATGGAACGGGTTTTAGAGCATTTTAACCCTGCATAAAAAAAGAGGGAATTGCTTCCCCCTTCTATCAATTCTGTGTTATTGAAGTTTAAAATCCTTGTGCGCTGTACAATGAAATGGCGCCCGTGGCCAACATATTTAACAAAGCCAATGGGATCATCGCCTTCCAGCCCAATCGCATCAACTGATCGTAACGGAATCGGGGCAATGTCCAACGAATCCACATGAACAAGAAGACAAAGAAGAAGATTTTGGCAAACATTACGGCCACTTGGGTCAATCCGAGTATTGTGGGGTCTGAAATGAGGTGCATACCGGGGAAATTGTATCCTCCAAAGTATACGCAGGCCATTACGGCACTGGAAATGAACATGTTGATGTACTCCGAAAATAAGTAGAAACCCAATTTCATGGAAGAATATTCAACGTGGTATCCACCAATCAATTCCGTTTCACATTCAGCAAGGTCAAACGGAGCACGGTTACATTCAGCCAATGCACACGTCAGAAACAAAATAAAGCCGAGTGGTTGGTACCATACATTCCAGTTCAATCCTGCCTGTTGTTCAACCATTTCGCGTAAACTCAGGGTTCCACTCATCATCACCACCGCGATCAGAGCCAATCCCATGCTCAACTCATAGCTGATCATTTGTGCACTTGCCCGGATGGCGCCATAGAGAGAATACTTGTTATTGGAAGCCCATCCACCGATCATGATGCCATAAACACCAATACTCACGATTCCCATGATATACAAAACACCGATGTTCACATCGGCCACTTGCAATTGCACATCCCTTCCAAAGATGGGCAAGGATGTTCCCCATGGTATAACCGCACTGGTAATGGTAGCCACTACCATCGCAATCCCTGGACCCAAAATAAACAACCATTTCTCCGCGTTTTTCGGGATGATTTCCTCTTTAAAGAGCAATTTTCCACCATCGGCAAACGGCTGAAGCAACCCAAAAGGACCCACACGGTTTGGACCGAGACGATCTTGGAAGAAAGCCGCAATTTTGCGCTCTCCGAAAGTAAAATACAAAGCCATCACCAAAGTAACCGCAAGGATTACCACGATTAGGATCAGTTTCTCTAAAAATAATGCACTATCCATGATTGTTTAGGCCTTGTTTAATAATGGTGTATGTTCTGGGGCTTCTACCTCGTAATGGTTGGCAGAAATAACCGATGAACGATCGATTTGACGGGGACCTTCAATATTCCAATCAGACTTATCTTTTTTCTCGAATCGACATTCGTTGCAAATAAACTCTTTCACTTCTCCATATTGGTCTTTGCGCGCAGTAACGCGGGCAATTTCATCTCCGATCATCCAAACCACCGCTTTGCCTGAGCAACATTTACAATCACGGTTGGCATCCATGGGCTTGGTATACCAAACGCGAGAACGGAATCGGAAAGTTTTATCGGTCAGCGCTCCAACAGGACAAACATCAATGACATTTCCAATGAAATCATTTTTCAGATTCTTTTCGATGAAAGTCCCAATTTCTGCAGCATCGCCACGCTTCAATACACCGTGTTCACGCTGCTCTGTAAGTTGATTCGCGGTATACACACAACGATAACATAAAATGCATCGGGTCATGTGCAATTTGATGTAATCTCCAATATCTACCTTATCAAAGGTTCTGCGTTCAAACTCATAGCGGGTATTGCTTTTGCCATGTTCATAGGCCAAATCTTGGAGGTGACACTCCCCTGCCTGATCACATACGGGGCAGTCCA
>SXYY01000181.1 GCA_005788145.1 Bacteroidota bacterium
GTGTTGCAATGGGATTGACCGGATTCGACGGGATGATTGTTTGCAGTGTAAGCATGTGGTGCGTTGGGGGTTTGCACCTAAATCTCAACCTTCAAAACCATAAGAGGCGAATCTAACTACGCCATGGCTGCCTAATCGGAATGATTAAGTAATTGCCATCTACCCCGAATGTCTCTATCTGAGCCGATGTTCGTCAGGGGTAGTCGACCCGCTCAGGTATGGCCCCGAAGTGCCGATGCAGGGGTTTATTACAAAGTTGGATAAGGAACGACGTTGGCCAGGGTAGAGCCGGCCCGATCCCGAAAATCAATCTAACCCTAAACATGTAGAAAGCGCTAGTGATCGCATCGCCGGACGGGGGTTCGATTCCCCCCAATTCCACAAAAAGCCTCTGATTCAGAGGCTTTTTCATTTGCGATTTTCCTTAAAATCCCCTCTGCGTTTTTGCGATTTTCCGTTTTTCATTTTCATCAATAAACTAAAAATTGCGTCAATGAAACGCTCCATTTTCGTTTATACCATACTTGTATTCATGGTGTTGCAGAGTTGCACCATCACCAAAAGATACCACACTCATGGGGTGAATATTCAATGGCACCACAACTACAAAACCAAAAACAACGGAACGGTAATCAACAAAAGGACCTATAAAACCCACCCAGTTATAGATCTCGCTATTCCATCAAATCAGTCCACGCTCAACGTAATACCCAAACCAGTAGTTTATCCCGCATTCGTTGATAGTGTAACCGAATCCACCAAAGGAACGGTCGATTCACTCTCACCAGAATTAATGAAGTTGAGACGAACCAAAAAGCTCGCAAATGGTTTCGCAATAGCCGCAGGGGCATCCTTTTCAGGCGCAGGTTTAATCGTTGCAGTTGTACCAAATCGCGGTGCAAAATCCAAAAATGCTGTTTGGGGTTTCATCGCTGCAATACTGATGTTCCCAGTGGTTTTACTATTCATCATACTATACAGTATCACAAAGCGGCGCTATCGGAAGCTCCTAAAAAAATACCAATCCACCTGAGCATACAACACTTCCCACCTCCCCATCGTCTATCACTCCGCAACACAGTTATGCGGAAATACCTGATCGTCCTAATTTGCCTCCTACTCGGTTTAAACCACGCCGATGCCCAGTACTATTTCAACGCCCCCAACGCCTCGGCCTACAACCCCATCAACAACCGATACCTCATCACCAACCAAGGCAGTGGCGAAGTCCTTCAAATCGATCGCGCCGGCAACAAAACCCTGTTCGCCAAAAACCTAAAATCGCCCAGAAACATCGCCTTCCACAAACTGCCCATCGGATATGCGGTGCTCGTCCTCGACTCCAACCGCATGGTGATTTACGATACCTCGGGCAACCTGATCGGCACCGAAACCATCAGTGGCATCCAACAAATTCAAGACTGCGTTTACGACTCCATCGCCCAAGTGCTTTATACCACAGACCGCGTTCGCGGATGTATCTACAAAACCACCTTCGACAAAAGCGCACCCCATGCCCCCCATACCACCCTGTGGGTCAGTAATATCACCAAACCCTCGGCCATCCTTTGGCAAAAGAGCAAAAACCGACTCCTGCTGGTTCAAGACACCCTCAATTCCAGCCTCATCGCCGTTTCCATTAGCGATTCCAGCGTACAAACCCTCCGGTCGCTCAACATCAAAAATGCCATGGGACTCGCCGAAGATGCGCAAGGCAATTTGTACATCTCTTCCGTGGGCGACAAATACATCTACCAACTCAATAAATACTACAGCGGCAGCCCCAAAGTGCTTCTGGGCGAACCCAAACCTGGCGACATTACCATCGTAAGTGAACGCAACGAATGGGTCTATACCTGCATCATCTGCGGCAAAGTGTTCGTCGCCGACATCCATAATTTCGGTCCCGACAGTGAAATCGTAGGCTGTGCCGGCGATAGCGCCACCACCTATAAAAATCCCTTCATCAAAAACATCGGCACGTTTGAAAAAGGCAATGAATTTCTGCTAGAACTCAGCGATGATCAAGGCAATTTCAACAAAGGATATGTGTTGAACCGCGTCACCGACACCCTCCTTCCCGCACAAATCCAAGGGGTTCTGCCCAAAAATATCGCCGCCGGAGTGGGCTACCGCCTCCGCTGGAGCAGCACCAAACCCGAAATCAAAGGGGCCATTCAAATGACAGAAATTCTTCAAGCACCGGCGTTGCTACTCTCCAATAAAGGACCTGTTCGATACGATTGCAACGGCCTCGGCATCCGCTTGAAAGCGCAGGATTCAGCCATACTCACCGATTATACGTGGCGTGTGAATGGCACGGTCATCACAGATTCAACCCAGTTTCTCACGGTCAAGGGCCAAAGCCAAAACACCCAGTTTGTACACCTCGAAGCCAAACAATCGGCCACCGGTTGCACCGCCCATGATTCGGTGAAAATCATCTATGCCACATCGCCCCAGGTGCCCCAACAACTCCCCAACATCGGCGTTTGTGCAAGTGATTCTGTCATTTTTGGCGATACTTTTACCAACAACACCCACCAATACAACTGGAAAAATGACAAAGGTTGGAACAGCCAAACCATGAAGCCGCACTACAAAGCGCTGCAAACAGATACATTTCATTGCACGATTACCTCCACCCAAGGATGTGTGTCGACCACCGCTCAAATATTAACCGTTACCCAATACGATTCCATTCGATGGGTCACCCAATCCGATACACTGCTGGAAGTCACCTCAAAGCAAAAGGATACACTGTATTGGTATCACAATGGCAAACTCATTCGCGCCAATAAGCAGAACCAATTGTCAAACCCCGATACCGGA
>SXYY01000007.1 GCA_005788145.1 Bacteroidota bacterium
CAAACGGTAGGTATTTTGACGGGTCATTGACGGCAAATAACTCACCAATCCATTCAACAAAGCTTCGGTTGGTGCTGTTCGAAAAGCGAAATTATCAACGTGTCGCGCCTGCAAATTCAAGCCAATTGATGCTTTCTGTTTGCCCAACTTCCACCCTCCTTTTCCCCAACTCAGTGATGTGTAAAGCACATTTCCACCAGAGAGTTTAAACTTGTCATTCATGCCCAACACCGCCTCAGGGGTCTTCACGTTCGCTTCAACATTCCAACCAAAATTGCCTTTTGTGTAACCGAAATATCCGTTGAATCCGTACATGTTGTACTTGGGATAAAAACGATCGGCCAAATCATAGGTATTGATTGTTCCCACCAACCGGTCCATGGTCTCGCGGTCCAAACTTCTGTTGATTGCCGATGCCCCCACAATCACATCGCCATACTTACTCAACTCCCCCACGGGTATGTTTCCCTCAATATTCAAACCACTAATTACTTGTTTGGCAAAGCCAAAGCGGTTCTTGATGTTTCCTTTTTGATTGCCTGCAAACCCTTTAACGGCCCAACGATCGTTGATGTTGTATTTCAAACGCATGCCCTGCATCGCGTAATCAATACCAATCTGACGTTGTTCATAGCTCCGAAATAAGATGCCCGTTCCAAATTGATCATAAAAAGAACCCATGGTAATGTCCAATTTGTCGACACTTTTGTTGACCTGCCAAAAGCCTATGCCGTGGTCTGTGTAAGCATCCTGAGGATCAAGTAACGGCGAATTGTTGAATGCATCGTATCGCACAATGAACGAATAACCCTTCACGCGATACTGCATAAACAACCAAGCATCCGCACTGGCCGTGTTCTCTTTGTATACCTTGGTATTCGCCCCGATACTATCGTCGCGCAGATATTTCTGATAATTCATCAATAAATTTCCGGAAAACTGGCCCTTATCGGAATCCTTGGTCTGGCCCGATACCCTACCCACAAAAGCCATAAAGGCAAGCAAAATCAAGGTGTTGAAATGTCTCATTCACTGCAAAGAAACAAAAAAGCCCGTATTTTTGTAGTTACAATATGTCAGAAGTGTTAATCCCACCCACCGCCACAGCCAGCAGAAAGCTATACATCGAAAGCTATGGATGTGCCATGAATTTCAGCGATAGCGAAATCATTGCCTCAATTATGGGTGAGCATGGATTTGCTTCAACCACCGATGAATTGGACGCCGACGTCATTTTTTTGAATACCTGCGCCATACGCGACAATGCGGAACAACGCATTCGCGAACGCCTCAAACACCTGCGCGGCAATAAAAAACACAACAAAGAACTCATCATTGGGGTTCTGGGTTGTATGGCAGAACGCCTCAAAGAAAAATTGCTTGAAGAGGAGAAACTCGTGGATGTTGTGGCCGGACCTGACAGCTACCGTGACCTCCCCAAATTGGTGGCCGAAGTCGATGATGGAGGTAGAGCCATCAACGTATTGTTGAGTAGGGAAGAAACCTATGGCGACCTCAGTCCTGTGCGATTAAACTCGAATGGTGTAACCGCCTTTGTTTCCATTATGCGTGGTTGCGACAACATGTGTAGTTTCTGCGTAGTTCCCTTTACCCGCGGTCGAGAGCGTTCCCGCGATCCGCAAAGTATCGTTCGAGAAGTGATGGATTTGTCTGCGGCCGGATACAAAGAAATTACCCTGCTTGGACAAAATGTCAATTCTTACCTCTGGTTTGGTGGCGGACCCAAAAAAGAATTCAAAAAACTCACCCAAGACGAGCAAGATGCCTCTGTAGATTTTGCCGATCTATTGGAAATGTGTGCCACCGCTGTACCCCACATGCGCATCCGATATAGCACCAGTCACCCCCGCGATATCAACGAAAAAGTGGTGCACACCATGGCCAAATACAAAAACCTGTGCAATTACATCCACCTGCCAGCGCAAAGCGGCAACACGCGCGTGCTCGATATCATGTCGAGAAACTATACCCGCGAGTGGTACATGGACAAAATTCGTATGATTCGCAGCATCATCCCCGACTGTGGCGTTTCATGTGATATCATCGCCGGATTTTGCACAGAAACCGAAGAAGAACACCAAGATACCCTGAGTTTGATTGATTGGGCAGAATTTGAATTCTCCTACATGTATGTTTACTCAGAGCGACCTGGAACACCTGCAGCCAAAAAACTGGTAGACGATGTGCCGGAAAAAGTAAAATCGCGCCGTTTAAGCGAAATCATCGCCCTTCAAAACGCCAAATCCAAGGCCAAAAATGAATCCTATATCGGCAAGGTTGTAACTGTACTTGTTGAAGGTCCTTCCAAAAAGAGCGACCTCGATTGGATGGGCCGTAGCGACCAAAATTCCGTGACAATCTTCCCTTGCGAAAACTACAAGAAAGGCGATTTGGTGAATGTTTTGGTTGAAAGGGCCACCACCACAGCCATGATAGGCAAAGCGATTGGCTATGCCAGCCTAATCGATTAATCCTCGATAAAATGTTTTGAATTAGCCGTTTTGGGCATACTGCAAGCGCAAATTCTTGAGCATGTCCTCGGTCATTTTGTCCAAACCGAAATCTGGTTTCCAACCCCAATCTTGGCGGGCCTCGGTATCGTCAATCACCGCTGGCCAACTGTTGGCGATTGCTTGGCGATAATCGGGCTCGTAAGAAATCTCAAAACCGGGAACAAACTTGGCAATCGATGCCGCAATTTCCTCAGGCGCAAAACTCATCCCTGCCAAATTGTAGCTGGTGCGAATCTTGATTTGCTCCGCTGGTGCATGCATGATGTCCAAAGTAGCCTTCAATGCATCGGGCATGTACAACATCGGCAATGTGGTGCCTTCACCCAAAAAGCAATTGTGTTTTCCTGTTTGCAAGGCATCGTGGTATATTGCCACGGCATAATCGGTTGTGCCTCCGCCCGGCGCACTCTTGTACCCTATCAAACCAGGGTAACGCAATGAACGCGTATCAATGCCCCAACGATTAAAATAATATTGCGCATACAACTCACCAGCCAATTTGCTGATTCCATAAATCGTGGTGGGATCCATGGTGCCGTACTGGGGCGTGCCAAATCGTTCCGTATTTGGTCCGAAAGCCGCAATGCTACTAGGCCAATAAACCTTTTTTATAATGCCTGTATCCCGCGCCGCATTCAAAACATGAAAAAGCCCCTCCATGTTCAACTTCCAACCAAACTCAGGATTTTTCTCAGCCGTTGCACTCAACAACGCCGCCAAATGATAAACCTGTGTTGGTTTGTATTTCTGTATGATATCGGATAATCTAGCCACATCCAAGACATCCAAAGTTTCAAATGGACCTCCATCAAACACCGGACTGTCAGATTTTTTCACATCGCTGGCAACCACATTGGCATCGCCATAAATACCGCGCAACGCTTCAACCAACTCCGTACCCAACTGACCACAAGAACCAATCACCAATACCTTTTCATTCGTCATACAACCGCAAATTTTGGCGGTTACGACCACATTACCAAACCTTTTTCACAGGGTTTTTATGAACGACAGCAAATTGTCCCAAAACTTGTGCATTTTTGCCGTTCAGCATGTCAGAAACATCGGATATCATACACTTTGCCATCGTAGGTGCCGGACACATCGGAAGTCGGCATGCCCACATGATTGCCAACAATCCCAGAGCCGTTTTGGTGGCCGTAACCGATGTGAAAATTCGTGAAGAGCTCAGCATCGGTAGCGACATTCCACTCTATGACAATTTGGAGGAAATGCTCATGCACCATGCAAACATCGATGTGGTTTGTATTGCCACACCCAACGGCTACCACAGCCAACACGCCATCCAAGCGCTGAGCATGGGGCGACATGTAATCGTTGAAAAACCCATGGCGCTGTCAGTGGAAGAATGCGACGCCATGATGGATGAGGCCATGAAGCGGAACAAACATATCTTCTGTGTAATGCAGAATCGCTTTTCGCCCCCTTCCCAATGGATCAAATCAATCATTGACAATCAAACCTTGGGCGAACTCTATCAGGTTCAAGTGGTTTGCTATTGGAATCGCGATCACCGTTACTACAGGCCCGGACGTTGGCACGGCACCGCAGACCTCGACGGTGGTGTGTTGTTTACCCAATTCTCTCACTTTGTGGACCTCATGTACTGGCTCTTGGGTCCGCTGAACATCAATCACGCGACTTCATCGAATTTTAACCACGCACACCTCACCGAATTTGATGACAGCGGACAAGTTCTCTTCTCATTTGGCAGACAAGGTCAGGGTTCGTTAAGTTATTCAACCAGTTTACACCAACAAAATTTTGAAAGCTCCATCACCATTATTGGTGAAAAAGGCACTGTGAAATTGGGCGGACAATACATGAATTCCGTGGATTACTGTGCGATTGAAGATTATGAATTGCCCTTGCTCCCCAAAGCAGAGCCACCCAACGATTATGGAGGATACAAAGGCAGCGCGGCCAACCACCACTTCGTCATTGAGGATGTAATCAGCCACCTGTTGCAAGGCACACCCACGATCACAACGCCTTTGGAGGGAAAAGCTGTGGTCGAGATCATCGAATCCATCCATCAAGCGCAAAAAAATACTCCGCACAAGTAGTTGATTTTTAATGCGTTAAAAATAATTCGATTTTTTTTCATTTTTTTTGGGGGTAATGACTCCTTTTCGTGTTGATAGGCCAGTTACCCCTTTCCGGAAAAAGGCAAACCATGACAAAAGAACAACTCGAAAGCAATATCTTCACCAAATATGCTGCAGGTTTGATGCAAGAAGAAGAACTCAAGAAATTGGAGGAATGGCTAAAAAAGAATCCCCAATTTAAACCCACATTGGCCATCATCAAACAGCAGGTTTCGGCCATGATGCAACCACAGTTAATGCATTAACCCAATGGAAAACAAAAACAACAAACCCCAAATAGATAGTGAATTCCAAGAAATTTGGGACAGAGCAGGGGATTACACATATTCATTTGAATCAAGCAATGACGCCGCTTGGAAAAAATTCCAAGCAGACCGCGAACAAGCTACACAAAAACCCTTTGTGGTTTTGAAAAACACGCAACGCGTGTGGCGCATTGCTGCAGCAATTTCCTTGTTGGCCATTGGAAGTTGGGCATTCTGGTTCAACAATCAATCAACTGCCATCCTAGATTCTGGTGCTGTAGCCACCCAAAACCAACAAGTAAAACAAGTCACATTGCAAGACGGTAGTACCATCACATTGAATGCAAATTCGAGCGTGAAATTTACTGTGACCAAAAACAGCCGCAACATTGAACTCCAAGGCATGGCCCATTTTGAAGTTGCCAAAAACCCCAATGCACCCTTTGTGATCCGCAGCGGTCAAAACCAAGTAACGGTATTGGGTACTGGCTTTGATGTTCGTTCGTACAGCAAAAAGCCCTTGCAGGTCACCGTGAATCACGGCAAAGTGCGCGTAGAAAAATTGGCAATGAACTCAAACAGCCTACTTGAGTCTGCCATCCTCACCAAAGGCATGCGCGTAACAGAAAATCCTTCACCCAAAACTAAACAAGACAACTACTTTACCGTTGAGTCAAACATTGACCTGAATGCGGTTTCGTGGAGTAAAGGTTCTCTATCATTCAAAAACGCTCCCCTCGCCGAAGTCATTGCAGCATTGGAGGAAAGGTACAATGTTCGTATTGATGTAGTTGGCAACGCGCCCAAAGGCCTCAGAAATAACAACAACCCAACGCTTACTGCGCAATTCAATCAAAACCAAGGTGCAGAAACCGTTTGTGAGATTGTTGGCCAAGCCCTTGACCTAACCCTACAAGTCATTCGTTAATCGAGACTAGGAAATTTACCCAACAACGGGCAACGAAGAAAGCTGTTTTGTTTTCAATAACTTTGTTATTGTGGTAAACCGGCGACTCTTATATCTGTTGGCATGTTTGTCTGTTTTGTGTTGTTGCACAAACAAACAGCTATTCGCTCAACAAAGCCTCGTTACCGCCTCCGTTGCCACCCA
>SXYY01000182.1 GCA_005788145.1 Bacteroidota bacterium
CCGCAGTGGTTCCTGATCATACGGATATACCACCACATCTGCGCCCAACGCCAAACTGACTTTCTCCGACGCCTTTTCAGCCATAGACCCAAAGCCTTCTGCATGTGCTTCGCCCAAATGCGTTAGGACGACCATGTTTGGTTGCAACATCGACTGCAACTTCTTCATATCGCCCCGGGCCGATATACCCGCCTCCAACAGCGCCACATTCGTACCAGGCGAAACATTCAACAAACTCAGCGCCACACCCAGCCCACTATTATAACTTCTCGGACTCTTACCTACTGAAAAATCACCCTGCAACAACTCCCAAAGCCATTCCTTTACGATGGTTTTACCATTGCTCCCCGTAATCCCCATCACAACCCCCGTCAAATGCTTTCGGTGCCATGCGGCCAACTGCTGCAGCGCTGCCAACACATCGCCCACGACCAAAAAAATCGCACTGGGCATCAATGTCACCCATCCTGCATCCAAACGTGATACCAAAAAATATCGAACACCAGCGCCATAGGCCTGTCCAATAAATTCGTGGCCATCTCTCCGACCTTTTAATGCCAAAAACATGGCAGCATTGGGATCCAACCCCCACAACTTCCGCGCATCAAAGACCATCGCATTGATTTCGGTCGCATCCAAAGCGCTTGGAGACATAGAGCCTCCGCCCTGCACTTCAGCGCCCACAACCCCAACGATATCCGATACCCTCAGCTTCACCCTCAAGAATTTCTCAGGTTAATCTCCGCACTATCCCCAATGTTGAGGCTCGAGGCCGCACCCAACAATACCGAATCACCCCCAACCAACGAATCCTCCAAAATGGCATTCGTCAACTCTGCCCCCTGTCCGATAATGCTATTTTTCACAACGCTCCGCGATATCACCGCCCCGTCGCCAATGCTCACATCCGGACCGATAATGCTATTCTCCACCTTCGCGCTCACCGCAATGTGCACCGGCGGAATGATGATATTACCCTTATTGAAACCCGCAAACTGCTGCTGGTCTACCTGTCGCAATAAATTTCGGTTTGTTTGCAGAATGATGTCTTTTTTGCCACAATCAAACCACGAATCCACCGCAAACGTCTTAAACGCGGCGCCCTGAGCAATCATGCATTGCAGCGCATCGGTTAAATGATATTCGTTCTGTGTGCGGATCTCGTTCTGAATGTTGTACTCCAAACACGCAAACAACGCCTGCGTATCCTCAATCGCATACAACCCCACCAGTGCCAAATTCGATTTCGGAATTACCGGCTTCTCACTCAACCGCACAATCAAACCTGTCTCGTCCAATTCCGCAACACCAAACTGCCTAGGATCCTCCACCTTCTTCACCCCCAATGCATTGCCGCCTGCCGCCAACACCGAAGCCAAATCCGCCTCAAAAATGGTATCGCCCAACACAATCAGCATCCTCTCACCTTCCGCAAAAGACTCCCGCGCCAACCAAACCGCATGTCCAATCCCACGCCCCAATGTCTGTATCACAAACGTGCTTTTATACTGTCCGTAATTCTCCGTGATGTATTGTTCAATGCGATCGCCCAAATAGCCAATGACAAACACAAAATCATTTACACCGGCCTCAACCAAGCGATCCATGATATGCCCTAAAATGGGCTTACCCGCCAAAGGAATCAACGATTTCGGCTGTGTACGTGTGTGGGGCTTGAGGCGACTGCCTATACCCGCCAAAGGGATGATCGCTTTCATTCAAAAACAAAGGTATAAGATTGATCCTACATTGCAGCGATTTTTCGCGGACCTATAGCACCTCCCACGACAAGGCCCAGAAACTCTGAGCATCATTGGGCACAGGATACAAGGCCGACCTACGAACACCCACTGCACAAAGTACCCCCTCCGCACCCACCACCAGCGGGACAAACGGCTTCACAAACGATTCAATTTTGTCATCCACAAACCAATCACTCAACTTCTTCTGAACCCCGCCAAAAGCCGTCATTTCATCGCCATTCACCCAACCCCGCAGTACCCAACTTTTCTTGGCTACATCCGAGTGAAAATAATATGTATCCGAATCCCGAGCCATGTCTGAAATCACCCCAGAAATATCTTGTTCATCCTCATTCACAACTTTGCGCACGAACAAGCGATATCCCCCCCAATTCAATGTCGTACCGTCTTCCCATATCAACACCACGGCTCCTGGCGACGTCATGTCTTTGGGCGATACCATCCATCCATGCCGGCCCACCCACAATCGCCAAAGCGACCCATCAAACCACTTACCCGATTGCTTTGTTGCCGTAGCTTGTTCAACCATGGCCTTGGAAAATCCCATACCCATCATTCTATCGAGCAGCATTTCAGGTGTCACCGACTGCCGATACAATGCAGGAATGAACCAACCTCCTCGAATTTCCTTGCAGTGCGATGTCCAAACTTGCGATTCTCGGTGTTCCTCGCCGCCCTTCAACGTTTGTTGCCGTTGACTCAAAGCATAAAATTCCAAGGCAAAATCATCCATTTCCGGCAGTAAAAAATGCCTCACCTTATTTCGCAAATAGCCCGTGCTGGCATTGCTCCGATCCTCTCGCCATCCCCAACCGTTCACCAACAGAAAATCTGCCAAATCGCGCTTTAGAAACCCCAACAAAGGACGAATTACATCGCCCTGTTCTGTCCATATTCCACGCCAAGCCACGGCCGTATTTCCGCGGTACAAATAGACGAAAAAATGTTCCA
>SXYY01000183.1 GCA_005788145.1 Bacteroidota bacterium
GGTGTCCTTCCCACATGGGAGCATAGAACATGTCTACGACTTGGCCTTCAAACCATCCACCGAGGTAGTGGTTGGTATCGGCATACAAAACACCATAGAAAACAGAATCAATGATGTTTCCCATCGCTCCAGACAGTACCAAGGCAATACAGATGAGTAGCCCCCAATTTGCATCGTTGCGGATGCATTTGATGAGATACCAGAAGCCGAAGGCCGATACGATTAATCGGAAGAAGGTAAGGATAAGTTTTCCTACTTTGCCTCCTCCGAAGAGTTTCATGCCGTAGGCCATCCCATCGTTTTCGATGAAATAGAGTTTGAACCAATCGCCGAAAATGGGTTTGATTTCTCCGAGCATGAAATGTCCTTTGATGTAGGTTTTGATCCACTGGTCGGTAATGAGCAGCAGCAAAATGGTGGCCATCGGAACCAAAAATTTCCGATTTTTCAGCAGAGATTGGGCGTAAGACATTGAAGGTTTAGCGCTTCAGTTTGGCTTCGATGGTTTGGGTGGTATGTGGCACGGCACGCAAGCGTTCTTTGGGAATCAATTTGCCTGAGGTTTTGCATATGCCGTATGTTTTATTTTCGATACGCACCAAAGCGGCTTCCAAATTTTTGATAAATTTCAGCTGATGTGCTGCCAACTGATTGAGATTTTCTTTCTCAAACGTATCCGCACCATCGTCGAGTGTAAGGTAATTGTTGTTGGTGCCCTCGCCACCGCCCTCACCGTCTTTTAGGTTGGCTTGAATGGTTTTGAATTCATCTTTGGCGATTTCCATTTTCTTCAAGATGATCTCTTTGAACTCTTGCAGTTCATCGTCGTTGTAGCGGGTCTTTTCTTTTTCCATGGCTTAAACTTTTCGGATGTGGATGTGTACGGGGTAATCGTAAACGTCGAGTATGTGCTCACTATCATCCTCTGTAGTTTGGATGGAATGGGCCAATACTTCCCCGCAAATATAAGTGTTAAAATGGTTTACGCTTTCTTGAACGGCTGCATCGGATTTGAAAAGTACTTCAATCCGATCTGTTAGGTCGAGTCCGATGTCTTTTCGGAGGTTCTGCACACGGTTTACAAACTCCCTTGCCATACCTTCTTGGTGGAGGGCTTCGCTGATGGTAATATCGAGGGCAACCGTAGCGCCATTTTCAGAAGCAACGAGCCAACCGGGCATGTCTTGCGTGGCGATATCGACATCCTCGAGGAGCAGGGATGTGGGGATGCCGTTGAGCGAAACTTGGAAGTTGCCATCGTTTTCTAGCTGTCTGATTTGGTCTTGAGTAAAAGACTGAACGATGGCCGCCATGGCTTTCATCTCGGCCCCGAGTTTCTTGCCCAACGTTTTGAAATTGGGTTTGATGCTTTTCACCAGGCTGGGGTGATTGGCCGATACAAATTCAATCTCTTTCACGTTTACTTCTGAGCAAATGAGTTCGCTCATGTGCTGTACGGCTTCTTTGACTTCGGGTTTATCGGCAGGGAACAAGATTTTTTGAAGGGGTTGACGCACCTTGATTTTTTCCTTTTTACGCAGGCTCAGCACCAGGCTACACACTTGTTGTGCCAGGGCCATAGAATGTTCCATCTTTGGATTTACCGCGGTTTCGTTGGCTTTGGGCCAGGCTGTCAGGTGCACGCTACTGGGCACGTTGTGATTCGCGATGCCAGCAGTATTCAAAGCGCGGTGCAACCAATCGCTGAAGAAAGGGGCGATGGGCGCGGTGAGTTGTGTAACGGTGTTTAAGCAGCGATAGAGTGTTTCGTAAGCCGCTTTTTTATCGTCGTTGAGTTCCCCTTTCCAGAATCTGCGTCTTGATAGGCGCACATACCAATTGGAGAGTTGCTCGCCCACGAAATCTTCGATGGCTCTACCGGCACGGGTGGGGTCGTAATCGTTCAGGGCTGATTCGACCTCCAAAATGAGGGAATTGAGTTTGCTCAAAATCCATCGATCCATTTCACTGAAGTGAGCGGGATTCACCAGGTTGTTGGCATCGAAGTTATACTGATCGAGGTTGGCGTAAATGGCGAAGAATCCGTAGGTGTTGTAAAGGGTACCCAAGAATTTCCTTTGCGATTCAACCACGCCATCCATATCGAACTTGAGGTTATCCCATGGTTGTGCGTTGGTGACCATATACCACCGAACGGCATCGGCACCGTATTTGGCCACGGTTTCAAATGGATCGATGGCATTGCCGAGGCGTTTGCTCATTTTGTTGCCGTTTTTGTCGAGCACCAATCCATTGGCGATCACATTTTTGAAGGCTACCTCATCGAACAACAGGGTGCTGATAGCATGGAGGGTAAAGAACCATCCGCGGGTTTGGTCCACGCCTTCTGCGATAAAATCGGCGGGGAAGTTCTGCTTGAAAATGTCTTGATTTTCGAAAGGGGCATGCCATTGGGCATAGGGCATTGCGCCGCTATCGAACCACACATCGATCAGGTCGAGTTCGCGCGTCATGGCTTTGCCGGAGGGGCTTACCAGGGTAATGCGATCCACGTAAGGGCGGTGCAAGTCTTGGGTAAGGTCTTCTGCGGATTGGTTTAGGCCGAGGATTTGGTTGGCCTTTTCAATTTCTTTGTTGAGTTCATCGATGCTGCCGATGCAGATTTCTTCGGTGCCGTCTTCGGTGTGCCAGATGGGCAGCGGGGTACCCCAGAAACGTGAGCGGGAGAGGTTCCAATCGACGAGGTTTTCGAGCCAGTTTCCGAAACGACCTTCGCCGGTGGAGGCAGGTTTCCAGTTGATGGTTTTGTTGAGTTCTACCAAGCGATCTTTCACGGCTGTGGTGCGCACGAACCAACTTTCCAGGGGGTAATAGAGGATGGGTTTGTCGGTACGCCAGCAGTGGGGGTAGGTATGCTCGTATTTTTCGACTTTAAAGGCTTTGTTTTCTTGTTTTAGTTTGATGGCGATGCGCTCATCCACACCAAGGTATTTGTCGCGTCCTTGTTTCTGGGCTTCTGCGACTTTTTCTTCATCGCTGAGGTAGGCTTCTTTGACGTATTCTCCGGCGAAATCGGTTACGCAATCAAGGAATTTTCCTTTTTTGTCGACCAGGGTGAGGGCGCCGATGCCATTTTCTCTGGCTGTTTTAAAATCGTCTGCCCCGAAGCTGGGCGCGATGTGTACGATACCGGTACCGTCTTCGGTTGATACGAAGTCGCCGATGACCACGAGGAAGGCGTCGCCTTCCTCGGGTTGGGCATATGGGAGGAGTTGGTGGTATCGGGTACCGGCCAAATCACTGCCTTTTTGAGTATTTAGTTTTCTCCAGGGGAGGATTTTTTGCTGTGGGGTGTAATCTTCCAGGGGTACTTCAGCGCCTTCGGCGCTGAAGTACTTTCCTACCAAGGCCGATGCCAAAGTCACTTTGATTTTGGCTCCGGTGTATGGATTGAAAGTCTCAATTTGGTCGTAATCGATGTCTTTCCCAACGGCCAAGGCAGTGTTGCTTGGCAAGGTCCATGGGGTGGTTGTCCAGGCGAGAAAATACTCATCCTCCTTGCCCTGTAACTGAAACTGCGCCACGACGGTGGTGTCTTTCACGTTTTGATAAGTGCCGGGCTGATTCAGTTCATGGCTAGAAAGTCCGGTTCCGGCCGCGGGTGAGAACGGCTGGATGGTGTAACCTTTATACAAAAAGCCTTTATCGTGGAGTTGTTTGAGCAAATGCCACAGGCTTTCGATGTAGTTGTTTTCGTAAGTGATGTATGGGTTGTCGAGGTCTACCCAATAGCCAATTTGCTTGGTGAGTTCATCCCAACGGTCTTTGAACATGAGTACATCGGCTCTGCACTCTTTGTTGTAATCTTCCATGGAGATTTTGGTGCCGATGTCTTCCTTTTTGATGCCAAGTCGCTTTTCTACTTGCAGTTCGATGGGCAAGCCGTGGGTATCCCATCCACCTTTGCGGGCCACGCGGAAGCCTTGTTGGGTTTTGTACCTACAGAAGATATCCTTGATTGCGCGGGCCATCACGTGGTGAATGCCTGGCATGCCATTGGCACTCGGGGGGCCTTCAAAAAAGGTGAAGCTCGGTGCATCGTGGCGTTGGTCGACGCTTTGTTGGAACACCGATTCTTGCTCCCAAAAAGCGAGGATTTCCGCTTCAATTTGCGGCCAATTTAATTGTTTGAGTGTAGGATACATTCGTGGGTAATCAGTAAAAATACAAATTTACTGAATTCCAATGGAAAGTAGCATTTGCAAGGCAAAGCCCTGCGATGAATTAGAGGATTTTATTGGGTTGGTCGAAGATTTAACGATTGTCTGAGGGGGGGGTAAAATCACCAGAAACAAAAAAGGGGGGGGCGGCCAACGGCCGCCCCCCCCTTTTTTTATTGGATATCGTTTTCTGTAATGATTAGTCAACCATCAACTTGCGGCTACCTACACCGTCGTTGAATTGCATCTGCACCACATAAATACCTGTAGGCACGTTCAACTCATAGACGTTGTGGATACCGTTCACGTTGAATTCACGAACAACGCGACCGTTCAAATCAACCAAGGTAGCACCGGTCAATACGCGGTTTTCCCAGTTGTTGTGAATGATCAATTGGTTTTTGGCTGGGTTTGGAGCCAAAGTTACGTTTGAACCCAAGTTGGTCTCTTCGATACCCACAGAAGCAACCAATCCCAAAGTAACGGCAATACGTGGCGCCATATAACCCATTACCGAATCTACATATTTCATCGCTTTGGTCTTGCTCCACATGGGGTTAGACGCTTTGATACCCGCCAAAATCACAGGAGGATTGTAAGGAGGGTTGGGCAAACCTTTGATTGCAGTGGTATCGTACCACTCGTAAGGACCTGAAGCGTTGGCCAAACCAGCGATCGGGAACAAACCGTCAACATTTTTGTTCAACTTGTTGGCTTGGGTAGTGTACACGTCCATCACTTTGCCTTTGTATGGAGCAGTGTTGCCCAAACGCTGACAGCGAGACATCGCATCGAAACCACCGCTTACTTCAACTACTTGCAAGGTTGTACCAGGTACGTTTACCATGCCTGTGGTGTAAGGAGCGAAAGGATCTCTTACGGAGTGAGCCCAAATCAATGGAATTTCACCAGCTTCCATCCAAGCAGAGTCTCCGATTGCACCACCCACAGCGAAAGCCAAACGGGCGTTAGAAGTGTAACCCACGTGGTTCGATTTGCAGAAACCACCCATTGCTGGATTGTCTACACCGATACCGAAACGGTTACCCCAAATGGTGTCGTTCACCATCACTTTACCTGTAGTTGCATCGCGGAATTTGATGCTCTTGATTTCGCTCTGACGGTCAATACTTGCATAAGCACTGGTGATGTAACCACCGGTACCATTACCACCTACGGCGATTTTGGTTGTGTCGATGTTGTAAGGGTTACCACCTTCTTTTACGCTCTTTTTCATGAAACGTACGCAGGTAGCCAAATCTTGAACACCTTTGTAAGCGGCGTTGATGATACCTTGTTTACGGGCATCAACGGTAGCAGCAGCAGGGTTCCAACCCATTCGGTAAGTCATAGATGCAACCACGTAA
Source organism: Bacteroidota bacterium (assembly GCA_005788145.1). Taxonomy (GTDB): domain Bacteria; phylum Bacteroidota; class Bacteroidia; order NS11-12g; family UBA955; genus UBA955. Next base: position 5,549 of record SXYY01000183.1, read on the forward strand.
CCGCGCTTGGCCAATGACATACAGAAAGCAGCAGTAGCACTGTCGTCTTTGTAGCCCACGGGGCTATTGTTTGAATAGCGGGGCAAGAAAGAACCAGAGTGTGTAAAGATGATCAATGGTCTGTTTGTTGCGCCATCTTGGGGCTCGTAAATGTCAGCTGTCATGGCTACAAAGCCATAACCGGGAGCCATTGATACTTTGCTGGTCAAAGTAGGTGTTCCGGTGAGAACGGTGTAGTTGTCACCGTAAGTCACGTTTTTGGTAACCTTGATTTTGTCGGCAGTCAATACTTCGTCCACATATTTAATCTGGGCGAAAGTGCTTGAGGCCAACACAACTGTCAAGGTAGCGAGTAATGTTTTTTTCATATTGTTTATTTAGGTTTTTACAAACTTAAGGATTTACATCAAACTTATTCTCATTCAATTATAAGTCAAAATACATGGAAAAATAAGCCATTCTACCAATTCGCGGTCCGCCATATACCTGCATCACTTTGTTATTGGTAACGTTACTTGCCCCCATTTTGATCATGGCTTTGTATTTGGGTATCACTTTTGAGACCATGACGTCTAACAGGTAGTAGGTAGGTACATCCCCGGTAAATTGGGGGCTTCCTTCGAATCGAAACCCTTGAATCCACTTATAATTGATGCTAAATCCAAGGTTCTCCAATTTAAGTTTTTTGATTTCCAAATTTTGACCACTGAGCGACAAATTGAATTTGTTTTTGGGTGTGTTGAATGCAGGAATAATGGGATCTAGGTTATCTGTTTTATTCAATTGGTTGAAGGAGTAATTCACACCTGCCGTATAATTTTTGGCAAAAAAGTAGTTGGTTCCGATACTGACCCCCATGGTGGTTACGGTACTTTCTGCGTTTGTTGCGATGCGGTAAACTTGTCCGCCACTGATATAATTGATGGTGTAATCAATGGTAGGGTCGATACCAATATTATAACCAATGAAATCTTCATAAAAACTATAATAGGCACTTGCATCAATGTTCAACTTGTTTGAAGCCAAGAACGATTTGTATCCTACTTCAATACTCTTCACTTTTTCAGGTCGAACGGGATCTACACCAAACCACTGAAGTTTTTTCAAATCTGTGGTCAACCCACTCAGCGCTTCGTACAGGGACGGTAAAGTAACCATGCTGTCGTACCCTGTAATATTTCCCAACAATATGGCTCTACCTACATTGTAGTAAAGGTACTGATCGGCCAGTGTGGGGTTTCTTACGCCTGCAGACAAACTCACGCGGTAGTAGGTGATTTTATCGGGGGTGTAAACCAGCGATGCGGCGGGTGAGAAGATGTAGTTGAAATTTTGATTTTTATCAACCCGTGCTGTGGCGTTGATTTTTAATTTATTGTTGCTTGAGCGTTGTTCGATACCTGCATAAGCACCGAATTCATGGTTGCGAATGACGCGGCCGTTTGTATCTGAGAAGATGGTTCCCATGGAGTTGGGGCGATACAATCTGCCAGAAAATCCGGTGGTAAGGTTGGTTTTATCGGCCAATTTGAATTTGTGTTCCCCTTGAATGTGGTAGAGTGCGCTCTTATCGAAGAAACCGCTGCCGCCTTCTCCAAAACTCTTCAGCGAAGTAATGGCATTTTTGAGGGAATCGTAGCGATCTGTGCCGGGTTGGAAGCGATCATAGGTATTGGGTTGTTCAAAATGCGGTCTGCCTTGCCAGTCATTTTTTTTATCAGCAAGTCCAGCACACTCTTGGTGCCATTTTGCGAGCAATTCTTGGTTGTTGGCCATGAGGGCATCGAGCTCAGTGAACCAATTTGGGTTTGAAAGCCAATCTCCCGTAGGGTAACCAGGGAGTTTTTTTAATTGGGGCACGAACTTGCTTTTCCAAAGGGAGTAGTAATCACCGCCCCACAAATCGTCGCGTTTGGCCGCTTTTTGCATGAGCAAGGCAGTAAAAACAGCATCATAGGTCTTACCCGCGTCTTCATGGGTGGCGTAAACCCTCAGAAAACCATTCTTATCTTTGTACTCGAGGCGGTTTTGTATAAATTTAATGTCGCGCAGGCTATAGCGGTTATCGCCCTGATACACAGTTGTACCCATGCCGTAGTTGACTTGGTATTCGAACTGACGCATCCCTGTGGGTTTAGGACGGTAGGCTGTCATGAACGATGTTTTGAAGTTGTAGGTATTGTAATCTACGATGTCTTTTTCTTCATAGCCTTGGCGGTGGAACCGCATCAAACCGGGGTAATCCCATTTTTGTGATCGGGCGGTGGCATCATTTTCACCTGGACGCAAAATTTCATCCCCATACCTGTTTACAGCATCATACCTTCCTGGGTTCAAGAAATTATTGACACTATCCATAGGCCCACCGGATTTTACGGCATCCATGTTATCGGCTTCCCAGTCATAGGCACGCATGTAGAACAAATTGGCTTTCATCGCCCATTTTTCTTGTCCGGGTTTTCCGCCAAACGCTTTGGCATATCGCACAGCGGTTTCAGTGAGTCCGCGTTCCGCTATCTTTTGCTTTACTTGGAGACCTTGGTATTTGAAGGGGTCTTTGGTGGTCATGGAAATCACACCATTGAAGGCACCGGGACCGTAATAAGCGCTGGAAGCACCCACCACAATTTCTTGGTTAATCACATCGAGTTCACTGGCGCCGAGGAAGTTTCCCAAGGAAAAGTTCAAACCAGGTGATTGGTTGTCGACCCCGTCAATCACTTGCAGCGTGCGCACGGGGCTGGTGCTGTTGAATCCGCGGGTGTTCACAATGCGAAATCCCAAACTCGCACTGGTTACATCCACGCCTTTTAAGTGGCCAAGGGCTTCATAGAAATCGGAAGCCGGTGTTTCACGAATGCTCTGGGCACCCATGCTTTCAACCGTTAAGGGCGATTCTTTGAGTTTCTCTTTGAGGCGATTTTGTTTGATGGTGACTTCGCCAATTCTCTCGGTGTTATTGGGCGCTGTGGTGTCTCTGGTTACCCCTTGAGCGCACAACTGAATATACGAAAAAAAGAGGACAATTCCAAGCAGTATGCGTGATTTCATAGGCAAATATTGCATAACAATGCGCTGCAAGATAGGAAAGTTTTGAATTTGTACATACAAATTGCATGAATCCATCCTAAAGTAGCCGTGATTTTTGCGTAAACTTGCACCCAAATTATGGTAGGAAAGGAAACACTGCTGAGGGCTTGGGATTTGATTTGTACAGCTCGGTCGATGGCAAGTATCTATGAGGAAAATCGTCCAATTACCAAGTACGTTCACAGTACTTCAAAAGGACATGAGGCCATTCAGATTGCAACTTCTATGCATTTGAAGAGCATCGATTATGCCTATCCCTATTACCGTGATGAATCGATGTTGTTGGCGATGGGCATGCAACCTTACGAGTTGATGTTGCAGTTATTGGCGAAGGCCGATGACCCATTCAGCGGAGGAAGAACTTACTATGCACATCCCTCGTTGAATCGCCCCGACATTGTGAAAATGCCCCATCAGAGTTCGGCCACAGGGATGCAAACCATTCCGGCCACGGGTGCGGCGCATGGCATCAAATATTTAGACAGTCAGTCGTTAATCACCAGTGCGGAAAAGCCCATCGTTTTGTGTTCATTGGGCGATGGTTCTGTTACTGAAGGCGAGGTTGCTGAAGCATTCCAAATGGCGGTGTTGCACAAGATGCCGATTTTGTATTTGATTCAGGATAATGATTGGGGGATTTCTGCCAGTGGCGATGAGATGCGCGCCATGGACGCCTTTGATTATGCCTTGGGCTTCAAGGGGATGCGTAGGGTGAGAATCAATGGCAGCGATTTTGTGCAGTGTTACGATGAAATGGCAAAAGCCATCGAATATGTGAGATCAGAGCGGGCACCGATGTTGGTGCATGTGAAGGTTCCTTTGTTGGGACACCACACAAGCGGCGTGAGGAGCGAGTGGTACCGCGATGACTTAGAAAAGCATTTGCGTTTGGACCCACTGCCGAGGTTGAAAGAATTGTTGTTGGCTTTGGGTGAGGATGAGGCTTCCTTGGAGGTGATTCGGGTAGCGGCCGAAGCGCGTGTGTTCGATGATTTTGAACGTGCGAAAGCGGCAGCTGATCCTGCACCTGGCACTTTGATGCATCATGTGTTGGCGCCATCGCCCATCGAACAGGAAGAGGGTGAAAGATCTCCAGAGAATGCAGAAACGGTGATGATGGTCGACGCAGCATTGCATGCGGTGGATGAGATTTTAAGGAAACATCCCGAAGCGCTGTTATACGGTCAGGATGTTGGACATCGTTTGGGGGGCGTTTTCAGAGAGGCAGCGACTTTGGCCGACAAATATGGAAAGCACAGGGTGTTCAACACGCCCATTCAAGAGGCCTATATCGTTGGAAGTACAGCAGGAATGAGTGCTGTCGGTGCAAAGCCCATTGTTGAAATTCAATTTGCAGATTATATCTGGCCGGGTGTGAATCAGTTGGTGACCGAGTTGAGTAAGAGTAGCTATTTGAGTATGGGAAAATTCCCTGTGGCCAGTGTGATTCGCGTTCCAACAGGCGCTTATGGCGGGGGTGGACCCTATCACAGCGGTACAGTGGAGAGTTCAATTTTACCGATCAAAGGGATTAAAATCGCTTATCCGAGCAATGCGGCCGACATAAAAGGACTGATGAAATCGGCTTATTATGACCCCAATCCTGTCGTTATGTTTGAGCACAAAGGCTTGTACTGGAGCAAGGTGCCGGGCACGGATTTGGCCAAGACGCCGGAGCCAGATGAAGATTATGTGGTGCCATTTGGTAAGGCACGCTTGGCTTTGCAAGCTTCTCAAGACGCCGTAGATGCGGGTGAATCGGTGGGTGTTGTGACCTACGGAATGGGTGTTTACTGGGCGATGAACGCGGCCAAATCATTGGTTGGACAGGTAGAGGTTTTGGATTTGAGAACGTTATCACCCTACGATGAGGAGGCCATTGAGATACTTACAAAAAAACACGGAAAAGTCCTGGTGTTGACGGAAGAAACTTTGCGCAACAGCTTTGCTGAGGCATTGGCGGGACGTATTTCTCAGACGTGTTTTCAGTATTTGGATGCGCCAATCAGAACGATGGGCAGCGCGGATGTGCCCGCTGTTCCTTTGAATGCTGCGATGGAAGCGATCATGTTGCCCAACGCCGACAAAGTAGAATCGGTGTTGAGGGAAATGTTGGCATCCTAAAAATTTGATGAATAAGGCGGGAATCCAACATCACATGGGATCCCATGCGTGATGATTTGTGTTGGACATTTAGGCCAGCGCCACGATTTTGTACTTTTTCTGGTTGAAGGCAATGGTATCGCCTTCTTTATGTCCTTTCAAAGCGGCACCCAATGGCGATTGAATGCTAATGGCTTGAATGGATTGGTTGTTGTGTTTCAAGTTGCCCAAGGCCACAGAAATGAAGATGGTGAGTTCGGTATTTCCCAAACTCAGCGCAAGCAGGGAGCCCTCTCCCACAGAGATGGATTTACCCATGTTGAGGGTAAGCAAAATGGCTTTGGTTGTGTGAACTTGTGAAATTTGGGTTTTGAGTCGTTCAATTTCACGTTGAAATTGTGTCCGCGAGGTTTCGTATTTGTCACCTGCAGAGCTTTTTGTTTCTTCAAACATGCCTTTTTGTAATTCAGTAATAACCCCTTCGTATTCAACAATGAGCTTGTCCACGCGGGCCAAACAGAGGGTTTTGATATCTGATTTTTGGGGCAGCATGTATGTTATGTCAATATTAAAGCAACATTCAGGGATTCTAATTGTTTTCAAGGCACATTCCTTCATAAATTTGTAGAAGCATGTTGAATTCTAATGAAAGTATCGCTGCGGGGACTACGATTATGCTGAATAGCATCGAAGAGGCTATCGCGGAGATTAAAGCGGGAAGGGTTGTGATTGTGGTGGATGATGAAAATCGCGAAAACGAAGGTGATTTTCTCACAGCGGCCCGTAATATGACACCGGAGTTGGTCAATTTCATGGCCACCAGGGGTCGGGGATTGATTTGCGTGCCCATGTTGGAGGAGCGTTGTCAAGCCTTGGGCATCGAAATGATGGTCAATAAAAACACCGCCACCCATGAAACGGCATTCACCGTGAGTGTGGATTTGTTGGGACATGGATGTACCACAGGGATAAGCGCATCGGACCGAAGCAAGACCATACAGGCATTGATTGATTCGAATATTCAAGCAAGCGAATTGGGCAAACCCGGTCATATTTTCCCTTTGGTGGCCAAGAGTGGTGGCGTGTTGCGCAGGGCTGGGCATACCGAAGCGGCGGTAGATTTGGCGGTGATGGCAGGTTTTGAGCCGGCGGGATGTATCGTGGAAATTTTGAAGGAGGATGGTGAAATGGCACGTCTGCCAGACCTGTTGGAAATCGCCAAGGAATTGAATTTGAAGATCATTTCCATTGAGGATTTGATCGCCTATCGCCTCAAAAACGAGTCGTTAATTCAGCGCGAGATATCGGTTCAGATGCCCACGCAATGGGGCGATTTTGATTTGGTGGCTTTCAGACAGAAGGATAGTGGTCAGGAGCATTTGGCATTGATCAAAGGTAGCTGGTCTGTAGATGAGCCTGTAATGGTTCGGGTACACAGCAGTTGTTTAACTGGCGATATTTTTGGCAGTTGCAGGTGCGATTGTGGCGAGCAGTTGCACAAGGCGATGCAGTTGATCGAGGCAGAAGGCAAAGGGGTGATTGTATACATGAACCAAGAAGGCCGAGGCATTGGCTTGCTAAACAAGTTGAAGGCTTACAAATTGCAAGAACAGGGATACGATACCGTGGAGGCTAACGTGATGTTGGGCTTCAACATGGATGAACGAGATTATGGCGTAGGTGCGCAGATCATCAGGGATTTGGGCATCAAGAAGATGCGATTGATCAGCAACAATCCCAAAAAGCGGACGGGCTTGATTGGCTATGGCTTGGAGATTACGGAAAATGTTCCCCTGCAGATTGAGCCAAATCCGCACAATGCCAAGTATTTGGATACCAAGAAAATAAAGATGGGTCACTCATTGTGATCAAAATTCAGAAGCCATGAGTACGCAAGATTATTTGGAAATAGACCCCAGCAATACCCCATTGCCACAATTGCATCAGTATTTGTTGGGCAGTGTAAGTCCACGACCAATCTGCTTTGCAAGTACAATCGACGCCCAAGGGCGTTTGAATCTGGCCCCCTTTAGTTTTTTCAATGTTGTCAGTGCAAATCCCCCAGTGGTGGTATTCTCTCCCAACAACAGCGGTAGGGATGGTACACCCAAGCAAACCTATTTGAATGCAAAGGAAGTACCCGAGGTTGTGGTCAATGTGGTGAGCTATCACATGGTAGAGCAAATGAATGTTGCTGCAGCACCTTGGGCGCACGGAGTGAGCGAGTTTGAGAAGGCGGGATTTACCCCTTTGGCCTCGGATTTGGTGAAGCCCATGCGTGTGGCAGAAGCACCTGTGCAGTTGGAGTGCAAGGTGATTGAAATCAAGGAATTTGGTGACGGCGGTGGATCGGGGAAGTTGATTATGGCCCAGGTGGTGAAGATGCACATCAAAACATCGGTATTGGGAGAAGACGGAAAATTAGATCCTTTCAAAATGCAGTTGGTTGGTCGAATGGGTGGCGCTTGGTACTGTTTCCCCGACAGAAATAGCATGTTTGAACTTTCACAACCCATGCAGCCCACAATGGGATACGATCGGTTACCGGAAAAAATTCGATACAGTAAAATATTGACCGGAAATGATTTGGGTCAGATAGCTGGCTTCATTGGTGAACCATCGACAGAGGACTTGTCCAAAGCCATTTCTTGGTTGCAAGAACGCGGTGTTGATGATTTGGATTTGAATCACTGGGACGCCCGTGAGAAAGGTGCTTCCAAATTGTTACAGGCAAAATTGGTCAGAGAGGCCGTGGCCTTGTTGCTGCTGTGATGCGGATTTAAGACAGCAATCTTTTTACTGTTTCGCTGATGATTTTTCCATCGGCCACAGCACCCATCGCCTTCATGGCGACTGGCATGACTTTCCCCAAATCTTTCATTCCACTCGCACCTGCATCGGCAATAATTGCTTTGACATGCGCTTCGATTTCTTCTGGGCTCATTTGTGCAGGCAAAAATTCCTCAATGAC
>SXYY01000033.1 GCA_005788145.1 Bacteroidota bacterium
CTATGCCCGTGGCAAGAAAACCCTCTTTTCTGGCGATAACGGTGAGCGGTTGAATTACACAGCGAATGTGTATCATGTGGATGCGGGTATCCATACGGCTGGTGGTTCACGCTGGCAATTGGGCTTGGGATTGCGTGCATTTCATGTGCGCCACAAACTCAAATATGTTCCACCCACCATTGATTTTGGAAATCCTGTCGTGAATGGGATTCAAACCATCGAGTCGCGTGAATGGGTGCCGGGTGCGTATTTCTCTGCGCGCTACAGGCCTCACAATGGATTGTCGTTGTATGCGAAAGCCGGATATCAGGAGTCGCAAGCCAAGGATCGCAGCTGGCAGTATAAAGAAACGGGCTTAAACTACTTCAATGGACGGAGTTTGGGTGGCTTAAAGGCGGGTATTTTTGCCGAAGTAGGGATTACCCTCAACTTAGATACAATGGATTGATATGAAATGGACTAAGGAAATTCCGAATATGATTACCTTGAGCAACATGGCTTGTGGCTTGTTGGGGATAGGTTTTGTGATGGCGGGACAGGAGTGGATGGGCTTTTTAATGATGTTGTTGGGTGCGGGCCTAGACTTTTTCGATGGGTTTGCCGCCCGGAAATTGGGTGTGGCCGGTGAGATGGGCAAACAACTGGATTCGATGGCCGACGTGGTGACATTTGGTGTGCTTCCTGGCTTGATTTGGAAGGCGATGATGGAGTATCACGGATATTGTCCACCAGATCGCTTCTGCATCAATGGTTACATTTGGTTATTGATTCCTTTGGCGGCTGGGTACAGGTTGGCCAAGTTTAACATAGATACGCGACAAACCACGGGGTTTTTGGGCATTCCCACACCCATTACGGGTTTGGTGTTGGGCTCCTTTGCTTGGATGAGCTATAACCTTGGCAACCCGGGCGAAGTGTGGTTCATTGATAAGCCTTTGATTGATGTGAGACCGGTGTTCAATTCGTTTTGGGTTTGGTTGTACATGCCGTTGCTCGCTGCCTATATGATGGTGAGTGATTTGCCCATGTTGGCGATGAAGTTTTCTGCCAATGATCCACTGCGCAAATACAAATTGTCGTTGGTGGGGTTGGCCATTCCGTGCGCGCTGTTTGGGTCGGCCGGATTCATCGTTTTTTACTTTTTGTACATAATTGTATCGCTTTTAGCGAACTTTGCGAATAAATCGAACTGAAAATGAAGAAAATAGGCATCATCATGGGTAGCGATAGCGACTTGCCAATTATGAAAGAGGCGGGCGCCATTTTGGATGCGTTGGGTGTTGAATACGAGATGACGGTAGTGAGTGCGCACAGAACGCCAAAACGCTTGATGGAGTACGCCGAAAGTGCTGCGGCCCGCGGGTTGGAGGTGATTGTTGCCGGCGCGGGTGGGGCTGCTCATTTGCCCGGTATGGTGGCTTCATTTACTCATTTGCCGGTCATTGGTGTACCGGTTCAAACCAAAACCATGAGTGGGATGGACAGTCTGTATTCCATCGTGCAAATGCCTCCCGGTGTTCCAGTGGCAACGGTGGCGATCAATGGCGCAAAGAATGCGGGTATTTTGGCAGCGCAGATTTTGTCGGTTGGCGATAAAGCTTTAGGTCAAAAAGTGGCTGAGTATAAAAAGTCAATGCGGGTGGAGGTGATGGACAAGGCGGCGCGATTGGAGCAGGACGGTTGGAAGAAATACTTGGGCGAATAACTTGCGGTCGCGATGATTATTGTGGGTCGGGCCCTGGTGTCGGAAGATATTTTAGAGAAGAAATTTGAGTGTCAGATATTGAGCTGCAAGGGTGCTTGCTGTGTACAGGGCGATGCAGGTGCGCCGTTGGATGAGGCAGAGTTGGAGGTCATTGCGGCGGAATATGATAATGTGGTGCCTTTCATGGCTGAAGCCGGACTTGAGAAGGTGGCTGAAGTGGGTTTTCACGAAAAGGACCGGGATGGTGACTTGGTGACCACTTGTTTACCAGGAGGAGAGTGTGTGTTTGTGGTGTACGATGCGGCGGGGATTGCGGGTTGTGCCATCGAAAAGGCCTATTTCGCGGGGAAAACGTGGTTTCGCAAGCCCTTGAGCTGTCATTTGTATCCCATCAGGGCCAAGCAATACGGCGAATACATGGCATTGAACTACCACAGTTGGAATTTGTGTTCAGAAGCGTGTAGGGTTGGTGAGGAGAAAAAAGTGCCTGTATATCGGTTTTTGAAGGAGGCGTTGACCCGCAAGATGGGTCCTTCATGGTATGAGGAGTTTGAGGCCGTTGCAGCGGTTTGGGAATCCCAGAAGCCCCGTTGATTTAGGGTTGCGAAAAGAGCACGCTGAAGAGTCCCATCAGCATCGTCAACTTTAACCATTTACTGATTTTCTTGTAATCCCGCTTGTTTTCCGCTTTGGCGGTCATGAACATGCCCCTCAACAGCATCGGAATGAGGATGGCCATTAGGTAGCAGGGAAACATCAACGACGCTGTTTGAAACGGTATTTGAACATTGAGAAATGGCTCGAGGAACAACAAATAACTGGCCACGCCGAGGAAAAGCACAATGGTACCCAAAATGACATTGCTGAGCACGTTGGTTTTTTTGGTACCATGCACAATGGGGAAGGTTTCGCAGTCCTGCTGTTTATCGCCCTCAATGTCTTCGGCGTCTTTGATGAGTTCGCGTGAAAAGGTCAACAAAAAAGCCAAAAAAGCGTATTCGGCGAAGTAACCCCTGTGGATTTCGTGTATGCCGCGGGAGGCGATGTAGATGACGCTGCCCGACATAAAAGCAATGAGCAAGTTTCCAGGCAACCCCATCGCTTTGAGGTCTGACGAGTAGAAGTACAGCAAAATGGCAATTGCCGTTGCAAATAGTCCCATGCCGAGACCTGCGTAATACCCGCAAATTTGTCCGGCCGCCGTTAGGACAACGTAGTATGCGATGGCCGCTTTGTGCGAAATATCGCGTTTGAGAATGCGTTTGTTGGGGCGATTGATATGGTCTGTGTCAACATCGAAAAGATCGTTGATGACGTATCCTCCGGCAGCGGTAAGGCAGCAGGTGAGTATGACCAGGTAAGATGCTGGGAAAGAGATGTTGCCCCAATCGATGTTGATGTAATTCGTGCGCGATGCAGCCACCATGAATACCACTTGGGTAAGCAGGGTGAGCAGGATGTTGTAGGGCCGGATGATGGCTAAGTATGCACGCATGATTCTGGGCTCAACGCATGCAAGCTACATTATTTTTTCGGAAATTTCATTTTGTAGGGTGCGTTCACCATGCCCA
>SXYY01000184.1 GCA_005788145.1 Bacteroidota bacterium
GGAATACTCAAATCACTCAAAGTATCACCATCGATATGGTATTCAGCCTTCCATGGTGAATTACCCGTATCCTTCACAACGCGGGTCCAATGATATTTGAAATTGGGCTTACCAAACAATACATTGGCTTTCAATTTCATCGTTGTACCAAAACAAGCAAAGGTATCGGCATCTGCCATCACAACCTGCGGCGGGTCTGGGATGATGACTGTATCTCTGTAAATGGTGGGACAGTTATCGCTGTTATTTACAGTATGCACAACAATGTACTTGCCACCGCGGTAGAAAATCATGGTATCTGATTTCTTGGTGCTGTAGAAAATCTCGTTTGAACCCAGGCTATCGCGAACACTCCACTTGAACTGAGGAGCCCCTTTAAAGGAAGCTTTTACCTCCGCTGCCATCGCGAAACGACCGCATTTCAAATTGGTGTATTTACGGGTTGAGAAAGCACGAGGGTTCACTTTTACTTTGAAACCACGAATCGCCTGAGAAGGTTTTGGACAGTGGTCATCGGTTACGGTCACAGTAAACGAATAAGCAACATCTGAGGCCATTCCCACAGGAGGCGTCCATTCAAAATTGGCGAATGCCTTCCGCTTCTCTGGCCAATCGGCTTTGTTTGCGAGGGTAAACTTTGCACCGGGAATACCCTTATTCCATTTCAAGTTGGTGGTATCCGGGATGGTTTGGTAAGGGGTAAAGGTTTCGTCTTCTGATTCTACTTTGAATTTTAACGTTTCACCTTCACAAACTTTCCATGTGTATGGACCAAGAACCGTGGGTGCTTTGTTGTAACCACAGTCGTCTTTTACAATCAGCTGCATATCCCGCCGCGTTTTGCCTATGACTATCCATTTTTTCGATGCGCTATCCTGTCGCCACTCCGTCATTTCAATTACCGCAATTCCCACCTCATCACATTTGGTTGGTGTAAAAATGATATCCCCGGCCGAAGTGTCAAAGTGCATACCCCTTGGCGGGTTGGTTTTGGGGTTGGGTGAACACTTGATACTGGTTGGAGGAATGCAGTAGGGTGTCATGAAATATCTTGCATCAAAAGGTGATGCGTAAGAAACTGAATTGTTTGGCAATGAGTTGATACCATGCACCAATCTGTATGAGAATGAATCGTAATCAATGGTGTCAATGGCACCATTGTTGAAATAATAAGCCTGGTTACAGCACAAAAAACCGATAGGCGGGTTACTCAACTGAGGGGATGAGTTACATTTATTGGTGGTTTTTGCGATATTACAAATGTTGATCATACAAGTGGTCCAGAAATCATTGTTCGCAGGACCAGTTGTGATCGCTCCGTTACGGCAACACTGTCCGATGTAAAACGTTACTTCACAACATGTACTCTTACCTACGAAGTTGCTCAACGGTGTTTTTGTGAAATCCACGGTTACCTCGTAAGTGTGTTCTTCGATACCCTCACCTGTACCGCCGGTGTTTTGGGGAGTACATGGGGAACTGGCAGTTGAACAACGCGGTGTTACGTCCTTAATGCTCGTTCTTGTAATCGACATTCCTGAGCTACCACAACCATTTCCTCCATTTGTACCGGCGTAAACGCCGAAAGAAGGACCATTGAACGAAATACCTCGACAGTCTCGGTAAATTTTTGCAGTAATTTTGTATTTACCACTGCCCAAACACCGGTACGACATGTCACCACCCATCATGTGCGAAGCTTTTAAACTGCTTGAAAATGAGAGTGTTAGAAAGGTAAAAATTAAAGGTAAAAGTCTTTTCATACGCATAGATGTTGTCTTCTTGGGGTAATTGACAAATTGTTTTTCAATTTTGTTGCCCCAAAAATAAGTTTTTTGGCCAAAAACCCAAAATAAAATAAGCAAATACTGCATTTCTGTGGCGTTTTGTTTTCAATAATTATTGGGATAAGTTTGCACACATGAATTCCAAGTACAGCGACCCCTCAGCCACCTTGTTCGTAAAAAACCGTCAGAAATTTGCAAAATCAATGGCGCCGGGAGGTATTGCTATTTTCCATAGCAACGACGAAGTGCCCAGAAACGGGGACGCTTACTTCAGTTTTCGCCAACAATCCGATATCTATTTTCTCACAGGAATTGACCAAGAAGACACCATTTTGGTGTTGTTCCCAGATTGTCCCAACCCATTGTATCGCGAAATGGTTTTTGTGAAGGAAACCAGTGAACAAATCGCCATTTGGGATGGTGCGCGGTTGAATCCCAGCCAAGTATACGAAGTATCCGGAATTGCTAAGGTTTTTTGGTACCATGAATTTTGGAAGACCATTCACGCTGCATTTTTATTGGCTGATTTTATCTACTTAAATTTAAATGAAAATGACCGGTTCACCGACAAGGTTTCTTATGCCAATTTGCGGTTTGCTCAAGAAATCAAAGCCAAATACCCAGCCCACCAATTCAAGCGTTCTGCACCCATTCTTGCCAATTTGCGGATGCGGAAGGAGAACGAGGAAATCGACCAACTAAAAGAAGCCATTGCGATTACAAAAAAGGGATTTGAACGTTTATTGGGATTTGTAAAACCCGGTGTATGGGAGTATGAAATTGAAGCGGAATTGATACACGAATTCATTCGGAATCGCAGTCGCGGATTTGCATTTGATCCAATTATCGCCAGCGGAAAAAGTGCTTGCGTTTTGCATTACATCGAAAACAACAAGCAATGCAAAGATGGTGATTTATTACTCTTAGATTTCGGGGCGGAATACGGAAATTACAATGGCGATTTATCCCGATGCATCCCCGTTAACGGTCGTTTCAGCGCACGACAGAAAGAAGTGTATAATTCCGTGTTGTTTGTTCAGCGCGAAGCCAAAAAACTCCTCAAACCCGGTGTGAGTTTGCCTGCATACCACGAGGAGGTTTGTAAAATCATGTCGGAGGAGCTTATCAAGCTAAAATTATTGACCGCAGCGGATGTCAAAGCCAATCCAAAGGCGCATTTGAAATACTACATGCACGGCACAAGCCATCATTTGGGACTGGATGTTCACGACGTGATGCATCGCTGGGAGAACTTGGATTTAAACAATGTGGTGACCGTAGAACCCGGAATTTATATTCCAGAAGAGGGTTTGGGAATTCGCATTGAAAATGACGTGATCATTACCCCGACTGGCGTGGTTGATTTGATGGATGGATTCCCCATAGAAGTGGAAGAAATCGAATCGCTCATGAATCGATAGCCCGCCTCAGCAATCAATCTCTTGGGATTTTCACTTCCAACCTAGAGACCCTTTCAGGGGCACGAATTTGCAATCCTGCAAAATTTCCGTTTTGGTTTGGGTCTTTGAAATCTTGGTAATACGCATCATTTTTTGCTCGTCCGTTTGGTCTCCAACAGGAATCACCAATCGACCGCCGATGTTCAGTTGTTGGATGTAAGTTTCCGGAACGGCAGGTGCACCTGCGGTTACCACGATGGCATCAAAGGGTGCGTGCGCCGGCAAGCCGAGGGTTCCATCACCATGAAACAATTGAATTTTTGCGCCCATCGCTTTGAATACTTCACTCGCAGTTTTAAGCAATGGTAGAATGTACTCTACGCTGTATACCTCTGCACCCATGGCCAACAGTACGGCCGCTTGATATCCGCTCCCCGTCCCTATTTCTAGGACTTTCGCGCCACGATCAATACCCAATAGTTGCGACTGATAAGCCACCGTATATGGCTGAGAAATGGTTTGTCCATGATCAATGGGAAATGCAGCATCCCGATACACAAAATGTTCAAAATCTTTCGGAAAAAACCACTGTCGGGGAACCGTATTTATCGCTGCCAAAACCGATTCAGACTGAATCCCTTTTTTTCGTAGTTCATCAACCAGCCGCTTTCGTTGCCCTTGGTGTATCAATGTGTCTATTAAATCTGTCTTTTTCATCCCCTGTTAAAAACCCAATTTGCTGTAGAAAGGCGATTCATGAATCTTTGTATCGAACTACAAATGTAGGAACATGAGAAAAGCAGTTATCATTGGATCGAAAAGAAAAGCAGAAATTTTCGAGCACCTTCTGAATACAGTGGAAGGTTTCGAGTTGGTTGGCTTTGTTGATCCAGACGATAGCAACAACTATTCTATGCTGGGCGAAATGATGTTTGCCCTGGAAATTGCTGCATTGGGAGAAGTCTTTTTTGTGGATCGCCATGTAAAAAACCTACCTTTTGATGTGGTTTGTCACCTCGTAAAATTGGGTAAACACCTGTTCTTTGATGGATATAGGCATTTCAATGCGGGCGAATTGGAACAACTCATGAAGTTTCGGCGGGAGTCGGGCGTGGTGGTTCAAATAGGCAATGTATTGCACAACAAACCTTTGTTTACTTCGGCCCTACAATTGGTCAAAAAACCGCGGTACATCAAATTAGAAAAACATTGTCATCCGCCAATGGCTGGGGAATTTGCACAATGGATGCACACGCACTTGTTCCAAGAAATTGACCTCATCCAACGCACGATGTCGTCTCGCGTACGATCCATCTCAGCCAGACCGATGTTCCTTTTTGGCAAACAAACCGATCTGCTGAATATCCATTTGGAGTTCGACAACGATGCCATCGCCCAAATTTCAGCGGGCAGGGCCATGGAACCGGGCACTTATGGTTTGAAGATTTTCCAACAGGATCGTTTGTTTTTGTTGAATTTCAGCAACCATGAATTGGTAGAATACCGCAAGGCTGAGCAATCAGAGCAACTGAGTTTATCTGCCGATTTCGACCACCCAGAATTACCCCCTGAACTGATTAAAATTGACCGTCAGGTAATGCCGTTTGACACCTGGAAAATGGAACTGCGGAATTTTCACGAGAACATCGCGCAGAACCTATCGCCCCTTACCCATTTGGAACATGCCATAGAGGTTTGCAACACTTGTGAATGGGCCATTGATAAAATCCAGCGGAAATACCAAGACCTGTAGTCTTTTCTGCTAATGAAAAATCCGCTAAGTTTGTAGGGTGAGGTCAATCGCCCAAATTTTTCTCTTAGGTTTATTGTCGTTTTTCCTATTGCTTGACTTCGGGTGCAAAAGTGCCGACGATGGCATACCCTCCCGCATTGCCGTTGATAGCATTGATTTGAATATTGATGCAGCCAATGGCAACGAAATACACCAAATCAGGGGCGTTCAAGTATTCGCCAACCAAGAGTTGATTGGCAACTTCGAACTGCCTTGCAAAATACCCATCGATAAGTTGGGCAAAGTACAAATAGACATTTTTCCGTTGGTATTCATCAATGGAAGCAGCAGCAACCTTACCCTCTACACCCCGTTGGATGGATATCGCGACACCCTAAATTTGACGGCAGGCGTAACAAAAACACTCACGCCCACTTTCAAACACCGGGCGGCTACCGTAGTGCGCTGGATAGAAGACTTTGAAGACAACAATTCAACCTTGATTCCCATTCTGCCCTCGCCTTTTCCCGGAGACAGCACGGGGATTGCGACGCGTGATTTCGACCTGGATGGAAAATTTGCAGGCCCATCGAAAGTGTATCGCTTCTGCTTTGAGAATATAGATACCGCAAAATACTTCGATGCCGGGTCGTTTTTAGAGTACACCGATTTGCCAACCAACGGAAGCGCGGTCTTTTTTGAGTTCGACATCAAAACGGACTTACCGGTTCAACTCGCATTGAGGAGAAAAAATCCGACCACCTCTGAGCTTGTACCCTACATGGTGATCAACCCTACCCAAGGCAAATGGAAAAGGTTCTATGTCAATTTGGTCTATGAATTGGCCAATCAGCCAGCGAATACAAGTATCCGCATCTTTTTCGATGTAAATAAACCTGCAAATTCTGTTGCGGGAAGGGAAATATTGTTCGACAATTTGCGTTTGAGTTATCTCAAGTAAGGATGAATAAAACCCGGAGAATCGCGCTGCACATATTTGTCGATTGGTTGGCGGCCACCATCAGTTGGCTCGGGTTGTTCTTTTTCCGTAAAAACTACATTGAAGCCAGTAAGCACGGCTATGAAATCCCCATCAATCACGATGACAATCTTTGGTTGGGAATCATTTTAGTGCCCATATTTTGGGTGGTATTGTATGGAGTATCAGGTTATTACAATTACATTTTTAGAAGAAGTAGACTGAAAGAATTACAGCACACTTCCAATGCTTCGGTCATTGGGGTGTTGTTTCTGTTCTTCACCTTGATTTTGGATGACAGCATAGCAAATTATCGCGATTATTATTTGAGTGTTGCTACCCTGTTTGGATTTCACTTCAGTGCAACCCTATTGTTTCGATTGGCGGTTGTGACAAAAACCATCCACAATGTCAAAAACCGTATTTGGGGATACAATACATTGATCGTGGGCTGCGGTAAAAGGGCGTTAAATCTTTACCAAGAATTGAATTCTGCAAAAAAATCGGAAGGGTTTTTCATTAAAGGCTTTGTAAAAATTCAAGACGATTGTTCGTTAAACGAAGTGGGCGCACGAATTGTGGGTGATTGGCGCGACCTGCCAAAATTGATTCGCGATCACCAAGTGGAGGATATCATATTGTGCACCGAAACAGGTGAAAACGAGCAAATTACCGCCATCATTGATTGTGTGCAGAATGAAGACATCCATTTAAAAATCATGCCCGACCAATACAGTTTGGTGCTGGGGATGGTGAAGATGAACAATATTTTGGGGGCGATGTTGGTGGAAGTGGATTTTGAGGTAATGCCTACATGGCAAAATGTGATCAAACGATTGATCGATATTTTCGCCTCTGCCACAGCGCTGATTCTACTATCTCCCATATTCTTGTTGTTGGCATTGTTGGTGAAGTTCGACTCCAAAGGGCCCATATTCTTTACACAGCCCCGAATCGGACTCAAAGGAAAATTGTTCAACATCATCAAGTTCCGATCCATGCGCATCGATGCCGAAACCAACGGTCCGCAATTGAGTCACGACGAGGACAATCGCAGAACGCGCATTGGCGTATTTTTGCGTCAAAGCCGTCTGGACGAATTGCCACAGTTTTTGAATGTCTTTATGGGACAAATGAGTTTGGTTGGCCCGAGACCAGAAAGGGAATTTTTCAAAGACCAAATCGTTGTCAAAGCACCCATTTATCAGCGTTTGCAAAGAATCAAACCCGGAATCACGAGTTGGGGCCAAATAAAATACGGCTATGCATCCAATGTAGAAGAGATGATTGATCGCATGAAGTACGACATACTTTACTTGGAAAATATGTCGCTAGGTTTGGATTTCAAAATCATGTTGTATACTGTGTTGATCATGATACAGGGCCGAGGCAAATAAAGGGCAACTTTTTCTTTGTAAATTTGTTCTTGTATACACAATGGCGCAGGACAAACAAGCATCTCCTACCCCAATTTCCTTGGTGTGGAATTGGGTCCTCAAAGAGAAAAAGAATATCCAATTCATTCTCATTTACGCCGTAGTATCTGGGTTGTTAAGTTTGGCGATTCCGCTGGGAATTCAAGCTTTGGTGGGTACGGTCATGGCAGGGAAATTGAGTTCTAGCTGGGTAATTATTGTCATTGTAACCACTACTTTTGTTTCTTTTACCGGCGCAACCAAATTGGCCCAAATTAGCATTTTAGATAGCATCCAAAAAAAGCTATTTGTAAGATATGCTTGGATTTACAAAGAATCCATTGCACAATTAAACAATACCATGACGGCCAAGGAATTGTCAGCGAAAGGACGCAAATTTCTGGACATTGTCACCTTTCAAAAATCGTTTTCCAAGTTGGTAGCTGATTTTACCAAAAGTGCGTTGCAAATTGTGGTTGGCATTTTATTATTGACCATTTACCACCCCGTTTTCTTGCTCGTAGGAATTGGTATTACGCTGGCCATCATCATGGGCTTTCGGCTTACTTGGAAATCTGGATTTGAAACTGCGAGACTGGAAAGCAACATGAAGTTTGAAACCTATGAGAGCATTTTGTCGCTTACCGAGGCAGAAAAAGATGCTGCTGGAGAGCAAATTCAGTTGGATAATTTCCATAACTCAGTAGAAAATTATGTAAAATATCGCGAGGAACATTTCAAGGTGCTTTATCGTCAGGCAAAATTTGGCATTTTCACCAAAACAATATTGACAGCCATCATGCTCATTGTGGGAAGTTACTTATTGGTAAACAACCAAATCAGCTTGGGCCAATTTCTGGCATCTGAAATTCTCATCATTACACTGTTGGATGCAACAGAAAAACTCATTTTGTCGGTTGAGAACATGTACGATAGCGGGGTCGCACTTGAAAAATTGAACAGCATCGATTCATCGAAAAAATGGGAGGCCAGCATATGAAGACCAGAACAAAAAAAATCCCCCAGTATTGGTTGAAGGACAGCGTTTGGGTTGGCAAAACTATGGTTTTCCGATTGCGCATTTTGTTGGTTGTGGTGTTGTTGGGTTTATTCTTGCCTTGGCGTCAGAACATAGAGGCAACGGGCAAAGTCATTACCTTACTCCCGAACCAACGACCTCAAGAAGTCCAATCAAACATAGCAGGCAGAGTGAGCGTATGGAAAATCAAGGAGGGTGATTTCATCAAAAAGGGCGATACCGTTGTGGTTTTAACGGAAATCAAAACAGAGTATTTAGACCCAAAATTGCTGGAGCAGACGGAATTACAAATAAATGTCAAGGAAAAATCGGTATTGAGTTATGCCGGTAAAATCGATGCCATCAATGACCAAATCAATCAGTTAGAAAACAACCGTGATTTGTCGCAATCCAAGGCCTCGAACAAAATTGAGCAAGAGCAATTCAAACTCAAGGAGATTCAAGCAGACTTTACGGCAGCAATAACGGGCGTCAACATTGCCAAAAAACAATACGAGCGCGACAGCGGGTTGGCGACGGAAAATTTGAGAAGTTCATTGGAGGTTGAAAATCGCAGGTTAAAGTACCAAGATGCGATTGCCAAGAAAATTGGGTTGGAGGCCAAAGTGAGAAGTGCCCAAAATGCGGTAGAAACGGCAAAAATTGAATACCGAAACGTGCGATCTGAGTATGGTGAGAAACTGGCCAAGGCAGAAAGCGATCGTTTTTCTGCAATTTCTGCGCAATTGGAAACTGAGGCAGAGGTCAGCAAGCTGCGCAACAACTACAACAATTACAATATCCGCAATGGTTTTTACGTCATTACGGCTCCTCAAGACGGCTACGTATCCAAAACCAACATCATGGGTTTGAACGAAACGGTGAAGGAAGGACAGTCGATTTGTACGATTGTTCCCGATGGTGCCTCACTGGCTGTGGAACTTAAAATTTCGCCCAACGACATGCCACTGGTTGATGTTGGTGAAAGTGTGAATTTTGTTTTTGATGGATGGCCCACGGTCGTGTTCAGTGGATGGCCTGCTGCAAGTTTTGGCACCTTTCAAGGCAAGGTCTATGGCGTTGATAACATGATGGACACCGATGGCAAGTATCGGGTTCTGGTCAAGGCCGATATAAAAGAAAAAGCTTGGCCATCAGCCCTGAAAATTGGTGTTGGGGCCCGAGGATACATGTTATTGAAGACCGTACCAATTTGGTATGAATTGTGGCGGGTATTGAATGGTTTTCCTGCTGATTTCTACAAACCTGAACCTGAGGACACCAAAAAAACCAAACAATGAAGTCCCTCTTTCGTTTTAAACGGTTCATTTTCATATGGTTGGTTGTTGGCATGTCCACAACTGCTTCACTTGCCAATGCTGCTCGCAGTGGTGCAGCCAAAGAGTATGCGATAGACTCAACCAAGCAATTGGTTTTACCTAAAAATGCGCTACCCTTCTCGGATGTGCTTTATTGGGTTTTGAAAAACCATCCGGTATTAAAACAAGCGAACAACTACTTGCCCATTGCCAAGGCTGAATTGCTGGCTTCAAGGGGTGCTTTCGACCCAAGTGTATCGATTTATCGCAGTGAGAAAAACGAAGGAAGCAACAAGTTTTATCGGAACCAAAATTTGGATGTGTACATTCCCAATTATTTTGGCGGAGGAATCAGCATCTCAAACCCATTCAACAAAACCCAATCCGGAGAATCTGGTTCTCTATCGCTGGGCGCTGAACTCCCCTTATTGAAAGGTCTTATTACCGATTACCGCCGAACTGCTTTAGGAAAGGCCAAAATCAACGTAAAAATGAGCTTGGCGGAGCGGGATCAATGGATAAACGATGTTGTACGGGATGTTTTCACGGAATATGCACAATGGTTGCTTGCCCACGAATCGTCGGAACAGATTGAAGGGGTTTTGCGATTGGCCACTGAAAGACAGCGTGGTTTGAGAAAACTGTACGAATCTGGCGCAGGAACAAGTGTGGATACACTAGAAACCTTTGTCCAGTGGCAACAATACAAGGCAAAATTTGATTTGGCGGTTTGGAAAAAGGAAAAGCAGCGTCTGATGTTGAGCATGTATCTATGGGATGAATCAGGCAAGCCCATAGAGCCCCTAAGCACCGTATACCCGACTTCTGCTGGGTTGGCTTGGATCGACAGTATGGTGGCCGAGGCCTCGGGTTTCATTGACAACCCCCAAAACACAGAAGTTTTGCAACCGGCGTTGCGCATGAGTCTATTGAAAGTGGAATGGCAACAGTTAGAATTCAACTTGGCAAAAAATCAAATGCTTCCGAGTTTGAACTTGCAGTACGGTTATTATCAACCCAATGCTGCATGGAGGATATCGCCCAATACCGCGACGCAAAGCACAGGATTTGGCCTTGGATTTCAGTCCAGTTTGTTTCTCAAACAACAACGCGGTCAATACCGCCAATTGCAATTGTCCTTGGAAAACGCAAAGTTGGAAGTTGATAACAAGCAGCGAAATTATGCGGTCAAATCCTCGGCTTTGTTGCAGGAATTTCAGGTGCAAAAGAGTCAGTTCGATCAATGGTTGGGCGTAAGTAGGAATCAGCGCAAACTATACGACATGGAGTTGCGCAAGTTGGAAGCGGGCGACGTGAACTTTTTCGTGCTTAACACCCGTGAAATGCGGTTGTTGGACCTAAATTTACTGGCGTTGGAATACAAATTTTTGTATCAGCAATCAGGGATCTCCTACTTGCACTACCTAGGGTGGCTTTCGCGTAACTAAACCCCTTATTACCTCGTTGTTAAATTGTGGATAATCATCGGCTCATTTCCGCCGTATTGGCGGGTTTAATGGGTATTTTTACGAAACAATTAACAACAAAATCCAATGACCGAAGATTTAAGTAGAGCAAATTATGACGCAGATAATATTCAGGTATTAGAAGGTTTAGAAGCTGTAAGAAAAAGACCGGCGATGTACATAGGGGACATCGGCGTTAAAGGGCTCCACCACTTGGTATACGAGGTTGTCGACAACAGTATCGATGAAGCATTGGCAGGCCACTGTAAAAACATTCACGTCACCATTTTGCCCGGAAATTCCATTCGGGTCGAAGATGACGGTCGGGGCATTCCCACTGGTATGCACACCAAAGAAAACCGTAGCGCATTAGAAGTGGTTATGACAGTGTTGCACGCAGGGGGTAAGTTCGACAAAGACACTTACAAAGTTTCGGGAGGATTGCATGGTGTGGGTGTGAGTTGTGTAAACGCATTGTCCACCGACTTGAAAGTAACCGTTTACCGCGAAGGGAAGATTTTCCAGCAAGAATACCAGATTGGTAAACCCATGTACCCGGTTAAAGAGGTGGGTACTTCTGATCGTCGTGGTACTGTGGTAGAATTTCTGCCAGACAACACCATTTTCCAAGCCACAGAATACAACTTCGAAACGTTGCAGAACCGTTTGCGCGAATTAGGCTATTTGAACAAGGGCATTCGTTTGTCATTGGTTGATGAGCGTGAAACCCTCGAAGATGGAACATTCCGACGGGGTGACTATTACAGCGAAGGCGGTTTGAAAGAATTTGTTACATTCATTGACGGAACCCGTGATAAATTGATCCCTTTCCCTGTCTATGCTGAAAGCGATAAGCACGGTATCCCCGTGGAAATTGCATTCCAATACAACACGGGCTACGCAGAAAATTTGCATTCCTATGTAAACAACATCAACACCATCGAAGGCGGAACCCACGTTGCTGGTTTCAGAAGGGCATTGACGCGTACACTGAAGGCCTATGCGGAGCGAATGAAACTGTTGGAAAAAGTAAAAATTGAAATTTCCGGCGATGACTTCCGTGAAGGACTAACGGGCGTCATCTCCGTAAAAGTGCAAGAGCCGCAATTTGAAGGACAGACCAAAACCAAATTGGGAAACAATGAAGTTATGGGTGCTGTTGATATGGCTGTTGGCGAAATGCTTGATAACTACTTGGAAGAAAATCCCAAAGAGGCGCGCATTATTGTCGATAAGGTCATTGTAGCAGCACAAGCCCGTGCAGCGGCGAGAAAAGCCCGTGAAATGGTTCAGCGCAAAGGTGCGATGAGCGGTATGGGATTGCCCGGTAAACTAAGCGATTGTTCCAAAACCGATCCAGCGGTTTGTGAGATTTTCTTGGTTGAGGGAGATTCAGCAGGCGGAACGGCCAAACAAGGTCGCGACCGTGAATTCCAAGCCATCCTCCCTTTGCGAGGTAAAATCTTGAACGTGGAAAAAGCCCTCGAGCACAAAATCTACGACAACGAAGAAGTACGCAACATGTTTACAGCCATGGGCGTGCACATCGGTACCAACGAAGAAGGTGAAAAGGAATTGATCTTGAACAATCTTCGTTACCATAAAATTGTGATTATGACGGATGCGGACGTAGACGGTTCGCACATTCGAACATTGATTTTGACCTTGTTCTTCCGTCACATGAAGAAATTGATCGAAAACGGACACCTATACATTGCTACCCCACCATTATACATGGTCAAAAAGGGCAAAGAAAGTCGCTACTGTTGGGATGATGCCGGCCGGGATGCTGCCATCAAAGAATTGGCCAAAGGCGGCAATGAAGACAGCGTAGGTGTGCAGCGATATAAGGGTTTGGGTGAGATGAATGCCGAGCAGTTGTGGGAAACCACCATGGATCCTGCGCGCAGAACCTTGAAACGTGTTGAATTGGATAGCGCGGCAGAAGCCGACCGTATATTCAGTATGTTGATGGGCGATGACGTTCCTCCACGCAGAGAATTCATTGAGGCGAACGCCAAATACGCGAAAATCGATGCGTAATTTTCTTTAAAATCTACTATTGGAAGCGGATGGCTCTGGAAGGGGTCATCCGCTTTATCCATTGTACAGGTAGTACCGCCGCGATGATGCTGGCCGTGATGATCCCCAAATTCACCCAAAGAATGGCCCAAGGATCCAAATCCACCATCACATATTTTACAAAATAGACCTCTTGATTGAGGGTGAGAAAATGGGTTTTGTCCTGAAACAGGCACAAGGCAATGGCAAGCATGTTGCCAATTACAACACCAATCGACACGATGTAGGCCGATTGCCAAAGGAATACGCGCTGGATCTGACCAATGCTGCTACCCATGGCTTGTGCGATGCCCACAAACGCGGTTTTTTCAACCATTAAAATCAGCAGGATGGTTGCCATGGCGATAATGGCCACGAGTGCCATCAATGTCAATATAACCCATACATTGGTGTTGAGTATGGCCAACCAATCATAAATCTGTCGGTGAAATTGTCGGGAATCCGAGATTCGCAACATACCTGCGGGCAGTTGCATGGATAGCACCATTGGGTCGAGGGGACTTTTTTCATCTTCCCAAATTTCGATTTGCGTAAATCCGGGTTTCACATCCAAGTATTTTTGGACCAATGAAAGATCTGTATACACAACTTGGTTGTCGATTTGTTCAATTCCCGTTTCAAACAAGCCGGCGATGAGCGGCCGCGCTGCGCGCGGCCTCCCCCTGCCCAAACTATCGTTCACAAAAAACACCAACGTGAGGTGATCCCCTGTATCCAAACGCAACCGATCGGCCATCGCCTGGGAAATATACACCCATCGGCCATCGGTGAGGCTGTCTACACATCGCTTGGTAACAAATCCCGACATCCCAAATTGGAAATCTCGGTGCGACATCCCCTTGGCCACCACACCATCAAGTTCACTTTCTCCTTTTACGATACACGCCTTGCTCGCAGAAACCGCCAAATGCTTCACCCCCGCGGGTTTTATTCCTTGTGGCGAGAGCGCTTGATCAACAAACTTGGGCAAATGAATCGAAGAAACAACCATCGGTTCGGCACCCTCTACATTCGCCGCATGATCAACAATATAGCTCCCGTGGACCTGAACCACCTTGTTTCGAATCCCATTTTGGAAGCCTTTAACCGTGGCAATTGTTACAATCATTGTGGCAACACTCAAAGAAACAGCGGAAATTGCCAAACGCATCATATTTTTGGAGAAGGAATTGCTTCCACGCCCCATGAATCGAAACGCTATGAATTTAACCCAAGACACTGTGCCTTTCAAAGGTAGTTCTTTCAACGCACTCCTTACAATAGCCATTCTTACATTGTGCATCACCCCCATCGCGCGTCTTCAAGCCCAACCCAATCAATCCAAACCTGCCTATAACCAAGCAAAACCATCGAATATCATTTCCAATAACAATCAAGCATTGCCACCCATTCGCGTAGGTGCGGAGAATACAGCGGCCTATTGGAACTTGATAAAAAATCAACGGGTGGGTATCGTGGCAAACCCCACGTCAACAATTGGGACTGTTCATCTCATCGACAGCCTACAATCGCGCGGAGTCAATATTACCGGTGTTTTTGCCCCTGAACATGGATTTCGCGGCGATGCTGAAAATGGCGCACACATTCACAACGATGTGGATGCGAAAACCGGACTCAAAATCATCTCACTCTACGGCAAACATGTGAAGCCCACGGCAGAAGACCTCAAAAACATGGATGTCGTGATTTTTGATATCCAAGATGTCGGCACGCGATTCTACACCTACCTCACTACCCTGCACTATGTCATGCAGGCCTGTTCTGACAACAACAAGACGCTGATTGTGCTAGATCGACCCAACCCAAACGGATTTTATGTTGATGGCCCCCTTTTGCAAACGAAATTAAAAAGCATGGTGGGTGTACATCCCATTCCCATCGTACACGGGATGACATTGGGGGAATTGGCCAAAATGATTAACGCGGAGGGGTGGCTCAAAGACAGTGTACAGCCCAAACGCAAGCCATGTAAACTTACCGTAATACCCTGCAGCAATTACACACACAATCGCAGCTACTCGCTACCCGTGGCCCCATCGCCCAATTTGCCTACCCAGAATGCCATCTATCTCTATCCCACATTGTGTTTGTTAGAAGGAACCCAGGTTAGCATGGGGCGTGGAACCGATAAACCGTTTGAATGCTTTGGTGCGCCATGGTTAAAGCAAGGTACATACAGTTTTGTGCCAAGAGCCATACCCGGAAAATCGCTCACCCCTCCCTATCTTGGCGATACGTGTCACGGCGTGCTGCTGTCGAATTTCGCCTCTGAATTTATCGTATCATACAAACATTTGTACATTGAGTGGCTGGTGATGTTGTACCAAGAATGCCCCGACAAATCGAAGTTTTTCAATCCATTTTTCGACAAGTTGGCAGGCACACCCTGGCTGAAACAGCAGATTATTCAGGGCCTTAAGCCGAGTGAAATCAGGGACTCATGGCAATCCGATATTGACCAATTCTTAAAGTTGCGAAAACCGTATTTGCTTTATCCGTACGATCCAAATTTGGGTCTGAATTAATGCTATCTTTGTGCTATGAAGAAAACTATCCACTGCGCATTCCTTACTGTGGCTCTCGCTTTTGGGGCATGTAATCAAACTTCAATCAACCAAATTGGCGATCCAGTGAACTCGGACGATGCGGTTTCTGTGAACGTGGGCATGGAAGCTTTCACCAAAGAAAACAAA
>SXYY01000034.1 GCA_005788145.1 Bacteroidota bacterium
CCAAACACGATGGCCACCATGGCCATTTCGAGGTTGGCCTCTGGGGTAAGTATGATGGCGTTGTTGCCGCCGAGTTCGAGGATGGATTTGCCCAGTCTTTGCCCAACCACTTCCGCTACGCGTTTGCCCATTCGGGTACTTCCGGTGGCGCTAATCAGTGGAACGCGGGTATCATGGCTCATGGCTTCACCAATTTCGCGATCGCCTTGTATGAGGCAGAAAATACCTTCGGGCAGTTGGTTGTTTTTTAGAACCGTTTGCAAAATGTGTTGTACGGCAGCGGCACTGGCAGGCGTTTTTTCTGAAGGTTTCCAAACGCAGGTATTCCCGCAAATGGCGGCGAGCATCGCATTCCATGACCAAACAGCTACCGGAAAGTTAAACGCACTAATGATACCCACAACGCCCAGTGGATGCCATTGCTCGTACATGCGGTGATTGGGTCGCTCGGAGTGCATCGTTAAACCATGCAATTGGCGGCTCAATCCCACGGCAAAATCGCAGATATCTATCATCTCCTGCACTTCACCCAGTCCCTCCTGGAGGCTCTTGCCCATTTCATAGCTCACCAATGCACCAAGATTGGCTTTGTGTTGGCGCAGGGCATCGCCGATCTGTCGGACGATTTCTCCACGCTTCGGTGCTGGGGTATGTCGCCAAGTTTTGAAGGCTTCATGGGCAGTATTAATTACCTGATCATAGGTTTGTTTATCGGCAAATTGAACGGTGGTAATGTGGGCGCCATCTACGGGTGAATGGATGACCCTCGTAGGCGCATTTGTTATTTGAATCCATTGTGTGCCAGTACTTGCGGCCGACAAGGTATCGCCAATGCCTAAATCAGTGAGTATGTTTTTGATGTTCATGAAAGATGTTTGTTTGACAAATATAATCGGGGTACAGGGTTTATTGTTGTGAGCGATGTCACTCTTTTTTCATCACCAAGTATACACCCACAAGTGATAATAACAGTCCAACAATCATGTTCCAACGGATGGGTTCTTGGTCGATGAGTCCCCATGCCACAGCCACTATAGGGATAACAAAAGTATTGGTTGACGCTACCAATGCGGTGGTGTGTTCAATGAGGTAATTGAAAAGCATCATGGAAACTGCTGAACCGATGACGCCGAGAATAATCAAACAAATCAAAGCGAATTGGTTGGCGGGTATGTTGAAAGGTGCGACAAGTTCTACAGAGCCGTGGTTGTAGTGTCCAATCACATCGGTTTTCCATAGCACGAACGCATATAATATGCCCATGAAAACGAATGGGTAGGCAGTTTTGGCCATCGGGGGGATATGGGCGAGTTTGGTTTTGATGAGGTTGATGTTGTATCCATACAAAACCGATGCGGCGAGGGCCATGATTGCACCACCGAGATGGATTTCCATGCCCTTCTGTCCCAGTATTGAAGGACCCAACAAAAACACTGCACCAATGATTCCCGCAACCACTCCGAGGAAACCATTACGCGACAAGGGGCTGGTGAAAAACAGACTTCCAACCACCAATGTAAACATGGGGGTAAAGGCGTTGAGGATTCCAGATAGGCCACTGGGGATGAGGGTTCCCGCGGTTGAAAAGAGAAAAGCGGGTATTGCGTTTCCCACAAAGCCAGTGAGAAATAAATAAAAATAATCGATGGGTTTGAGCAGTTTTTCGTTCGCTTGGGTGGCTGGATTAACGATGGTTAATTTTGAACCCAGGGAATATCGATATACCCACGGTGTGAGGAAAATACCTGCCAAAAACAACCGCATGCCCGCTACTTGAATGGGTGTAAAAACCACCAATCCACGCTTCATCAGGATGAAAGAACTACCCCAAATACAGCCGAGCAGAATGATCAAAAACAGGGGTAACCACTTGAATTTCACAGTTGCAAAAGTAAGGGAGGTTTACCAAGCGATTTTGTTTTGTGTATGAGTTGTGCATTTTCCCTAATGAACTGTTGTTTAGGCCGCAGGGATATAGGAACTTTGTGTAATGCGAAAATGGATAGGGTTGTTGTTGGGCTTTTTGATGATGTTGCCTTTGGGAGCACAATTGGTGCCCGAGGAATTGGTTTGCAAAGAACACCAGCAATTTCAAAACCAACTATCGCGCAGAAATAATTCCGGCGTAAAGCACGGCTATTTGATTGATTACAACCGTTGCAAATGGTGGGTAAATCCCATCAGAGGGCCTTATTTTAAGGGCGATGTGATGGCCCATTTTACGGTCAATGCGAATACGGATTCTGTGGGGTTTGATTTATCGGCCAATCTCAAAGTGGATGGCGTTTATGGAGCAGGGGGACAGTCATTGTTGTACCGCAGAAACGGCAATCAGCTCTATGTATTCAAAGTAGGTGGTTGGTTGGGTGGATCCAGGGACTCGGTGGGTATCATATACCAAGGCAATCCAAGCAATGGCGGGGGATTTGGGTATTTTGTGCACGACAATCACATGAAAGGTCCGATTGTGCACACCCTCAGCGAACCTTATGGAGCACAATATTGGTGGCCGTGCAAGCAGACGCTCCACGATAAAATTGATAGTTTGGATGTTTGGGTTTATACAGACACATCGCTGAAGGCAGCATCGAATGGTGTGGTTGTTCGGAATGAAGTGTTAAATGACACACAGCGTTTAATGGTTTGGAAGCATCGATACCCCATTGCGACATATTTGGTGGCGATTGCTGTGACAAATTACAGTGAGTATACCCAGTATGCGCCATTGGTTGGAAGGACGAAACCGCTGCCAGTGTTGAATTATGTTTTTCCGCAGTTTAGGACGGATGCTGAGCGTGAGACCAAGGATGTGCTGCCGATGATTCGGTTGTTTGATAGTTTGTTTGTGCCGTATCCATTTGAGAAGGAGAAGTACGGACATGCCCAGTTTACTTGGGGCGGCGGGATGGAGCACCAGACGATGAGCTTCATGGTGAATTTCTCTTACGATTTGATGGCACATGAGTTAGCGCATCAATGGTTCGGCGATATGGTCACTTGCGGTACATGGCAGGACTTGTGGCTGAATGAGGGGTTTGCGACCTATTTGACGGTGATGACAACCGAATTTTTGCGCAGCAAAGAGGAGAGCTATGGGAAGTTGCGTGGAATGCGGAGCAACATTACGGGCAATGATGGTGGGTCGGTGTTTCCCAAAGACACGTTGAATGTGGGGAGTTTGTTTAACGGAAGATTGACCTACAACAAGGGGGCATGGCTGTTGCATATGCTTCGTGATAAGCTCGGCGATTCAGCCTTTTTTGAAGGTTGTAGGTTGTATTTGAATGGAAAGAATACCCGTCATGGATTCGCCAAGACAGCGGATTTGGCGTGGTATATGGAAAAAGCGAGTGGCAGGAATTTGGATACGTTTTTTCAACAGTGGTATTATGGAGAGGGCTTTCCCTATCTCAAAATAAACTGGAAGCAAAAGGGCAAAACGGTTACGTTGGCTTGTGAGCAGACGCCATCCCACAACAGTGTACCGTATTGGCATGTGCGCATTCCGCTATTATTGCGGGGCGAGGGAAAAGAAAAATTGGTATTATGGGAGCCGAAACAACTGGTTGGAGAGCTAAAATTATTGGTTGATTTTGAGGTAGACACGGTCATTTTTGACCCGTTTGTGAAGTTGTTGGCCAAAGTGAGCATTGGTGGAATGAATTTGAACAAGGTTCAGGAAAATGCATTTGTGTTGTTCCCGAATCCAACTGCTGGCTCATTTGTTTTGTACGCACGAAATCCATCGGCCATTGTTATGGAGGTGTTTGATGCAGTGGGCCAAAAAGTGATGGATATTGACACCAAGGGAAATGTAACCAAGCAATTGACTGTGAGCCTTGGCGAACTGTCGGCGGGGCCCTATTTTCTTAGGATTAACGATGGGAATTTTGTATATTCGTATAAGTTGCTCAAAAGTTAAACTTATCAATCATTAAGTTGTTATAAAGAATATGAAACATTGGAGTAAAGCATTGTTGGTGATGGCGCTGTCTATCATGGGTTTCGTGGTTCAATCTTGTGAGGAAACACCTCCAGTGGTTCCGCCTGTTGTCGAGACGAAAACTTCGGTGGATTTGAATTTTTCAGCGCTTTGGAACGGACAACCATTGACTTTTTTGTCGGGTTGGTTTGAGCAACCATCGCCCCAGAAAGAATACATACAATTTTTCAATTTCGGGATGATTGTTTCCAAGTTGCGCCTAGTAAAAGAGGATGGCACGGAGGTTATGCTTGGCGATGGCTATCAATGGATTGATTTCAAAAAGCAAAGAACCAAGTTTAATTACGAGGTACCTGCCGGCAAATACAAAGCGGTGCGTTTTATGTTGGGCATGGATTCAGCGATTAACCATGGCGATCCTAATCAATGGGGCGCTGAACATCCGTTGAATGGCAACCTAACAGGTATGCATTGGGGATGGGCTGGTGGTTACATCTTCCAGGCGATTGATGGCAATTACAAGGACAGCATGACCGACAAGTACACAAAGGGCATGAGCTTTCATACAGCCACGATGCCAATGGTTAGAAACTTCGAAGTGCCTGTTGGTGGTTCCATGGGTTCTGCAATGTTTGAGGTTAAGGAAAAGATGGCAACTGCGGTTCAGTTTAATTACCACGTAAATAAGTTTTATCAGGGTATTGAGATGAAGAAGAATTCTGTATCTCACTCTGAAGGTTTGAAGGAAAAAGCACTCATGCAGAAAGTTTTGGATAACCTTACTACTTACTCTGCTTTCGAAATTCCGGCACCTTAAAAATTCATCAATGAGACTGGGTTGGGTTGTCATAGGGTTATTGACATTGGGTTTTTCATCTTGTGAGAAAGATCCCAACGATCCCGTATACAAGACCCCGTCGGTTTACAAACCCACGCAGGTTGACCCTACAACCATTTTCCCCGGAGGGAGGTTTGGTATGCCTTCCTTGCCTTCAGACAATCCTTTTACCGAAGAGGGTATTATGTTGGGGAGGATGTTGTTTTACGACCCCATTTTATCGTTTGATAGTAGCATAGCGTGTGGTAGTTGTCATAGGCAAGAAAGTGGTTTTGCTGAGCCCAAGAAGTTGAGTTCCGGGATTAATGGACTTCAGGTAGCACGCAATGCGAGTCCTTTATTTAATCTCGCTTACAGCAGGAAATTCTTTTGGGACGCTCGTCAGAACACCCTGAGAGAATTGGTATTTGAGCCCATTCAAGCGCACAATGAGATGGCGATGACTCTGCCTCTCTTGGCAAAGCGTTTGGCGCGTACCGACCGATACATTGAGTATTTCGACAAAGCCTTTGGCAGCAAGCCCAATGTATTTGATATGTCAAAAGCCATGGAGCAGTTCTTGTTAACGCTGGTGAGCAAAGACAGTCGATTTAATGGGTTTTTTCCGGGTAAGTTTAGTATGCTCAGTGAGTCTGAAAAGCGTGGTGCGTTGTTGTACAATGGTTTGGTGGACTTTGATGCCGTAACAGGATTAACCACCGGGGCCGATTGTTTTCACTGTCACGGTGGTGCTTTGGCTCAGCAGAACAACCCCGACATGGGCGGCATTGCCAACAATGGGTTGGATGGCAATTTTTCGGACAAAGGTTTCGGAGCGATTACGGGCAACCCGGCTGATCGAGGATTATTCAAGACACCAAGTTTATTAAATATCGCTGTCACTGGTCCGTACATGCACGATGGCCGTTTTGCCACATTGGATGAGGTAATCGATCATTACAGCGACAATGTCAATTATTTATCGCCAACAATTAGTCCGATGATGGCGGCTCATGGAAACAGACAGCTGAAGTTAACTGCGCAACAAAAGGCCGATTTGAAAGCGTTTTTGTTGACAATGACGGATAACACCTTTTTGACGAATCCCGCCTACGGGAATCCATTCAAGCAGTAGTGTTTTTGGTGTAATAAGGGTTAATAAGCCAAAACGGGACTCAACCATCGTTCGGCGGTTTCCAAATCCATACCTTTCCTTTCGGCGTACTGAATCACTTGGTCTTTGTTGATTTTTCCCAATCCAAAATATTTGCTTTGGGGGTGGGCGAAGTACCAGCCGCTGACGGAGGCAGCGGGCAGCATGGCCATGGATTCAGTGAGTGTAATGTTGGCGGATTCAGGTGCACCGAGTAGGTTAAACAGCGTAGATTTTTCTGTGTGGTCTGGACATGCTGGGTAGCCGGGCGCAGGCCGGATGCCCTGGTACTTCTCACGGATTAGATCTTCATTGCTCAACATAGTTTCATCGGCATAGCCCCAAAATTGGGTTCTTATCTGCTGGTGTAACTTTTCTGCGAAACTCTCCGCCAAACGATCGGCCAAAGCCTTGGCCATGATCGATTGGTAATCGTCGTGCTGTGCTTCATAAGCCGCTACAATGGGTTCCAATCCCAATCCGGTGGTTACAGCGAATCCACCCAAATAATCTATTTTGTCATCGGCAATAAAATCAACCAAAGAGTAATTGGGCAGTCCCCCCGCCATTTTTCTTTGCTGTCTCAAGAAATGGAAGGTTTCAGTGGCTTCACGACCCTCTTTATCTGCGTTAGCAGCGTCTGTGCTATTGTAAACGGCTACATCCTCACCCAATTTTTTGGCGGGTAAGATGTACCAAACGCCTTTGGCTTGGAGCGATTGATTTGCAACCAGCTGATTCAACATGGTTTTGGCATCGTGCAGCAATTTTTTCGCTTCAGATCCTACGATTTCATCCTCTAGGATTGCGGGGTACTGTCCGGCCAACTCCCAAGTTTGGAAGAAGGGCGTCCAATCAATTGTATCCACCAATTCAGAGAGGGGCATTTCCACTGTGTGTATGCCAATGGTTTTGGGTTCTATCACCTCGCCGTCGTGTTGCCAGCGGTTTGCAATCGCTTCTTCAATGGTGATGAGGTCTTTGGTCGACTGTCGTTTCGCGTGATTCTCTGCCAACGCCAGGTATTCTTGCTTGATTTTTTCGGAAAAGGGTTCTTTTGTATCATCACCCAAAAGGCTTCCAGCAACAGGAACTGAGCGCGAAGCATCGAGTACATGAACGATGGGGTGGGCATAATTCGGGGCGATTTTTACAGCAGTGTGAATGCGCGATGTTGTTGCGCCGCCGATAAGGAGTGGGGTTGACATGCCGCGGCGGGTCATTTCTTTGGCCACGTGCACCATTTCATCCAAACTCGGGGTAATCAAACCAGAAAGACCGATAATATCTGCGCCCCATGATTGGGCTTCATCAAGAATTTTATCGGCAGGCACCATCACACCGATGTCTTTGATTTCGTAATTGTTGCAAGCCAATACCACACCCACAATGTTCTTTCCAATGTCGTGTACATCACCTTTTACGGTAGCCATCAAGATTTTACCTTGAGGCTTGGCGTTGGGGTTAAGGGCTTTTTGTGCTTCGAGGTAGGGTTGCAAATAGGCCACGGATTTTTTCATTACGCGGGCGCTTTTTACGACTTGGGGCAGGAACATTTTTCCGGCGCCGAAGAGGTCACCTACATGGTTCATACCATCCATCAGCGGCCCTTCAATTACGCCAAGGGCGTTTTGGTATTTCTGGAAGGCTTCTTCAGTATCTGTGTCGATGAACTCGGTAATGCCTTTGATCAAACTGTGGCTCAGGCGCTCTTCTACGGAGCCCAATCGCCAAGCTTGCGTTTCTTCTATGCGTTCTTCTTTTTTGCCTTTGAATTGATCGGCCAGGGTTACCAGACGCTCCGTGGCATCGGCCCTGCGATTCAATAAAACATCTTCAACGTGTTCGAGGAGTTCTTTGGGGATTTCGTCGTAAACCTCAACCATACCCGCATTGACAATGCCCATATCCAAACCCGCTTTGATGGCGTGATACAAGAATGCGGAGTGCATCGCCTCACGAACACGGTCGTTGCCACGGAAGGAGAAACTGATGTTGGAAACGCCGCCTGACACCTTGGCGCCGGGTAGGTTGGCTTTGATCCAACGGGTTGCTTCGATGAAATCAACAGCATAGTTGTTGTGCTCATCAATGCCTGTGGCAACAGTGAGGATGTTTGGGTCAAAGATGATATCGTTGACAGGGAAACCTATGGATTTGAGAATGTTATAACTGCGTTCACATACCGCAATCTTTCGTTCGTAGCTATCCGCTTGTCCGGTTTCGTCGAAGGCCATTACGACCACTGCAGCACCGTAACGATGCACCAATTTTGCTTTTTGTATGAAGGCGGCTTCCCCATCTTTCAATGAGATGGAATTGACAATGCCTTTTCCTTGAAGGCATTTCAGACCGGCCTCAATGACTTCCCATTTGCTGGAGTCAACCATCAGAGGAACACGAGAAATGTCGGGTTCTGCGGCGATCAAGTTGAGGAAGGTTACCATGGCCTCTTTGCCATCGAGCATCCCTTCATCCATGTTTACATCGATGACTTGAGCTCCGTTCTCCACTTGCTGCCGCGCCACATCCAAGCCTTTGTTATAATCACCGACAAGGATCATTTTGGCAAACTGTCGACTACCTGTTACATTGGTCCGTTCACCAATATTAACAAAATTGGTTTCACGGGTTAGGGTAAAGGGTTCAAGTCCAGAAAGACGAAATAAATTGGGAGAAGGCTGGTTCACGATTCCACAAATTTCGGTAAAATGGGATGAACTTAATCGCCCATTGTGAATA
>SXYY01000185.1 GCA_005788145.1 Bacteroidota bacterium
AAAGATACCGCAGAGCAAGTTGCCATCCGCAAACAAGCGATACAAGAAGCATCCAAATACGCCACCGAGGTACCTTATCGTACCATGCGAAATGCCTATGAGTGTTTGCCTTTGCTGAAGCAAATGGCCGATCACGGCAATCCCAATTCACTTTCGGATGTGGGTGTAGGTGCCTTGTGCATCAAAACCGCGGTTCGCGGTGCTTGGTTAAATGTATTGATCAATGCGCAGGGACTGTCGGACAAACCCTGGGCCGACAACATTGTTGCTGAGGCAAAGGCCTTGTTGGCCAAGAACCATGCGGCCTGTGATGAAATCATTTTGGGCATTGAAGCCAAATTGAGCGCTTAACCAACACTGCATTTCATTGATCCATCGTTTGTCAAATCGCCACTTAAGATTCCCTCTGTGGGTGATTGGCACACTGTGTTTTTATTTTGGCGATGTTTATTCCCAGTATGCCCCGGCTGCAGGGCAGCCGGGGTCGACCGCTTTGCGGTCCGACAGTTCCTGCTTCATCAACTGGGCGAAGCGGTGCAGTATTCAGCGGGGATTGAGGCAGATTAACGTGCCTGATTCTGGCTTTGCCAGCGTGGGTACGGCGGCCGGGGCCGAAGGCCCCGCCGCCAGCAATGGTGTGGTCTCCCTCGGCGATGGCGGCATCGCCACCCTCACCTTCGATCCACCCATCACCAATGGCAATGGCTTCGATTTCGCCGTCTTTGAAAACACCTTCCTCGATACGTTTTTGGAATTGGCCTTTGTAGAGGTGAGTACAGACAGCCTGGCATGGGCCCGTTTCCCTGCAAAAAGCCTCACTCAAACAAAAACTCAAACCAGTGCTTTCGGCTTTACCCAGCCTACACAAATTCACAACTTGGCCGGAAAATATCGACATCCTTTCGGCACGCCTTTCGATTTACAAGACCTGGCCATGATGAGTAACATCCGGATCAATGAAATCAAATATGTACGCATCATAGACGTGGTTGGCAGTTTGGATTCTACCCTGGGCAGCAAAGACAGCGATGGTAGAATCATCAATGACCCTTGGCCCACGCCTTTTCCAAGCAGTGGCTTCGATCTCGACGCGGTGGGTGTAATCCATCAATTGCCGATGAATTCAACCAGCAACTTCATTGCCAAACCCCCTCTGGGATTTGACCCCACTCAACAACAATTGGTCACAAATTCAGACCGCCCACTCCTCGTTTCCATTCACAACATCCATGGTCAGCTGTTGCAAAAATTAACTCTTGCATCCCAAAGCAGCCACCAAGTATACCTTCCCCCAGCAACCTACATTGTACGCTATCAGGGTCACTCCATCAAAATCATCATCACTTCCACCCGCTGATCACCCCGCTGAATCACCAAAGGGTACATTCCTGCCGACAAATCCCATTTACGCATCGCGATTTCGTCAAAATAGACTCCATCTTCGGGGATGGTCCAAGTGCGCTCATACAATCCCGATTGACCCAAGATGGTATACATTTTCACCATTACAACATCGCCTTTGCGGGCCGAAAATTTATATACCGCCCGATCCGTGGTTGGATTCGGGAATACATATGCATTCAATTCGTTTTGCTGAGAGCGCAGCACTGCCTCGGAAATATCGATGATCTGTGTGCTGGAATCGCGACAACCAATGGAATTGCTGGCGATTAACTTTACGGTGTATTTTCCATTGGCCGTAAAATACTGTTGCCAAATCTTCCCCTGTCCCTGTGATGTGGTTGCATCAGGATTCTCAAATTTCCACTGAAAATTGCGATCCAGCGGCACATTCAATGTGTCTGTTGCTGCGAATCGCCATCCCAAGCGCTGTTGCAAAGCGAATTCACTATACGAAAAATCGGCATTTACTTGGGGAAGCACCGTTATGGTCTGACTCAACGCGGTGTCCTTACAGCCCTTATTTGTCGCAATACAACGTGCCACATATTTTCCCGGGCTGTTGTACAAATAACTCGGCGCAGTCAAGACGGAAACCCCTATCCCATCGCCAAATACCCAATCAAAATTCATGGGTTTCCCATCGGCATTGGTGGATTGGTTGACAAAATCTACTGAACGCATCGATGCACACACCATAGGATTCGAGGCCACTATAACGGCTTTGGGAATGGAATTCACATCCACCTTGATTAAAGAAGAATCCGCGCAGCCCAGCACTTTCATTTTTAACACTTGTTTGATACTATAATTGCCAAAACCAGCATACGACCACAGCGTATCGCGCTTGCCCGATTTCAATGCCAAAGCCCTGTTCAATTTGCGTCCGTCTCCAAAATCCCACATACTCAAAACCACATCGTTGGGATCGGCATGGGTCAAGTACGCATCGTTGATCACAAATGATTGTCCTTCACACACCTCCGAAACACCGCTGGAGATTTGCGATTTGGGGGTTAAATACACCATTGCCATTTGGTAAGTAGTATCAAAACAACCTGCCGTATTTTTCACCACCATCTGCACATTGTATTTGCCAAATTGATTGTAGCTATGCTTGGCATCCAAGGCGTCCCAACCTGTGTTTCCATCGGCCCAGTTGTAATAGCTCCATACACCGCCCCCTCCGGAAGCCGCGGGATTCGCGCTGGCATTGACTACCTGAAATACATTGCCTTTGTCGCACTGCGATGGTTTGTCAAACGCAAATTTTGCTTGCGGATGTCCATTCACTTTCACCACCACCGCCTCGGTATCCCGACAGCCGTTGTTAGAGCTAACAATCAGTTGAACAGTATGACTGCCCGCACCAGAGAATTTCTGCTGAAACGTGGCCGTCGTGGCCGTTTTCAAAGGATTCGAAGCCGTCCATTTGCGCGATTCGATTGTCCCATTGAAGACCGTCGACAAATCCTGAAACACAAATGAATTCCCCTTCAAACACGGGACATAAGAAGCATCGTAACCAATTGTTGCGATGGGTTTTGCCCAAACATTTACTTTGAGAACTGCGCTTGTATCGAAGCAGCCGCGATTTTCCGAAATCACCCAATAATCACCGGTATCTTTCAAATACACAGGATTGAAACTCAGTACACTGTCCTTGGTCAATGTCGTCGCCGGATTAACACCCTTGAACCACTGGTAATTTACACTCAATGCGTCGGCATCCCTAGCAGCAAGCGACAAAGCCACACCTTCGCATTGCGGCGAGCTGCCTGATTTCACCACGGCCTGTGCCGATGGCATTTTCACCACATCCACCATGGCCAATTTCACCAAACTATCTTCACCGCCATTGAGACGCAGTTTCACATTTTTGAACCCCCCAGTGGTATACTTTACCGTCCAAGGTCCCACTCCAACCGCCTTGGCTGGAACTGCACCGATACCAAAATCCCATTCATAAAGTCCAATCAACCCCTGAGAAGAATCTCGATAAACCACAGATTCTCCCGCACAAATTTTCTTGCGATCCACGCCAAACGCCACCGTGGTTTTCTCGTAAACCAGTGAAAAGTCTTCGGCCTGTCCATAGTTACAAGTACCACACCCTGTGGTGTCGATGTTATTGTAATCGCTAATCACCCGCATACGCAGTGCTTGATTCAATTGCATCTGCGCCGGCGTCTTGATTTTTACCTGGGCATAATCCGTGGGTTTTGCACTCACTTGTGCACTCACCTCTCCCCGGAACAACTGAAACTTGCCGTCGTTGTTGAAATCCATGAAAACACGAACATTTTCATTGTTGTACAACCCCACTTTTACCTGAACCGTATAATCGGTGTTGGGTTTTACGCGGAAGACTTTCTGGGCCGACATATCCAATTGCTCACCGTCATCGAAGTACGTACCTGATTCAAAATGATTATCGGTGAGTTTCACATCGAATACCCCTATGCCGAAATTTGAAGTTTGAAAGCGGGTCTTGGAGTTGCAAGTGGCCGATATTGCTGCGGGAAAGACCCTTACCCACAAATTCTTGGTTTCTGTGGCGTTGGATGTACAACTTTTAGCTGCAAGGGAAATAGAATACACACCCGGCTGATTGAACTTCACCTCGGGTTGCAAACTGTTTGAATCACCGCTTACCCAGCTAAAGGTCGATGGCTTGATAGTCCATGTCGTTGAGCGAATTCCATAAACCGATGCCGGTATTTTCTCCTGCAACCGCATCACACCACCCACCGTAAAAATGGAATCATAGGAGAGCATTTTTGAGCGATACGTTCCGGAACCATCATCAAACAGTGGGCTTTTCCAAACACCCCTGCCATAGGTACTGGCATACACAAAACTGTAATCGCGTCCCAGCGGAGAGTGATAAATGTCTAAATCCGATACATCCATCCACAACGGCAATTGATTGGCGAACTCGTTTAAGCCATAGGTACTTCCAGAAACTTGGTTCATGTAATACACTGCGCGATCCGTGCCCACGTACAAACCCGCCGGTGATGCAGAATGATCGGCCTTAAGCACATTGATTACACCCCAGTTAAATCCTGGGTAGGCCGTTTTAGTGAGCGATGCCAATACTGTGGAATTCCAGGTTGTACCATTGTTGTTGCTCACAAATAAATTCGTAACACTTGCCCCATATAATTTTGTGCTATCCAAGGGATCTGGCTCCATGATTCTCAAAGAAAACAGGGTGGAAGGAGGTGTAATATCCACCCAAACCGGTGTTGCCACTTCGGCATTCCTTGTAAACATGAGCTTGCCATCGCCCCGGATGACATACAAGTGTCGAGGGTTGGATTTGCTGCTTTTTATCTGTCGAACCGAACCCGTCCAACCCGTTGAAATTCTTGTCCATTTGATTGTCCCTGCCGATTTCACACTGTCGCATCGCCAAAGGTTGTTATAGCCCGCAAACATTCGATTGGGATTGCCCTCTTGCAACACAAAGGGCGTTAGCCACCCACCACCCTCGGTGATTCCATTGGTGCCATTGGCTCCTATAGTGGTGACATCATTCTTTTCGAAGGCACGATATATCATGCCAAACACATAAGAGCCGTATACATAGCGCTCATCGGTAGGATCAACGGCGCAATCCATGCCATCGCCCCCGAAATAGGTAAAAATTTCCCCATTGTGGTGTTGCATCGAACCATTATCCTGATAACCGTGTGCACCCAAATCATCGGTTGTTTGGGCTACTGCAAGGCGATAAATCTGGGAGTTATTGATGCCTTTGGTGATATTGTTCCAAATCTTACCCGCATCCCGTGTGAAATAAACACCCCCGTCATTGCCTGCAAATAGGGTCTTACCTGTAATATTAAATTCGCCAATGTGTTGGTCTGCATGGATATCATCGGCACCGCCACTCCCCACCCAATGTCCACTCACTTTGAAAGTAGCGCCACCGTCGGTTGACTTCCAAACGTTGATTCCAAAGGCATAAACCACTTG
>SXYY01000186.1 GCA_005788145.1 Bacteroidota bacterium
CCGTTTTGCTCACGAAAGAGATTTTACCCGCAGAAGTTTTGTAAACTTGGGCTGAGGAAAACAAAGGCATTAATGCGATGGCAGCAAGGAAAATATATTTTTTCATGGTTTTATTTTGATTGTGGTTGTTGTTATTGATTTTTCAGCAATGGTTTTTGTGGGGGTTACTTTGCGTCTGGTTGTTCGCCCGATTCCGATTCGGCGTGATCCAATGATTTTGAGACATCGGCTTTGTGTTGTTCCAAATTGAGAATTGTGCAGCGACTCATATCAATCTTTTTCTCCGCAAACAAGTCGTCCGCAGACATTGGCACCATCAAGCCATCACAAACACACTGCAGCGTAACTACATCGCCAGCGACAACCCCGCTCACAGTGGATTTGTAATCTTGGTGAAAATTGGCATTAACGTTAAAGCCCTCAACCCCAGTTTTGATTTGAAGGGTTAGGCTGCTATCGCCCATGACATCGGCCACTTCCCCGGAAAATTTCACGCTCTTACCAACGAAAGCTGAAAAGGTTCTCGCTGCGCCGGTGTCGGCATCCAGCGAACTCACCCATTCTTGTAGGTTCTTTTCAAAATCTGGCGCACCAGTCGATTGATTTTCAGGAGGCGTGGTCCAAAGTTTGTAACCGACCAAGCAACCAACGATGAAAATTACCAATACTACCTGGAGAATGCGACGTTTGTTCATAGATTTTGTGATTTTTGCAACTAGTTGTAAAGATGTTGCGTATTTTGTAACAACAAATGTGCCACTAACCCCCAAAAGATGAAGCGATTGTTTTTAATATTTCTGATTGTTTTTTTTAGCCAATTCACCTTGAGCGCTCAAAATCAATCAAATAGAGTGATTTACACGGCAGAAAAAATTTACTTGGCCGATACGGGCTTTACCACGGCAACTGCCATGGTTGTAGAGAATGGCGTCATTTTGTACACGGGGAATGTCAGAACAGCCGATTCCCTCTACCCAACCATACCCAAGATGGAGTTTCCCGGCAAATTCATCTATCCCGGATTCATTGATGCGCACTGTCATTTCTTGGCCTATTCAAAAGGACTCACAGAAGTAGACCTCGTGGGTTGCAAATCCGAGGCTGATGCAGTGAAACGCGCAAAAAAGTTCAGCAAAAAAAACACACTGCCGTGGTTGATTGGACGGGGTTGGGACCAAAATGATTGGGTAACGAAATCGTATCCGGGTATGGCATTGCTCGACAAAGCCTTTCCCAACACTCCGGTGTGTTTGAGCAGGATCGATGGTCACGCCGTTTGGATAAACTCCGCTGCAGTGAAAGCACTAAACCTCAACACAGAATCAGTAATCCCCGGTGGGGAGTTTGTGAAAGTCAACGGAAAATTTCAAGGTATTTGCATCGACAATGCCGCAGACTTGGTGAAATCGCAATTGCCAAAGGCACCCTTCAGCGCCTGGGAAAAGGGACTTGCCACGGGATTGAAAAACTGTCACGCGCAAGGACTTACCCAAATCGCCGAAGCCGGTATCTCGCAAGACGATATCACCCTGATCAAGGATTTACAAAAACAAGGCAAACTCGATTTACGCATATATGGCATGCTTTCCTTGAGCGATGAAAATTTGGGTTACATCTCCCAAAATGGGATGATTTACACCGACTTGTTTACCATGCGATCTGTAAAAATGTACCTTGACGGCGCATTGGGGTCTCGCGGAGCCCTATTAAAAGGGGATTATTGCGACCAACTCGGACACAAAGGATTGCAAATCATTGATGAGGCGAAATTTGAGATGTATCAAGTGTATCTGCTGAACAAAGGATTTCAAGTCTGCGTACACGCCATCGGTGATAGCGCCAATGCCATTGCACTTCGCACATTCCAAAAGAACATTCCCGAAGGCTATGATGCCCGTTGGCGCATTGAGCACGCACAGATTGTCAATGCCAAAGACCAGAAAATTTTTGCCAAACGCAGCATTATCCCCAGCGTTCAACCCACCCATGCCACTTCGGATGCGCCATGGGCCGATGAGCGATTGTGCGGCACAGTTGCCAAAGGCGGTTACGCATATCAAAACCTACTTTCCCAAGCCAAAGTCATTGCATTGGGTACAGACTTCCCAGTAGAGGGCATATCGCCCATTAACACATTCTACGCCGCAACACAGCGCATGGATGCCGCGGGAAAACTTGAACGTCCTTTCATTGGAGAGCAAGCCCTCTCGCGCAAGCAAGCGATGTGGGGTATGACATTGTGGGCGGCTTATGCCAATTTTGAC
Source organism: Bacteroidota bacterium (assembly GCA_005788145.1). Lineage (GTDB taxonomy): Bacteria > Bacteroidota > Bacteroidia > NS11-12g > UBA955 > UBA955. The sequence continues at coordinate 2,265 of SXYY01000186.1, forward strand.
GAAACGCGCACAGGCTCTTTGGAAGCAGGGAAAATGGCTGATTTCATTGTCATGGACACCGATTTGATGACCGTAGCGACTGAAAAAATTCCCAAAGCGAAGGTTTGGCATACTTACATTGGCGGACAGGCTGTTTTTGAGCGTTAAAGATTTTAATTCAACTCAAGTACTTTTTTGCTGATTGTAACCCATAATCCCGATTTTGCGAAGAAAACAGATCGCATCATAGAAATGGCAGACGGCGCTGTTATTTGAGAATTATTTTTCGTATTATTGCACTCCCTAAAAAGGTCGGATGGCCGAGTGGCTAGGCACGGGTCTGCAAAACCCTTTACAGCGGTTCGAATCCGCTTCCGACCTCCAAACGAAGCCCCCTTGTTGAAAACGAGGGGGCTTTTTTATGTTGTTACGGATTGATAATCAATTGTTCTTGCAGAACTACCCCTCCGGCTTCAAGCACTACTTGATAGGTTTTGGCGCGGTTGGGATCGTACAGGGGCAAGGCAAAAACACTTTCGCCTTTGGGCAATCCGCCCGGAAATTCGTGTCTTAATATCGTTTTGTTGGATTCATCGCGAAGGGTCAGGGTGCAAGGCCCTTCCTGCTCCATGTGGATCATGAAATAAACTTTCCCGTTCTCGGTATTCGTAAAGGCTTGAAAATGGATTTGTCCGTTGTTACCTTGTGTGACCACTTTCGCCTCCTTGAGCGCTAATTTCTGTGCGGGGTCGCGAAATTCGCTGTTGCGTTTCCAATACACCGCATAGGCATGCGATTCGGCTTTGCTTTCGTCGGCATCATTGTCGAAAAAAACATTGGGCGCCGTGGTTGAGAAACCTCCCACGAGGTAGCCAAAGAGCTGGGAATCGCCTTGCAAGGATTCCAGATCAATCACATCAGTACCTTCCATGCGCGGAACCGTATTCGCCGGAATGAATTCGGTGCCCGCCCCTACCCCTTTGGGCAGATGAATGGGCAGTGCATATTCACTGTATTCGTTGGCTGCCGTGCGCTCGATGAGCGATACCGTGGAAACCACAGGCACATCGGGATCTTGGGTTAACAAGCCCGAATCATTGAAAAAATACTGGGCGATGCCACCAAAAAACAGAAAAAACTGTGCATCCACCTTGTAGGAATAGAGCGATGTATGGGCGCTGTGGTATTGGTTTAGCAGTTGGTTAAATCTGTTTATGGGTTTGATGGTACTGGAATCTGCATTGATCTCCAGCAGGTTGGTGTATGGAATGTTGGCGCGTTCTTGAAAGACGCCAGAAAACACCAACAGATCTTTTTGAACCGGAGGGAAGGGAGAAGCAGCAATGTTATCACCATCGATGAGAATTTGGTCAGCGCTTCCACTTCCCACTTGCGCGAGCCTGTGATGCAGCGATTCCATGACATTCACATCACGACGACGGAATTGACTGTCGATGAGGGGTGAGTGCCAGATGACAATCTCCTTTGTTTGCGTTGATTTTTTGCGGCTTTTGCGCTTTTTGTGCGATTTGACAGTGACATTGGTCAACTGAAATCTGCGCACACCATGGTGGTATTCTTGTTCGAAACCAGGTCCGTTTTGCGGTCCCATGGGATTGTATAAACCATCGAAGCGATGTCCGCCCACCAAGTAAAAAGTGATTACCGGCTGTTTGTGTGGGTAATAGTCGATCTGATTGAACATGGCACCCCCGGTGAGTGCAAATTGGGGATCGGTCCATTGTTCAAAGGCAGATAAAAGTGTAGCCAACGGGAGTTGTTTCTTTTTGATTTGGTTTTTGCGCGAATTGGGTTCGGTTTGTTTGGCGAATTCGCTGCTGAGCTTGGCCAAATCCACCTTTGTGAGGTAGGGAAAGGTGCGATGCGCTTCGGGGTCAGTGAAACGCGATGGCGGCGAGAACAGGGAAATGTCTTTTCGACAGGGCAACCCATATCCACCAACGAGGTAGAGGAGGTTATCTTCTTGGTGGAACAGCATATTGGTGGAAGCCAATTGCGATTGGAGTGAGGGATTTAGGTTTTGGATGGACAGTGAATCTACGGTTTGGGATTCCGGATCAACACAATAGATATAGCGATTGGCGTGGGCGGAATCGAAGGCCCGGAAAGGCTGCCTTCGATGGAGCCCGTCGCGGCGGCCACCGAATAAATACCATTTCCCTTGATATTGGGCCGCCGCAAATGAATGCAATTGCGGCATATTCGGAATTTTCAATGGTTGTATTCCCAGTGAAAATGCATTTTGCGCTAGCAGACCATTGGTCCACATGGAAATAAAAAGTACAATCAAAACCGAAAAGCGAAGCCCACCCATTAATTGAGGGCATCGCAGAATGATTGAAATCCTTCGCATCCACGCAAAGGTAGTGCTGTACAGCAAATTTATCCTTTACATCGGTCAAGGGGCCCAAAAGTTTGTCGTAATTTCGCTTCATGGCAACCGCAAGCACCAAATACCTCGGACAATTACGTTGTAGCAACATTCATCTGCAAAGTGGCACAGAGATTTTCACCGATGCACCCACTGACAACAAAGGGATGGGATCGGCCTTCTCTCCCACCGATTTGTGCGCGCTGAGTTTAACCACTTGCATCATTACCACCATCGGCATTTACGCACAAACCAAAGGATTTAAAATCACGGAAATCACAGCCGACACCACCAAACACATGGCCTCGGACCCACGTAGAATTTCCAAAATTAGCAGCCACATTCACATCAATTTACCCACCGGCCTACCCGAAAACATCCAAGAAATCTTGATCCGGGTAGCCAATACTTGTCCGGTTGCACGCAGTTTGCACCCCGACATCGAGAAAGATTTGGTGATTACTTTCTCCTAAGCGCAATCCATTCAGCGCATCAACACAAGCATCAATCCCAAAAGGGAGAGTTGAAGCACGAACATCACTAAGCCAAAGCGGAGACCACGACTGCCCGCTTGCAGCAATTTCTTGAAGCTGACTTTGAGTCCGATCGCAGCCATCGCCACAGTGAGGATGACTTTTCCCATGTATTCAATGTCTTTGAGGGCGGGTTTGGGCATATCGACCACACTCACAACAAACGTGACGATGATGAATCCAATCAAGTACCAGGGCAATTTGAAGTAGCGTTTCCAGTTGCCCTCGGCGCTGCGTTGGGTGAGGTAGGTCATGAAAATCAAACCAGGGGTTAGCAGTGCTACGCGGGCCAATTTTACGGTAATGGCCACATCTCCTGCCGATTTTCCAATGGCAAAGCCGGCGCCGGCCACATTGCCCACAGAGTGCAGGGAACCACCCACCAAATATCCGATGGCCGAGGAAGCCACATCGCTGCTGGGCCAATCGATTTGAAGCAAAGCCCATGGCAAAACGAGCATGCCAAAGGTCCCCAACAGATTGACAACCGCCATGGCGATGGCCACATCTTCTTTGTTTTGTTTTTGGAGCGATGGCGCAAGGGCGGCGATGGCGCTGGATCCACAAATGGCTGTACCGAAGCCCACCAAAATGCCGGTGTTACCCGGACAGTTGAATCGCTTGGAAAGAAAAAACGACAGAAAAAGCACTGCAAAGACCACCACCGCTACCCCAACAAAAGGCTGAACGCCCAAAACGGCGATATCGGTGTAGTTGATACCAACGGCAAGGAACAATATGGAAAGTTCCAACATTTTGGAACTGGCGTAAGTGATTCCCGATTCCAGGGCTGAAGGGAGTTTCAGCAAATTGCCGAGGAGCATTCCCAAAATCAAGGCAATGAGGATCCCATTGAATGCGGGTGGCGTGAATTTTTCCGCTACAACCGCCACCAATCCCAACCCAACGGCGAACAACATCCCTTTCAACATGTTGCAAAAATGGTCTAAAAAAATGAAGAGTTCTGTGCTTTTGGTTACAAATCACAGCGATGGGAAATTCGTACCTTCGACGTGGGCAGCATCGCTCCTTGAATATGGACATAGTGGGCAGGCCCAGCGCTGTCTAACTTCTTGTCAAAAGGTCTAACCAAAATATCGCACCATCAACAGGGCCGACATCAAAAGCAGTAAGAAACCGAAAAACAAGCGAAACTTCTGGTTACTGATCCGATGAAAAACGAATGCATTAGTCAACGTAAAGACCAAAATCCCAATGGCTATTTGCACGAGATTCGTTTGGGTGAACCTTAAGCTGTTGCCAGTGATGCTTAATGTCAACAGTTGCACCAGAACCAATAATCCATAACAAACGGCTGTGGTTGCCCTGGCTTGTTGTTTATCGTTGTATTTCGCGAGCACATAGGTCGATAGCAAAGGACCACCCAAATTTGTCGCCCCGTGAATCAACCCCATCGCTACCAAATAGATTCGATCGCGTCTCAGTACCCATTCAATCGCATTGGGGAAGGCGTGAAAATAGAATCCAATGGACACCGCAGCCAAATACAAAGCAATGGCGATGGGTAAAAAGGCAGCGCCCACGATCGATTTGAGCAATAGTGTGCCCAAGGCTGTAGCGGGGAGTGAAAGTAAAACAAACCACTTTACGGTGGTCCACTGAACATGTCGCCACCCAACAATCGTTTGAATGAAACTCAAGCAGAGCGATACGGGCAACAGCACATTGAATATCTCTAGGTAATTGAGTCCGAGAATCAATAACAGCGGCGTACCCAAAAACAAAACGCCCACGCCGAACAGCGACTGTACCACAACAACTAAAGCCACCACAAGCGTTGGCAAATAGGGTGCGGTTAAATCAATCCATCCGTTGATATTCACGAAAGCAAGGTAAGAAAACGTTGCGTCAACCACAAATTCAGGAACAATAACTGCTGTGGGGTATTAGGTAATAAAACACCAAAGAAAAAGCCCCTTTGTTTGACACAAAGGGGCTTTTTTCAAAATCGGGCGGAGAGAGAGGATTTTTTATTTTTGTTTCATTATCATTGAAAATCAATTACTTGTTTGATTTAGTTAATGTGAAATTTAATTAGTACACCGGTCGGGTAGATTGAACGGATTCAGCATATGATGAATGCCTACAATTCCAAAAATCGATTCATATACTGACTGTGGATCCTCTTTCTTAAGCAATCATGTGTCAATCCAATTACATACCCCAATCGAACAGTAAAAAACTGCTGGCGACTGCTACTGGGTTGAACACCATATTCAATTCCCCCTGCAAATCGTTCTGTCGAAAATTTCATACCGCATTTTATCATGCAAAAAGACCGCTGCCCTGATTCATTCATTTTAGGATTACTTATATAATCAAGCCCGATCATGGGTGCGCATTGATTGGCTAAATATGCATGGTGATACCCTGTTGGGGTGATGTCCATTTTCCAAATAGTAGGATCACCACTGGCAAATCCTTTATGAACTGAGAAACACCCAATGGGGGTGATATTTTCTATTCCAACCATTTTAACGCTTTGGTTACCGCTTAAATTCATAATGTAGGATGTATTTACCGCAATGATTTGACTCCTTACGGCAGGACTAGAGCCAAAAAATAAAAGAATGGCGATAATGAATTGATTGAACTTTGGGCTCTTAAGCCTTGCGATGAAAGATGCTTTGTTTTTCATAACACTAGTATTAAACAATAAAACAACCTCCTACGGTCAGTGATTAAAAACTACTGCTGAGAGTTAGTATTGTTCATTTCATAGTGTCCGCGTTTTATAGCATAACGCAAAGCCGATACCCATATTTTATTTAATTTGAAATAAATATTATTGCAAGGCTCAGTGAAATTAATAGTCGAGCGATTCCGCTTATTTGGAACCACTATCAATGGGAACTTTTGATGAAACAACATGCAATTTGCTGAAACGTCATAAAACAAAGAAACCGTTGCAGGACAACGGTTTCAACGGAAATGAAACAATCTGAGATTGTATCGGGCGGAGAGAGAGGATTTTTTATTTTTGTTTCATTCTCATTGAAAATCAATAAGTTAAGATTTTCAAAAGTTTTC
>SXYY01000187.1 GCA_005788145.1 Bacteroidota bacterium
CAAAATTAACAAAGCTTTTTCTGAGGGGTCGGTCGCGAACAACGCTGTTTTGTTGGCCGCGATGGATAAAGCGAAGTCGGAAAATCGTCCTTTCCACATCATGGGTTTGCTGAGCGATGGCGGGGTGCACGCCCACATCGAACACATCAAACAGCTGTGTAGTATCGCCCTGGCGTACGGAGTAAAAAAAGTGTTCGTTCATGCATTTTTGGACGGACGGGATACAGATCCCAAGTCGGGATTGGGATATTTGACCAATTTGCTGCAGCACATCGATGGTACTTCCGCGAAGTTGAGTACGGTGGTGGGACGTTACTATGCGATGGATCGCGATGAGCGATGGGAGCGCGTAAAGGTTTGTTACGATTTGTTGGTGAAAGGCGAAGGCAAAACAGTGAGCGATGCATTGGTTGCTGTTAAAGCTGAATATAACGCTGGTGTCACCGACGAATTTATGTCGGCTTTGCGCTGTTTGTCGGGCAGTGAAGGTCTGATTGCCGAGGGTGATGTGGTGGTGAATGCGAACTTTCGCACCGATCGCGGCAGGCAGATAACACGGGCGCTGACGCAGGAGGATTTTACGGCTCAGGGACTTCGGAAGTTGAAATTGCAGTATTACACGCTGACGCAATACGATGTAAAGTATAAGATTTCAGGCGTGCTGTTCGAGAATGAGAATTTGCAACAAACATTGGGAGAGGTTATATCGATGGCTGGGAAAACCCAATTGCGTGCGGCAGAAACGGAGAAATATCCCCATGTTACATTCTTTTTCTCTGGGGGAAGAGAAGCTGCGTTTGAGGGCGAGGATCGATTGATGGCAAACTCGCCGAAGGTAGCAACCTATGATTTACAACCTGAGATGAGTGCAGTGGAATTGACGGATCGGGCCATTGCCAAAATGCAACAGGAACAGTATGATTTTGTGTGTTTGAATTTTGCGAATGCGGATATGGTGGGACATACGGGTGTGTACGAAGCGATTATCAAAGCGGTTCAAACGGTGGATACTTGCTTGCAGCGATTGGTTGAAGTGGGTGAGGAATTGGGATATGAGTTTTTGATCATTGCGGATCACGGGAATGCCGATTTCGCGGTGAATGATGATGGTTCGCCCAATACAGCACATACCACGAATCCGGTGCCTGTTTGGTGGGTAACGCAGGAGCGTGAGCAGGATTTGCGCAATGGCATTTTGGCCGATGTAGCGCCCACACTGTTGCAAATGATGGGATTGGTTCAGCCATTGGAAATGACGGGTAAATCGTTGATACTATGAGGAAGATATGGATGGTTGGGCTGGGTGTGATTGCACTGGTTGCTTGCAATGATGCAGGTTCCCCCCAAAATGTTGCCGCGGAAGATGGATTTGTGTCATTTGCGCTAAAAGAAATTGATTGGTTGCAAAAATCACAACCAGGGCTGCGTAAAACGGTAACGAAGGGCGATGAAGTGAGCACGGAATCCATGGATACCCTCGATTGGTCAAACGAACTGGAATGGGTTACGGAGTGGTCGTTGACGGAAGCTGCCAAGAAATCGAAATACGATGAAACGGTGGATTCCTCGGGTGCATTGAAAATTGTGCGATTTAATGCCCAAGATACAGCGGCCGAACTGCAAGAATTGATGGTGAATTACCGGAAACAAAAAATACAGTTGATACAGTGGACCATCAAGCAGCGGAGTTGGTATATGGACAGGGATGTGCGGATTTCCTTTCAACCCCGACAAGGTTATGGGGTGAGTGTGAGTGAAAATGCCATCTGGGCATCGCCCCATTCTTATGAAATTTTTGCCGAAATTGGTCGCAATTAACAGGATAGGTTTTACCCAAAAGAGCGTAGCATGAATATTGAAAATTACATCAACGGTGAAATGTGTGCGTGTCACAGTGGCGCCGTATTGGACAATTATAATCCGGCCTCAGGCAAGGTTTATGGCACCATCCCAAACTCAGATGAGAAAGATGTTGCTGTGGCTTATGCTGCTGCTGCTGCTGCTTTCCCTTTGTGGAGCAATACGCCGACAGAGGAAAGGTTTCAGGTGTTGAATGCCATTGCTGAGGGTATTGATAATTTGAGGGATGCGTTGGCTCTGGCGGAGAGCAATGATCAAGGGAAACCCCTTTGGTTGGCCAAAAATGAAATGATTCGCGCGGCGCAAAATTTTCGGTTTTTTGCCACGGCGGCCATGCAATTTTCGAGTGAAAGTCACGCCATGGAAAACCGCGCCATCAATTATACCCTAAGGACGCCCATTGGGGTAGTTGGTTGTATCAGTCCATGGAATTTGCCCTTGTATTTATTCACTTGGAAAATCGCGCCAGCGCTTGCTGCTGGAAACTGTGTGGTGGCCAAACCCAGTGAATTTACGCCTGTTACAGCGGCAATGTTGGGTGAAATTTGCACTGCGGCCGGTTTGCCCAAAGGGGTATTGAATATTGTGCATGGACTGGGGGCTTCGGTTGGACAGGCTATCGTGGAGCATCCGCAGATCAAGGCCATTTCCTTCACGGGGGGCACGGCAACGGGCAAACACATTGCGAGCGTGGCGGGTCCGATGTTCAAGAAGGTGAGTCTGGAGTTGGGCGGAAAGAATCCGAACATCATTTTTGCGGATGCAGATTTGGACAAAGCGATCAAAACCACGGTGAACAGTTCGTTCATGAACCAGGGGGAGATTTGTTTGTGTGGCAGTCGAGTGTTTGTGGAGCGTTCGGTATATGACCAAGTGAAGAATGCGTTGGTTCAGGCGGTCTCAGAGATGAAAGTGGGTGATCCATTGGATCCCAATACCCGCGTGGGCGCCATCGTTTCAAAGCCTCACTACGAAAAAGTGCTGGGGTATATCGCCTTGGCGAAAGAAGAGGGCGCAAGTATTTTGTGCGGTGGAACGGCATTGTATCCCGAGGGTTTGGAGGGTGGCTATTACATCGCTCCAACAATTTTGGAAGGATTGAGTGCTTCGGCGCGTTGCAACATGGAAGAGATTTTTGGCCCGGTGATTAGCATCATGCCATTTGATACGGAGGAGGAGGTGCTGGCAATGGCGAATGCCACGGATTATGGTTTGGCGGCCACGGTGTGGACGGAGCATTTGACGCGGGCACATCGGGTGGCGGGACAGTTACAGATGGGGATTGTGTGGGTGAATTGTTGGTTGTTGCGCGATTTGCGTACACCGTTTGGCGGGGTGAAGAGTTCGGGTGTTGGTCGGGAAGGCGGCTGGGAAGCCATGCGTTTTTTCACCGAGCCCAAGAACGTTTGTATTGCGCTTTGAGCGTGAGGCTTGTTGTGTAAGTGTATCTTTGCACCATGTTTGATAATTCAGATCGCACAGAAATTGCCGCCATGGGAGAGTTTGGGCTCATCCAACACTTATCTCAGCACTTCGAAAATAAACATGCCAAAACCGTTAAAGGTATCGGCGACGATTGTGCGGTGATTGATCAAGGCGACCATTTTTCTCTGGTCACCACTGATGTGTTGTTGGAAGGTGTGCACTTTGATTTGAGTTTTCATCCCTTAAAACATTTGGGTTACAAGGCGATTTCGGTTGCTGTTAGTGATATCTATGCCATGAATGGTATGGCCGAACAAGTGATGGTGGGTTTGGGCTTGAGCAATCGGTTTTCTTTGGAGGCCGTGGAAGAATTGTATGCCGGTATTCAAATCGCATGCGAACATTATGGCGTTGATTTGGTGGGTGGTGATACAACCACGTCGCGCAGTGGCTTGGTGCTATCATTAACCGCAGTGGGAAGGGTTGCCAAAGACAAAATTGTGTACCGCGGTGGCGCGCAACCCGGTGATTTGTTGGTGGTAAGTGGCGATTTGGGCGGCGCATACATGGGTTTACAGATTTTGGAACGCGAAAAGCGGGTGTTTATGGAAGTGCCCAACATGCAACCCGATTTGGAGCAGTATGATTATATCGTGGGCCGACAGTTGAAAGCCGAAGCCAGAAAAGACGTTGTGGAATTACTGAAGATGTTGGATGTTAAACCGAGTAGCATGATTGATGTGAGCGATGGTGTAGCTTCCGAATTATACCACATGGCCAAAGCCAATGGATTTGGTTTTCATGTGTACGAGGAAAAATTACCCATCGATCCGCAAACATTGGATACTGCATTGTCCTTTGATTTGAATCCAAGCATCGTGGCATTGAATGGTGGCGAAGATTACGAATTGCTGTTTACCGTGGCTCAGTCGGATTATGAGAAAATCAAAACGATGCCTGATTTTACTGTGATTGGCTACGTGACGGATGTTACCTCAAAGAATATGTTGTTGACCAAATCTGGTAATCAATTTGAGATCAAGGCCCAAGGTTGGCCAGAATCGCAAAAAGAATAATGGTTTTGGCATTTTTTGCCACGGCTTTTCATGTTTAGCATTGTATTTTTGCACCTATGTTTCGTTCGCATACTTGTGGAGAATTGCGCTTGTCGCACGTTGGTAGTACGGTAACGCTTTCGGGCTGGGTTGCTCGGGTGCGTTTGTTGGGGTCTATGGCGTTTGTGGATTTGCGCGATCGATATGGTATTGTACAATTGTCTTTTAACGAAGCATACAGCGCTGAAATGTTGGCGAAGGCGGGTGAATTGGGACGGGAATATGTGGTGAAAGTTACCGGGAAAGTGGCTGAACGCGAGTCGAAAAATGCGTTGATGCCCACTGGTGATATCGAAATTGTGGTTACGGATTTGGTGGTGTTAAACCAAGCCAAGACACCGCCATTTACCATAGAGAATGATACGGATGGTGGCGATGATATTCGGATGCAATACCGCTATCTGGATTTGCGCCGGGATCCGGTTCGTGCCAATTTGGAACTGAGACACCGTTTGGCGCAACAAATACGCAATTACTTGAGCGATGCTTCATTCTTGGAAGTTGAAACCCCTGTTTTGATCAAGAGCACGCCGGAAGGAGCCCGCGATTTTGTGGTTCCCTCTCGCATGAATCCGGGACATTGGTACGCTTTGCCGCAAAGCCCCCAGACCTTCAAGCAGTTGTTGATGGTGAGCGGCTTTGATCGGTACTTTCAGATAGTGAAGTGCTTTAGGGATGAGGATTTGCGGGCAGACCGACAGCCTGAATTTACCCAGATCGACTGCGAGATGAGTTTTGTGGAACGCGAAGACATTCTGCAGACATTCGAAGGATTGGCCAAGCACTTGTTTGAAAAGGAGAAGGGATTGGTATTTGGAGACTTTCCACGCATGAATTACGCGGATGCGATGCGTTTGTATGGTTGTGATAAGCCAGATATTCGTTTTGATATGCAGTTTGTTGAGTTAAAATCGCCTGAGTCTGATGTGGATTTGATCAGTGGTAAGGATTTCGTGTTGTTTGATTCGTTGGATTCTGTGATTGGTATCTGTGCCAAAGGAGCAGGGGGCTATACCCGCAAGCAGTTGGATGGATTGACGGATTTTGTAAAACGTCCTCAAATTGGGGCCAAAGGATTGGTTTGGTGTAGGATCGAAGCAGATGGCACAG
>SXYY01000188.1 GCA_005788145.1 Bacteroidota bacterium
CTTGTTTTGCAATCATTTGCGTTTGCTAAAAAAATAAAAAATGAACCCTACAGCTGCCGTTGATAACCCATAAAGACTTTCGGTAGGTTTGTCTTGGACAAAAAATATCGCTACTGCAGCGGTGGTAATCAGGAATAAAATAGGCGTTACCGGATAACCCCAAGCCCGATATCCCGTTGGTTTGCCTTCGCGAAAACGCAATATCATCATCCCCAATACGGTGAGCATGGTAAACAAACTAAGGGTAAAGGCGATGTAATAAATCAGCTGAGGAAAATCCATCACGAATAACAAAATCAGGGATACAAACAACTGCACGACAATCGCCCTGCGGGGATTTCCATCAGCTTCGCGCTTGGAGAGTCCCTGCATACTGGGAATGATTTCAAACATTTTGGCCAAAACGCGCGGACCTGTGAAGACCATGGAACTGATGGTTGAAATGAGCAACAAACTGATGATTCCGCCCATCAGCTTACCAATGTTGGAGCCCAACAGCGCTTCTGCGGCAACCAAGCCCACTTCTTTGACACCCACCAAATTTTGAACAGCGGTGGATTTCATCAGAACCATGTTGAGCAATACGTATAGGCCGGTAACGGTGAGGGTTCCGAGTAAAATACTGCGCGACAGGTTGCGGTTGGGGTTTTCGATGGAACCCGCGATATAAGTACTGGCATTCCATCCGCTGTAGGCAAAGCTCACCCAGATGAGGCTGGTGGCGAAGGCCGGAGCAACCAAATTGCCCAACCCGAAAAAGCTAGAAGAGCCACCAATCGCACTGGCATCGCCAAAAATCTCCTTCCATCCCTGGGCCGAGGGCAAAAAATCAACAGGCTGCGTTCCCAGGGCGAACCCGGCACCGATGAACAACAAAATCATGGACACCTTGAGTACGGTAGAGCCCTTTTGAAAATCGATACCCAGTCGCGCGTTCCACCAATGAATGGCGCTGATGAGGGTGATGATGACCACGGCCAACGCGGTTTCGTTCACACCGGGCCAAACGCCATGAACATAGGCTCCCAAAGCAATCGAGGCCCCCGCAATGGGCGCTGCAAAACCCACAGTGGAGCTTACAAAACCAGCCACAAAACCCAATGCTGGGTGATAAATCTTCGATAAAAAATAGTATTCGCCACCATCTTCCGGCAAGCGCGTGGCCAATTCAGCATAACAAAATGCGCCGCAAAGAGCCAATAATCCCCCGACCAACCAAACCATCACAATACCAAACCCGGATTGAATATCGAACAATTGGTACCCCAAACTGGTAAACACACCGGTGCCTATCATGTTGGCTACCACAATACTGGTGGCACCAAACAAATCTACATTGCGTTGTTTTGAACCGCTCATTGAATGCTTGTAAAGGAGCGAAAATACGACCGAATCCGTCATTTCAGGGAATCTGTGTACTTTTGTCCCATGCTTTCTTCCCAGAATTTCTTCACGGTTGACATCCATACACACATCATCCCCGAAAACCTACCCAAATGGAAGGAGAAATTTGGCTATGGTGAGTTCGTGCAACTCGAGCACCACAAGCCTTGCTGCGCGCGGATGATGATGGATGATGCCTTCTTTCGCGAAATTGAAAGCAACTGTTGGGACCCCGAGCAGCGATTGAAAGAATGTGGCCATCACCACGTAGATGTGCAGGTAATTAGCACCATTCCCGTGATGTTCAGTTACTGGACAGAGCCCAAGGATGGTCTGGAGATCGCCAAATTTCTGAACGATCACATAGCCGACGTATGTCATCGCTATCCCACACGTTTTGTGGGATTGGGTACGCTGCCTATGCAACATACCGATTTGGCTATTCAGGAATTGAAGCGATGCAAGGAGATTGGATTGAAAGGCATACAAATCGGTTCGCACGTGAACTACATGAATTTAAACGATCCTTCATTGTTCCCCATTTTTGAGGCGATGCAGGATTTGGACATGGCTTTGTTTGTGCACCCATGGTGGTATTCGGCCAACAAAAAGATGCAGAATTATTGGTTGCCTTGGTTGGTGGGCATGCCCATGGAAACCTCATTGGCTATTTGTTCGATGATTTTTGGGGGGATTTTCGAGCGATTGCCCCGCTTACGCGTGGCTTTTGCACATGGTGGCGGTGCTTTTCCAGCAACCATCGGAAGAATTGAGCACGGTTGGCAGGCGCGTCCTGATTTGGTGGCGGTCGACAACATTCACAACCCCAAAAAATACCTCGGTCAATTTTGGTTAGACAGTTTGATGCACGACCCCAAGATGTTGGAGGTGGTGGTGGATCTAGTAGGACCTAACAGGATCACATTGGGCACAGATTACCCATTTCCTCTGGGCGAAGACAATCCGGGTGAATTGATCAAATTATCGAACTATTCAGACGATATCAAAGCGATGATGCTGGGCACTTCGGCTTTGGAATGGTTGAACATGCCGCTGGGACATTTCAAGCCATAAACTCAGTTACTCTGAGTGTGTAAAACGGGCAATCATCCGATGGCCCGTTCGATCGCGCGATCAATCGCCTCAAAATCATAGCCTTTTCCCACAAGGTATCGCTTGAGCTTGAATATCCGCTCTAGGTGAGAATTCCCTCTAATTAGGGGCCATTTTTTCTCTGCCAGGGTATCCAGGGTCTTGAGATAATCATCCATCCCCAGCGACGCCAACGCTTGCTGTATCAACTTTTCGCCTACCCCCTCGCGCTTTAGTCCCTGTTTGATTTTGGCTTTGCCCCAACCCTTCACTTTGAACTTTCCGCGGGCATATGCCATGGCAAAACGCTCTTCGTTGAGGAAATTGCTGTGCATCAGCTCCACCAAAAGCATATCTGCATCCAAAGAACTTAGTCCGTAACCCAATAATTTTCGTTTCACCTGCTGGTGACTCCGTTCTTGATAGGCACAAAACTTTTCTATCTTCGGTTTAGCCTGCGATGGGGTGAGGGTTTTCTTGAACTGTGGTGTTTCCATGCTCGGATACAAAAATCAGCCGTTCTGTGTTTGCATCCCAAAAAAATCTTTGGGAATTTTCGCCAATGTCTGTCAGATCGTAACCCATTGACAAACAAAATCCGTTCATTGACCCTTTCCATATGACAAAATTTCAGTTCTGACTATTTGGTACACGGATTGCCAAGGTCAGCGCATGAGAACAGGACAGATTTCAGTTCAATCGGAAAACATTTTTCCCATTATTAAAAAATTCCTGTACACCGACCAGGAAATTTTCCTTCGTGAATTGGTGAGCAACGCGGTGGATGCCACCAAAAAACTGAGTACTTTATCGCGCGCTGGCGAGTTTGAAGACTCAATCGAGAACTGCAAAGTAGAAATCAGTTTCGATGAAAAGGCCAAGACACTCACCATATCGGATTCCGGTATCGGAATGACAGAAGAAGAGGTAGAGAAATACATTACCCAATTGGCATTTTCCGGCGCCCGCGAATTTGCAGAGCAATGGAAAGACAAAGATCCTGATCAAATGATTGGTCATTTCGGTTTGGGATTCTACTCTGCCTTCATGGTTTCTAAAATGGTGACCATCGAAACGAAGTCCTACCAAAAAGGAGCACAAGCCGTACACTGGGATTGCGATGGCGCAACCAGTTACAACATTGGCAAAGGCAAACGCAAGAAGCGCGGAACCGATGTCATTTTGCATTTGACCGATGAAGATGCAGAAACCTACTTATCCAAGTGGAAACTCCGGGAGCTTTTGCGCAAATACTGTCGCTTCCTACCAATACCGATCACATTTGATGGTGAGGATATAAACAATACGCAGCCCATTTGGACAAAAAAGCCCGCAGAATTAGAATCTGAGGACTACAAAAAGTTCTTCGAGGAACTTTACCCTGCCCAAGAAGCACCCTTGTTTAACATTCACATCAATACCGATTACCCCTTCAACCTTACGGGCGTTTTGTACTTCCCAAAGGTGAATGAGGCCATCGACAACCGTCAGAACCGCGTACAACTTTACTGCAACCAGGTGTTCGTAACGGAGGATGTAAAAGATGTGTTACCCGAGTATTTGGTATTATTGAAAGGAGTGATCGACTCTCCAGATATTCCGTTGAACGTATCGCGCAGTTCTTTGCAGAGCGATGCCAACGTGAAAAAAATCACCCAGCACATCAGCAAAAAGGTGAGCGACAAATTGAACGAATTGTTCAAAGCAGATCGTGCCGATTTCGATGGCAAATGGGAGTATTTGGATTTGTTTGTGAAGTATGGCATGGTGGCCGATGAAAAATTTGCAGAACGCACCAAAGACATCTGCTTACTCAAAACCACCAACGGCAAATTGAACACCATCCAAGAGTGGATTGATCACGCGAAAATCAACCAAACCGATAAGAACGGAGAAACCGTCATTCTATACTCTACCGATGTGAACGTGCAGCACATGAACATCAAAGCGGCCAAGGACAAGGACTACGAAGTGGTGGTGTTGAACGGTCCGTTGGATACCCATTTCGCCGGATGGTGCGAAGGCAAATTTGAGAAAGTGAAGTTCCGCTGTGTCGATGGCGGTCCGATGGATCAATTGATTGAAAAAGAGGTGACCATCGAATCTGTTTTGAGCGAAGAACAACGCAAGACCTTAGAAGACAGTGTGAAATCTGTGGTCAATGAGCTTGCATTTGATGTGAAAATTGAATCGTTACCTCCGCAAGATGATTTCATTTCGGTGCACCGCAATGAGTGGGAACGCAGAATGGAAGACATGGCCAAGATGGGTAATGGATTCCCTTATGGCAATATGGGCTTGAACAAGCAAACGATGGTAATAAATACCAATCACGCATTGGCCAGTAAAGTATTGGGCAAAGAAGGCGATGGCAGAAACGAATTGTTGCAATATTGCATGGACTTGGCGATGCTTCAGCGTGGACAATTACAAGGTGAATCGTTGGAGCGTTTCGTGAAGAAGGCCCAAGGATTTATCATGGACTGATTATTTCATAACCGGTGTAAACAAAAAAAAGGCCCGCTTTCGCGGGCCTTTTCGCTAATCTATACAGTCAAAGAATTAGTCTTTGTCTGCTTGTGTAAGAGCGTAGATAACCAAACCGAATCCGATTTTGTTTACTGCGTCACCGATGTTGTAAATAACATCCATCACACGAGTGTCTGCGCTGAAAGTGATACCGAACAAACCACCTGGAGTTCCCAAAATGTAACCCAATGGGTAGATAGCCCAACCTACCAATACGAACCAAGCCAAAGTCTTGGTTGCTTTTGCTACTGCTGGACCTGCACTGTTTGCCAATGCAGCAACTTCTCCAAACCATACCAAGTATGCAATGTAGAAATAAGCAGCACCAGAAAGAACACCCCAAAGAACGCTAGACTCACGCCATACAGCTTCTCCGAAATAACCAGTTACCAACATTACCACAGAAGCGAAAATCAACTTCCACAACAATCCTTGCTTGGCACCAGCCTTTTTAGTGATAAGATAGAATTCAACACACATCAAAGGAACGGTCAACAACCAATCCACGTAACGGAAGAAAGTGGGTGATGTTTGGTGCTCCATGAAGAATCCGCGCATGTAGTAGTAATGCACGGCAGCAATGAAGGTAATCAAACCTGATACCAACATTGAAGTCCTCCAACGTTCTGCAACATTGCGCATCTCGAAGAAGAAGAAAACAGAAGCCGCCATCATGGCCATAGTACCTACGAAGAAGGTAAAGGCAATGTAGGACGGAAGAGATGTTCCGGAGAGTAACTCTAGCTCACTGCCAGCTGTTACTGTGTTTAGTAATTGTGTAATCATTTGTTTTAGATTAGTTTAGTTTCGACAATGTTAAACACAATTGATTGAAAAATGTGTTATTTTGTTAAAAATAAAATTAGTTGTTCAAACAAACAAAACAACGGCTATTGATTGAAAAACTCACCCAATCCCCTTTATTCACTGAATTCTTCGTCACTTCAGGGGCTTAAAAATCATGTTTTTTGTTATGGATTTTAACCATAACTATTAGACGAAAATTTATCCTAAAACCTTGTCGATTCCCAAATTTTACCAAAAAACCAACCCCAAACAGGCCACTCTCACAACAAAATCAATCGAAAAAACCAATTTTTCTACACAAGTGTTTAGTTTCTCGACAAAGTTCCTTCACATAAACCAATTGATTTTCAACTGAATTCTTGAAAATTTCACTGTTTTTCAGGGCACCAAAACCGCCTATGTCGGAACATATTCCGATAGATTCTTACCAACCCCGTATTTCAATCAGCGGCGCAATCGCCTGAGACGTAACCGCCTTTACAAATGCCGAATAGTCCTTCAGCATGAATGCATTGATTCGTTTCACCACCAAATCGGTCTCTCGCTGTGCAGTTTTCAACGCCACGACGCAGTTTTCACCGGGCATTTCATTGCTCTCTATCAACCCATAAGCTGTCTGCAAATGATCCATTAAGCGGGTGGTGGCCTCTTCATAGGGACGGAAATCGGCGGGCAACATGTAAAGCAACTTTAACGCAGCAACGCTATCCAACAATGGACGCTCGAACTTCTTCAATTTCGCTTCTGCACTATCGCTGAGGTATTTTTGGTTCACCCACACACTTACGGTCTTCTCTACCTCTTTTAATCCCTCAAAAGCCAACCTCGCACGCTCGATGGTCCTCCTCAGAGTATCGAGCATCTCCCGCTGTTTGGTATCGCCCAGGGCATTGTATGCAAATCCTTGTGGCATGCGTATTTGAATCCAAACAGAATCGGCTGCGTTACCCCCAAAAATCACCAGCTTGTATTTTCCGGGAGACACCGTTCTTCCTGCAGGTATCCCGTCATCGGGCTTTGGTGTTTGGTGCGATGGCCAACGGAAACCGTCTTCCACCATTCTGTAGGGCACCCTGTAATAACCCGAACTATCAAACGAAAACTTGTGGGTACGAATCAAATTGCCTGACTCGTTGTATACCTTGCCTACACAATCCAATTTCTTCCACTCGCCTGTCACTGCATCCTTTTCTGTGCCAATTTTCACATCGATCTGAGCACCATAAGGCTTGTTCGCTGCGCTCCAAGCCTCATCCGCCGAAAACCTCGCTCCGCTCGGTTGCCTATACCTTGCAAGAACTCCGTCGCCGGCGTGCAAAATGTCTACGTTCACTCCACTTGTTACAACCGCCGGCGCTGTCAATGATTTTCCAGCCCAACTGCGCAACACTGCAATGTCATCAAATACCCAAATACCCCGACCAAACGTCCCCAAAACCAAATCGCGCTCACGCGCTTGGATTTTCATATCCGCCACCGGCACACTGGGAAAACCTTTCCACTTTTTCCATATCGAACCGCCATCCACACTCACATACAAACCATGATCCGTGCCCAAAAACACCAACCCGGTCGCCTCGGCATCTGGCAATACACTCAATACATACACCGTTACCTTATCGCCCTTGCCCTCCTTATTGCCAAAACCATCCGCACCCACTTTGCGCGTCCAACTCGCCCCATAATTCACGGAGTGATACAAATATGGCGCCCAATCGTTCTGACGGTAATTGTTCACCACCACCCAAGCCTCGGCAGCATTCTTCGGATTCGTCCAAACATAAGGCACCCAAGCCCCAGGCGCATCCTTTGCAATCATTCCACCAACGAACGTCCAAGTTTTGCCACCATCGCGCGTGACATGGACCTTGCCATCATCGGTGCTCACGTATACCACATTTTTATCAGCTGCCGATGGCGCAATTGCCAAAATCGTGCAATGGTTCTCCGCTCCCGTAGCATCAACCGTTAGCCCCCCACTTTTGGCCTGCTCTTGTTTCTTGGGGTCGTTGCTGGTTAAATCCGGCGAAATCACACGCCACGATTTTCCATTGTCCGAGCTGTAGTGCACATACTGACTGCCGTAGTACAATCCGTTTGCGTTGAAAGGATCAACCGCCATTGCCGCGTTCCAATTGTATCGCAGTGGCTTCCCCTCAGGATGTTGCGGTTTGATGTAGGTTGACTGATGCGTAATTCTATTCCAATGATAGACATTTCCACCCTGATACATCGCATAGCCCTCACCTGGTTTCCCCGGAATCGGTGCCACATCAAAACCATCGCCAAACAACACCTCCTGCCACTCACTGTTTTTGATGCCGCCCTCTATCCAATGGTAGGCTGGACCAAACCAACTGCCGTTATCTTGCAATCCACCATATACATTGTATGGCTCCTGGTCATCAACATCCACATGGTAAAACTGCCCGACAGGAATATTCTCAGCATATCGCCAATTCTGCCCACCGTCATAGGAAATGTTCAAGCCGCCATCGTTTCCGTTGATGATATATTTCGGATCGTCAGGATGCACATAAAACGCATGGTGATCGGGATGGATATGTCCCCAATCGGCCAAAATATCCCAATGTTTACCCCCATCCTCGCTGCGGGCGATCTGACTCCAAATGCTGTAAACGCGGTTTTCGTTGCTGGGGTCTACATACAACTCTGCATAATAAAAAGGCCTGTTCCCCGCATTGCCCTCTGTACTGACTTTATACCATTGGTCCCCCCCATTATCGCTGCGATAAACGCCAGTCTCCGAGGATTCGATGAACGCATAAACCCGGTTGGGTGAAGATGCAGCCACGGCCAAACCAATTCTACCAATATCGCCTTTGGGCATCCCTTCTTTCACGCCGCTGCGCTTCCAGGTCTTGCCACCATCATATGAAATATACAACCCACTGCCAGAAGGATCTCCTTTTTCAGGCCCCTTCTTTTCAGCACCATTTACGGTTGACGCTTTGCCACTGCGGAACGTCCATGGTTTGCGCTCAAAATCCCACATCGCTGCATACAACTTTTGGGGATTCATGGGGTCAATTACCAACTCTGCACAGCCTGTTGTCGCATTTACGTACAAGACTTTCTGCCAACTCGCTCCACCGTCATCAGAGCGATACACCCCGCGATCAATATTTCCACCCCACACTGAGCCCATCGCCGCCACCCACAGTTGGGCGGGATTTTGTGGATTTATCACAATACGATGAATGGTTTTTGTTGACTCCAAACCCACACACTTCCACGTTTTTCCGGCATCAATGCTTTTGTATAAGCCTTTGCCACTGTTGTGACTGTTTCGGGGATTACCCTCTCCGGTACCTACATAAACAACACTGGGATTCAACGGATCCACGGCAATGGAACCGATGCTCTGCACATCCATTTCATCAAAGATGGGCGACCAGCCGATCCCTCCGTCGTTACTCTTCCAAACACCTCCGCTAGCAGTTCCCGCGTAAATCACATTGCGATTGACCGACTCCAAAGCCCCTTTTCTAGGCATGGCAAGGGCCGTAACCCGACCGCTCATCGCACCCGGACCGATATTGCGCTTGGGGATGTGTCGCATCACCGCCTCAAACTCACTGGTTTGATTGGGTGCGGAAACAGCCGTTTGCGCTTTTACATCGCCCAGAAAAATCGCCCCTAACGCCACGGTCAAACCCAAGGCATGATTGTTTATGCGACCCATGAAAGTGGTCATACCCGAATTGATTGCATTGTGCATTTTTCAAACCTACGAAATACAGACGCAGTTGGCAACTTCACCAAACACATTCTACCGCAATATGCTGCCCTTTTATCGAACAAAATCGGGGGCGCCGTGTTAATCGTTCTATCTTTGCAGCTCCAAACGTCTCCATGTTCAAACAACAGATTACCGCTTTTATCTTTTTTACACTCTTTTTCCTCGCTTTGGACACCTATGTTTGGCAGGGCATCAAAACCATCACGCCAAATTGGAGTCAACGCGCCAAGAGTATTTTGAAATGGAGCTATTGGGGATACACCGTTTTTACTTTTGTCTTCTTCTTGTTGGTGCGATTTCAGTTCATTCCATTGCCAGCGGCCGTGGTAAAATTGCTATCAGCCATCGCCTTTGCCATCGTCATTGCCAAGTTGTTCTGGGTGGTTTTCCTGCTCATCGATGATATTATTCGGCTGTTTCGCTGGATTTACCAGTACTTTTTTACTGATTTGGAAAGTGCGCCCGACAGACCCAGTGGCATATCCCGATTAAAGTTCTTACAGTATACAGGCCTCGCCGTAGGTGCCGCCTTCATTGGAACGGCTGTTTGGGGTATATTCAAAGGCGCCCACAACTACACCATACACCGCAAAAAAATCAATTTGGCCGGATTACCTGAGGCCTTCAAAGGGCTGAAAATTTTGCAGATATCAGACATCCATTCGGGTAGTTTTTGGGACCGCGAAGCCGTGGCACAAGGCATCAAACTCATCAACGAACAACAAGCCGATGTGGTCTTCTTCACTGGCGATATCGTCAATGACCGCTCAGAAGAACTCGTTCCTTGGATGGATCTTTTCTCCCAAATCAAAGCACCCCTGGGTGTTTTTTCTACCCTTGGCAACCACGACTATGGCGATTATGTGCCCTGGCCTTCTGCTGCCGCCAAAAAGAAAAACTTGGAAGACCTCATCTCTTACCACAAAGAAATGGGCTGGGACATTCTCAACGATGAACATCGGGTATTGGAGAAAGACGGACAAAAACTGACCATCGTTGGCGTGCAAAACTGGAGTGCGAAAGCGCGCTTCCCGAAGTACGGTGATCTTGAAAAAGCCCTGGAAGGCGCACCCAAAGACACCGTCAAAATTTTGTTGAGCCACGACCCATCTCATTGGCGTGAGCAAGTGGTGGGCAAACAAACCGACATCGCCCTTACGTTCGCGGGACATACCCATGGTATGCAGTTTGGCATCGATTCAAAATTCTATCGCTGGAGTCCCGTAAAATACGTGTACAAAGAGTGGTTGGACCTATACATAGAGAAAGACCAGCACCTATATGTAAACCGCGGATTCGGCTATTTGGGATATCCCGGCAGAATGGGTATCTACCCCGAAATTACCGTGGTTACTTTAACGTAAGCTCGATGCCCCATCAAATCAATTAAAGACGTACTCAAACTTGCCGGGAGGCAACATCACCCAAACGGTACCCAAATCGTCTTGAACCAACTTGGTATCATTGAACGTTTGAATGCCACCCACTTGGCCAACAAAGGTTTTACCGGTCCTTAAGTTCGCTGGACGCACCCCATCGGTAAAACTCAATTCCACGGCTTGGATGCTTTTGCTGCGATTGAATACGGCATAGACAATCTCACCAAAATACTTGCGCTGAATGATCAGTACATCGTCGGAAAGTGTCGTAACCTTCATGTCACCATAAGTCATCGCCATGTGGGTTCTGCGGAATTGGGCCATTTGTGCTACGAGGGTTCGCTGCTTCTTTTCTTTGTCCGATAGCCCCATAATTGTATCCAACTTGTTTTTGGGATCTGCATTTGAGCCCAAACCGCGGTCGAAACGCATCATTCTGCGACTGTCTGGGTCACTCGCACCAGGCATACCGATTTCATCGCCGTAATAAATCACAGGGATACCTGGAATGGCAAAATTAAACGCCATCATGCTCAACAATCGGTCGTAAGCTTGGGTGTCGCGCACTTGAATATCGCGGTCCCAACCGGCTTGTTTGCTGTCTTCTCCTTCTTTCATCGAACCATCGAGGATGGAAATGATGCGGGCTTTGTCTTGGTTGCCCGATACATTGCCCATGGTGTGGTGAGCGCCATACCATTTTTTTGAATCGTTGAGGGTTTGCGCAAGCTGTTTGCAGCCCCCTTGTCCTTTGAAGGTACTCACCGCTGCATCGTACATGTTGAAGTCGAACTGGGCATCAAGCATCCCGCTACCAAGGTATGAGCTGATGAGTTCTGGACTACCGTAGGTTTCGCCAATTTGGTAATAGCTACGACGCTGGGGGATGGATACTTCGGTTTTAATCTTGTAGGTGAGCGCGCGCCAGAAGGGGTCTGGGATGTGCTTGGTGGCATCGTGACGGAAACCATCCACATCGAAATTCTTGAACCACCAAAGGGCGGAATCGGTAAGGGCGTTAACCACTTCGGGTTTGAAGTAGTTGAATGTGGGCATGAAGTCATCGAACCAGGTGGTTAGCCGATATTCATCCCAACGCTCGGTGTTCTTGGATCCATCGGGCAAATACAGCGGGGTAAACCACGAGGGGTATTGTTTGTAGAGGGGGTGTTCTTGGTGGATGTGGTGTGCCACATAATCCAAGAAAATGTTGATGCCGTATTTGTGGGCCGTTTCGATGAGCTGTTTGAGTTCTGCTTCTGTGCAAAATCTGGGGTCCGTGGCGCGGAGCGCCACGGGCCAATACCCGTGATAACCACTAAATTTGGTTGCCGGGGTTTTTGTCCACTGTCCGTAAGGACCCTCCGGATTCCGCACCACCGGCGAGATCCACAAACTGTTTACGCCCAACTCCGTGAAAAATCCTTCCTCAATCTTTTTGGTGATACCCACCACATCGCCGCCGTAGAAATCCACTTTGGGATCCACATCGGGTCGATTTAAAGGCCTGTTATTCTCCTTCTTTCCATCCACAAAACGATCAATCATGGGATTGTACATCACCATCGTGCGGGGATCTTTGCGGTCGCCAAATTTGCCCATATCGTAGATTACACGCCCAGCCGCCAATGGCACCAACACCTCATTACTCACTCCTTCATAACTGCCAATCCAAACACGGATATAACTTCGCTGTGCTTGCCAAGCCGCCTTGGGCACAGCAATCTTGATGATGCTTTCGCCCGTCATGGGATCATACTCGCCTTCACCCACTTCCAATCGCTGGTTCTGCCACATCGCCAACACCGCATTGTATTCACCTTTGCCAAGGCCCATCATGTTTTTGGTGCTCACAAAAATCTCTGTGGGAATTTCTGCATTCCAATAATCACCCGGTTGGGGCGAAGTATAAGAAGTACCCAACTGCAAATCAGCCGTAGACACCATGAAGGTAGAATTGAATCCACCCATGCCATTGCCCACCGAATCTTTGTTGTTAGGGTCCCGGATTTCCTTGGTCTCCAAATTCCATTTGCCAGCATACGATACCACAAATACATATTGATGGCTGCCCGGTCCTACCCATGTGCTGCCCACCCAAGTGCCTTGCGTTTTATCTGAGGGATCCTCCTCCCAGCGCAGCGATAAATTGTTCGCATTCCAGGCATTGAATGTGCCTTTGACTTTCACAGAGCTATAGGCATAGGTCTTGGTTTTCCATCGAAACTCGCGAAGGACTTTTTCTGATTTTCGCACCGGGACCGTGGTGCTCTTGCCCGCACTCCAAATTTGAAAGTACTGCAATGCCGATTCCTTACCGTAGTTGTCGCCCTCCCACCACAATTGCATGGAGTCACAAACAAACCCCTTCACCAAAAGGGAATCTGCCGATCCGCGATTCCATGAAAAACGCAAGTTGGATATACCCGCACCCGGAAAATTCTTGGGCACCGTGATGCTGTCGATGGCCGATACATAAGGAAAATAATCGCCCAGCCACACCCAGGTTTTTCCAGGCTGAAGCGTTACCATGTTGTTTAATCCCAATGATGGATCGTTGATCTCGATCGGACTTTTCCTCGCCGGTGGAACCACCATCCGCTTTACGGCCGACTTGTTTTTTCCTTTGCCCGTAGCGATTTGCTCCTGCTGCTCAGAGCCCTTTGATTTTACTTTTGGGGTTTTGGCTTTGTTGCCTTTTTGCGCATTCGCCGTCAGCGCAAAAAGGCAGCTGATTCCGACAGTAACAAACAACTTTTGCATGGTATAAAGTGTAAAATTAACACTTAGCCACCACTATCGCACATAGACCTTTACACTTTTTCGCGCACCATTGGGATAGACATATTGTAACAAATACATTCCTGTTGCTGCGGGTTTTACAGTCTCGGGATCGCCTTGCATCAACAACCTGCCTTGTAGATCGAACACCAACAATTGACATGGAATTCCCATTGTTTCGCGCCACGCAGGCTCCAAGCTTTCTACACCTACCCAAACCTTGAAATCCATCGAGAACTTGGCCCAAACTGGATAATGATCCGAAGTGTTCAACCGGTAACTTGCTATGTAACTATCGCCGACCATCACACCGCTTTGGTTCGACAGAAAATTGTCCTTCAGCGAAGCGGTTACACACATATGGTCTATCATCTCTGAATAACTCGCCGTGCTTTTCTGCTTGGCCAAACTGAGGCGATACGAAGGAAACACATAGTTGGTATCTGAGCGCCAAGTCAAAAATGGACTTGCTTTTCCGCTGACAATGGATGCATCCAAATCATCGTTCCAATCACCAAGAACCATCCCCTTCCATGATTTTTTGGGATCCAAATAATTCTTCAATTCTTCCGCTGCTTTCTCCCTGCGGTTGTACGATGTGAGTTTCTCGGATGTTGAGCCCGTATTCGCTTTTAAGTGAATTACCCAAAAATATAGCGTGTCTTTTTTGCTCCCCCACTGCGATTCCAAAGCCACTTCCAATGGAAAACGACCACTCGCAAATTCATAATCAAATGCCAACAAAATGGACTTGCTATACAACAAACGAAACATCGATTTCTTGTACATCAACGCCGTTTTCTGGGTTTGGGTATAGGTGGTAATGACTGCGCCATACTGCGGCAAATTCCCTTGTAGTTTAGCCCAATATCCTGGATTCGAAATCTCACACAACCCCAATACATCGAGGTCCATGTTGTTGATAACCTCTGTTACATTTTTCAATTGGGTTACTTCATTGCTCGGCCCATTCAAACTATCCCCAAACCACTCAACATTCCAGGTACCCACATCCAAAGTGGTATCCGAACCAATTTTCGGCACCTGTCCAATTGCCGGAAAGGCAATCAAGCCAAACAACAATCCAAGAAATTTCTGAAAATCCTTCAAGCCCGCCATCCCCTCAGCAATCAATTTCTCCGGTCAAATCCCCAATGCAATTTGCTGCGCAAAGTATCCAAAAAGTGAATGTTGGAAAGGCGCATCAAATTCAATTTGTGATCTGCCTTGCGAATGGCCATATTCACCTCTCCGCTAATGCTCTGACTTCGTGCATCCATACTCGCCAAATAACTGCTCGCACGTCCTTCAATCTCAAAGCTGATCACAACATCATCACTCACAACCACAGGGCGAACATTCAAATTGTGCGGGGCGATTGGCGTGATCACAAAACTGTCGCTTTTGGGAAAAATAATCGGGCCGCCGCAACTCAGTGAATAGCCAGTGCTACCAGTCGGTGTTGAAATAATCAACCCATCGCTCCAATAACTGTTCAAAAACTCACCATTCAGATAGGCATGCACCACAATCATGCTTGATGTTTCCTTTTTATGGATGACAAAATCGTTGAGCGCAAAATTGTAATCAAACAGGGGATGAGAA
Organism: Bacteroidota bacterium; assembly: GCA_005788145.1. Taxonomy (GTDB): domain Bacteria; phylum Bacteroidota; class Bacteroidia; order NS11-12g; family UBA955; genus UBA955. The sequence goes on from SXYY01000188.1 coordinate 15,340, forward strand.
GAATCCAACTGTAACAAACTTCGCTGTTCAATGCTATAATTCCCCTTTTCAATATCATCCAATGCATGTTGCAAATTTTCCAATTGCACATCGGCTAGAAACCCCAATCGACCTGTATTTAGCGCCAAAATAGGCACCCCCGTATCGCGCACAATGCTCAGCGTATCCAAAATGGTACCATCGCCACCCACACAAATCAATACATCAGCCAATACATCGCCCTTTACAAAGTGGTCAAACACCCTTACCTGCATACCACTTTCAATGTTCATATGAACATGGTCCTCCAAGGAGGGCGTCAACCAAATCTCATGGCCGCGCAATGCCAGGGCCTTCAACAATTCTCCAAAGCCCGATTGGTGCTTAGGGTCACGAACAGATTTGGCATAAACGGCTATTCTCATGATTTACAGACAAAGATACCTTATCCCAAGGGAGATTTTCGGTTCAAAATGCAAAGATCAAAAGCAAATTTGTGTTTTTCATCGATTCCATGCGACTCACAATGATCCAACGACCAATGGTCTGCTTTCCATTGGGGGAAATGGGTATCGGCCGATTCAAACGACGCTTTTACTTGTGTGATGTACAATCGGTTGGAGAATCCTAGGGCTTGTTTGTAGATTTCGCCACCACCGATAATCATGATTTCATTCGCCACCGGTGCTGCGGCTGGATCTTCCAACATCGCTTGTGCGGCACGCTTCTGTTCGATGGCTTCTGTGGCCTGCAACAACGCCTGTTCCCAATTCTCTGCTCGCTGAAATCCGGTTATCACGGCCGATTGAGACGTTAAAACAATGTTTGTTCTACCCTTCAGCGGCTTGCCCAAACTCTCCATGGTTTTTCTGCCCATGATAATGGGTTTTCCCTTGGTGTGCTTAATAAACCAGGCGAAATCACCCGGCAAATGCCACAACAATTCATTGCCAGCCCCCAATTCTAGGTTCTTTCCCACGGCGGCAATCATAGAAATAAGCATACCACAAATATACAATCCACAGCCCGTGGTTGTATCTTTGCGGGTCCATGAGCAGAATTGTAGCCATTGTAGGCAGACCCAACGTTGGCAAAAGCACCCTTTTTAACCGTTTAACCGGCGAATTCAAAGCCATTGTAGACGATTACAGTGGGGTTACCCGCGATCGCCATTATGGCTTTTCCGATTGGAATGGCATTGATTTTACCGTGATTGATACGGGTGGATTTGTGCCCGAAAGCTCTGATACATTCGAGGCAGCGATTCGCGATCAAGTGCACATCGCCATTGAGGAAGCCGCCGTGCTCATTTTTGTGGTTGACGTGCAAACCGATGTAAACCCACTAGACGAAGACTTCGCCCACATCTTGCGCAAGAGCAAAAAACCGGTGGTCTTGTGTGTGAATAAAGTCGACAACGACCGTCTTCGCATGGAAACCTCCTCGTTCTACCGCCTAGGATTCGATCATTTTCATGAAGTTTCTTCTGCCAATGGCTCTGGAACAGGTGATTTGCTCGATGAAGTGGTGGAATTTCTGAAAGATGAAGAACCCGATCAAGAACACATCGCTGACCTGCCAAGAATTGCCATTGTGGGTCGACCCAACGTTGGTAAATCCAGCTTGATAAACGCACTCATAGGAGAAGATCGCAACATCGTAACCAGCATTGCTGGAACTACCCGCGATAGCATTGATACCAAGTACAAAGCCTATGGCAAAGAATTCGTCTTGATTGACACAGCGGGGATCCGACGCAAAAGCAAAGTCAGCGAGAATATCGAGTTCTATTCTGTGATGCGCAGTTTGCGTGCGCTGGAAAATGCCGATGTGGTCGTTCTCGTATTGGATGCCACATTGGGCATGGAAAGCCAAGACCTCAACTTGTTCTGGATGGCACATCGCCAGGGAAAAGGCGTGGTAATTTTGGTAAATAAATGGGATTTGGTGGAAAAGGAATCCAACACCCACTTAGAATATACCGAAAACATTCGCAAGGAAATCGCGCCGTTTGTTGATGTTCCAATCATGTATGTTTCCGCACTCACAAAGCAACGTGTGTTTCAAGGAATGGAAACAATCCTGCAGGTATACGAAAACTTGAGTTTGAAGATTCCTACCCGCGCATTGAACGATTACTTGTTACCCATCATGGAAGCAACGCCTCCACCGAGCAAAAAAGGCAAATTTGTCAAAATCAAATATGTAACCCAGCTACCCAGCAAGCGTGTTGCCTTTGCTTTGTTCTGTAATTTGCCGCAATATGTAGCCGAGAGCTATACCCGATTCCTTGAAAACAAGATGCGCGAAAAGTTCCCCCTATCAGGCGTGCCAATCAGTTTGTTCTACCGTAAAAAATAACATTCTCCATGACCAAAGCCTTGGATATTCGCGACTTGGACCTAGTTCAAATCACCGATGCACTGAAGGCGATGGGTGAACCTGGGTTTAGGGCCAAGCAAATTCATCAGTGGCTTTGGCAAAAAGGCGCTCGCAGTTTCGAAGAAATGACCAACCTCTCCAAGCCGTTGAGAGAGAAATTAACAGACGCTTTTACCTTCCATGTAGCCAAAATTCACACGGCACAGCATTCCAAGGACGGCACAATCAAAGTGGCCTTTGAGCTGCACGATGGCAACAAAGTGGAAGGTGTATTGATACCCACAAGCAGCAGAACAACAGCATGCGTGAGTTCACAAGTGGGCTGCTCTTTGGATTGCAAGTTCTGCGCCACCGGTTATCTCAAACGCATGCGCAACCTCACCGCAGCCGAGATATTTGATCAAGTTTGGCTCATCAATGAACTCGCACTGGAGCATCACGGCAAGCGGTTAGACAACATTGTTTACATGGGTATGGGCGAACCCTTACTTAACTATGCCAACGTGTTGCAGAGCATCCACATCATTACTTCACCCGATGGATTGGGAATGAGTCCTCAGCGATTGACCGTTTCTACTGCTGGCATCGCCAAAATGATTCATAAACTGGCCGACGATGGCATTAAAACCAACCTCGCGTTAAGTTTGCATGCCGCGAACAACGAGAAACGATCAGCCATCATGCCGATCAATGATAGCAACAACCTCGAGATGCTTGCAGAAGCCCTGGGCTATTGGTATGAAAAAACCGGAATCCGTCCCACACTTGAATACACAGTAATTGCTGGCGTCAATGATGGACAAGAAGAGGAGCGCGAACTAGCGATTTTTGCCCGCAAATTCCCCTCAAAAATCAACCTCATTGAGTACAACCCCATTTCCTCTGCCGATTATCAACCCACCAGCCGTTTGGAGGCATTCGCAGCAGGATTGGAAAAGCAAAAGCTCATCGTTCATGTTCGAAGAAGTCGTGGCAAGGATATCGATGCAGCTTGCGGACAGCTAGCCAACCAATTGGCATAAAATCAGTTACAAATTTTATTTATAATGAATTTTGATGCCCCAATGATTGGGACCCATGCTCCAATGTAAGAGTAGAGGTACTTCAATTACGCGTTTTTCACGAAGTCCCTGTGGTGGGCCTCTTCATACAAACGCTCTTTCGGCAACGACTTGAAATATTCCCACGTGATACGCAGTCCTTCTGCACGATCCACCTTGGGCTCCCAGCCCAAAACGACTTTGGCTTTGGTGATATCGGGCTGACGTTGTTTTGGGTCATCCGTAGGCAAAGGCTTATAGATTACCTTTTGGTCGGTACCTGTTAATTTGATAATTTCCTCCGCAAACTGTCCGATGGTAATTTCATGGGGATTGCCCACGTTCACTGGATCAGCGCAATCGCTCAACAACAAACGGTAGATACCTTCTACCAAATCATCCACGTAACAGAAACTGCGGGTCTGACTGCCATCGCCAAAAACGGTCAAATCCTCACCGCGCAAGGCTTGTCCCATGAATGCTGGCAACACCCGACCATCGTTCAGACGCATTCTCGGACCGTAGGTATTAAATATGCGCACAATGCGGGTTTCCAAACCATGGAAGGTATGATAGGCCATGGTGATGGCTTCCTGGAAACGCTTGGCTTCGTCGTATACACCGCGAGGTCCCACCGGATTCACATTGCCCCAATATGCTTCGGTTTGTGGGTGCACGGTAGGATCGCCATAGACTTCTGAGGTGCTCGCCACCAAAATGCGGGCCTTCTTTTCCATCGCCAACCCCAACAAATTGTGTGTACCCAACGAACCCACTTTCAGGGTTTGAATGGGAATTTTCAAATAGTCGATGGGCGATGCGGGCGATGCAAAATGCAAGATGTATTTCAAGTCGCCTGCCACGTATACAAACTTGCTCACATCGTGGTTGTGAAACTCAAACTGCTCCAAGGGAAACAAATGTTCGATGTTTCTCAAATCACCCGTGATGAGATTATCCATGGCGATTACGTGATAACCTTCCTTTATAAAACGCTCACACAAGTGGCTTCCCAAGAAACCGGCTGCGCCCGTGATCAATACGCGTTCTCTGCTCATTTGATGTCTTGACGTCCGATGCTGTAATACGTATACCCGTGCTTGCGAACGGTATCCAATTCAAAGACGTTTCTACCGTCGAAGATCACCTTTTCTTTCAACAAAGCCTCAATTTTTGCAAAATCAGGGGTTCTAAATTCTGGCCATTCCGTGGCAATCACC
>SXYY01000189.1 GCA_005788145.1 Bacteroidota bacterium
GTATGTTCACGGAGCACAAGACAGGGTACAAAAAGGCGCCTTCTTGAAGGTGACAACCACCGCGATTGCGAACGATGTATGTCCACAAGTGAGCGACAGCATCGAAATCATCTTGCACCAATACCCAGATTTGACCCCCATCAACATGCAAACCGGTTGTGTGCCTTTGACAACTACATGGACCGTGAGTGACAATCGTGGCATCCCATCAAACCAGATGGCATACCGCTGGGATTTTGGCAACGGCGACACCTCGAACTTGCAGAACCCCTCCAACGTGATTTATCCTACCCAGGGCAGATACAATGTGAGTGTGGTAGCAAACAACACTGCCGGAAACTGTAAAGACACCTCAGTGACCACAGTAGAGGCATATCCAATACCCGTTGCATCTTTTACAACGGACCCAACAAAGACCACGGTGGCTTTGCCTAAGTTTAAATTTACCAATACTAGCACGATCAATGGAACGGTATTTTCTGCATCCATGCGCTATTTGTGGGATTTTGGTGTAGCTGCCATATTGAACGATACCTCAACAGTGAAGAGTACCCTCTACGCCTACGGAAAAGATACGGCAACCTACACCATTCGTTTGATTGCCAAGTCGGACAAAGGATGTGCTGACACTGCCTACAGAACGGTTTATGTTGGACCTGATATCATTGTGTTCATTCCAGACGCTTTCACGCCTGATGGTGCAGGACCAAATAAAAACAACACGTTTGCACCCGTAGCCATGAATTACAAAAATGCGGTGATGAAGATTTACAACCGTTGGGGAGAAAAATTGTATGAGACAGACGACCTCTTAAAAGGTTGGGACGGAACCGCAAATGGTTCTGAGTGTGCAGATGGTGTATATCTCTACTCCATCCGATTGTATTCGCTGGATGATGAGGCATACGAGTATACTGGCTCCATCACCTTGCTGAGATAACCAAGGAGTTACTGTTTTTCAGTAGGCTGCAATTTATCGGTAGGGAGGAAAAACAAAATCCCCATGCCCACAATGAAGAATACCATCAAGGAAAGGATGCTGTTTCTCATATCCCCAGTGATATTGTCAATTGCGGCCCAAGCAAATGTGCCCAAAACAATGCCCAATTTTTCAGTGACTTCAAAAAAGCTGAAATAGGAGGTGTTGTCGCGGTCTCCGGGAATCAACTTGGCATAGGTAGCCCGAGATAAACTCTGAATGCCACCCATTACAGTGCCAATCAAGCAAGCGAGGGCAAAAAACTGTCCAGGGTGTCTCGGTTCTAATTTGAAGGCCAACGAACAAGCAATGGTCCAAATAATCAAACTAACAAAAATGGCAGATTTGTTTCCGATGCGGTTTGCCAAAAAAGCAAAGAAATAGGCTCCAGCAATTCCGATTAATTGAATCAGAAGAATGGTGGTGAGCATTTCTTCCGATTTGAGCAGGAGAACATCTTTTCCAAACAATGCTGCGACGTAAATAACTGTCTGTACGCCCATCGTATAGACAAAAAATGCACCCAGGAAAATCTTCACTGCTTTCATGGTTCTCACTTCAGCGAATACCTTTCGGATTTCATAATATCCACTCCAAATGCTTGACTTGGATTTGGGTGCTAATTTGCCGGGTAATTTGATTAATGGCCAAAATGACCATGCTAACCACCAGATACCCACGGTTAAAAAGCCGATTTGGAAGGGAAGTACACTTTCTTTCGGACTGGGTAAGCCGAACCAATCGTACTTAATCAATAACAACAAGTTGAAAATGAGCATCAACACACTGCCAATGTATCCCATGGTGAAACCCCGTGCAGACAATCGATCAAATCGATCGGGTGTGGCAATTTCTGGCAAGAAAGCATTGTAAAACACCAAACTGCCCGCCCAACCCAAAGTGGCAACCATAAAGCAACCCAATCCGAAGAGATAGTTGTCACCATTGAAGAAATAAAGGCTGCTACAACCAATACTACCCAAAATCACGAAGAAGCGCATAAAGGGTTTCTTTGCCCCCGAGGCATCACTAATTCCTGACAACAAAGGCACCAACAACACATTGATCAAAAAAGCCAAACTTAGGCAATAGCTGTACAACGCAGTGTTCTTAAAATCATACCCCATAAACTCAATGTGTTTTGGGGTAAAGCTTTCATAAAATGTTGGGAAGATGGCAGAGGAAATGCTCAAGGAGTACACGCTGTTGGCCCAATCGTACATGGTCCATGCGGTGAGCACACTTTTGTTGTTTTTTTCCATAGTGACTTGCAATTTACCCAAAAAACAATGGGATGCAAGGCCTTTTACAAGGTGCTAGGCGTATTTCTGACTGTCTGCACGGGTCCATTTTTCTTCCGCGATTTCACGGGTGATGGTTACCGTTGATTTGGACTTGGACGATGGTCCTTCGTACATGTAGTCTTGGAGAATGGATTCGCAAATTCCGCGCAACCCCCTGGCACCCAGCTTGTTTTCGAAGGCGATTTCAGCGATATATTCTATGGCCGATTCATCGAATTGCAAGGTGATTTTGTCCAGCGCAAACAAATGGATGTATTGCTTGAGTAAGGCGTTTTTGGGTTCGGTGAGAATGGATCTCAAGGTTTCCTTATCCAAAGGCTCTAAGGCAGTTAGTATGGGCAAACGGCCAATTAATTCGGGAATCAATCCAAATGAACGTAGATCGGATGGTGCCACCAAACTCAATAACTTTTTGTCCTGAATTTCCTTGTTGTGCGCACTTTTAAAACCCACGGCTTGCTTTTGAACACGACGAGAAATGATTTTCTCTATCCCATCGAATGCACCGCCGCAAATGAACAAAATGTTCGAAGTATCTACTTTGATGTATTTTTGATCGGGGTGTTTCCGACCGCCTTCTGGTGCAACATTGGCAATCGTGCCCTCCAGAATTTTCAATAATCCTTGCTGAACGCCCTCACCACTCACATCGCGCGTTATGGATGCATTGTCGCCTTTCCGCGCAATTTTATCCATCTCGTCTAGGTAAATGATTCCCCGTTCGGCTTGTTCGGGCTTGTAGTTTGAGACTTGTAATAACCTGCTGATGATGCTCTCGACATCTTCGCCAACATAGCCAGCTTCGGTCAGTACAGTGGCATCGGCAATGCAAAAAGGTACATCCAAAATTTTTGCCAATGTCTTTGCCAAAAGCGTCTTTCCAGTACCCGTTTCGCCAATCATTAAGATGTTCGATTTTTCAATTTCAACATCGGAATCCGCATGGCTTTTTTTGTTGTTCAATCGCTTGTAGTGATTGTATACAGCAACGCTCAAGGTTTTCTTGGCTTGGTCTTGACCAATGACGTATTGATCCAAAAAAGTTTTTATTTCTGCTGGTTTGGGAAGCTTCTTGTTTCCTGTTCCAACAGTGGCGGTTGCTTCTTCCGAAGCAGTTCCCCCCATGCTCATTTCTTTTTCTACGATTTTTTGGGCTTGGTCCGCACATTGGTCGCAAATGTGACCGTCCAGACCAGAAATCAGCATCAACGATTCACTCTTTCTGCGTCCGCAAAATGAACAAATGGGGTCTTTGGCTTTCATTCCAATTATTTGTTGCGACGACCCAAGACTTCGTCGATCATTCCATACGACTTCGACTCTTCTGCAGTCATCCAATAATCGCGATCGCTGTCTTTTTCTACGCGCTCATAGGGCTGACCGGAGTGGTGAGCAATGATGTCGTACAGTTCCTTCTTCAACTTACTAATTTCTTTGTAAGTGATTTCAATGTCAGAGGCTTGTCCTTGTGCTCCACCCAAAGGTTGGTGAATCATGATGCGTGAGTGGGGCAGGGCAGTTCTTTTGCCATGTGCGCCAGCACACATCAAAACGGCACCCATACTTGCAGCCATTCCTGTACAAATGGTGGCTACATCGGAACTGATGTATTGCATGGTGTCGTAAATCGCCAAACCTGCGTAAACGCTTCCACCAGGACTGTTGATATAAATTTGAATGTCGCGATTCGGATTGGCACTTTCCAAAAACAACAACTGGCCCATGATGATATTGGCAACATCTTCATAAATGGGAACACCCAAGAAAATGATTCGATCCATCATCAAACGGGAAAATATGTCAATGACACTTGCGTTCATTTGACGCTCTTCGATGATGTTGGGGGTCAGTCCGTAGATGCCACCGCTTTGAGAAACCAATTTGGTGTATTCGTCAACCCGCAAGCTGCTGATTCCCAAATGCTTGGTTGCGTATTTTTGAAATTCTTTACCGTAATCCATGTTGTTTTCTTTGTATAACAAATCTAAATCATAAATGGTTATTCACCATGCTCAGATTTGTGCGCATTTACGTGTTTAAAGTAATCTTCCACCGACATTTTCTTCGATTTCAGGGTAATGTCACCTTTAACCGCATCGTAAGCTTTGCGATAAATCACGCGATCTGCCATTTGCATCACAAATTCACGCTCTGCCAATCGCTTGTTGATACTCTCGTCCAAGAAAGCGTCGTTCATTGGAATGTTCAAACCATACTGTCTGTACAAACCGTGGAAGTAAATACGGGCTTCCTCGCGAATATCTTCTTCTGTGCTCTGCAAGTTGTGACTAGCCGCAATTTTATCGATCACCAGTCTGCGCTGTAATGCACTTTTTTCTTCAGCGTATTTCTCTTCGATGTTCTCGAAGTTATACTCGCTTTCTTTGGTCGTAATCAACCAACGCTTTAAGAACTCATCGGGCAATTTAATGGGGTGCTTTTCCATCAACAAATGGCCGATTTGGTGGTCTAACCAAAGATCCGCTTCATTGCGGTAGTAGTTTTCCAAATTCGATTGGATTTTGGCGCGATACTCTTCTTCGCTGCCAGGGATTTCCTGTTCGCCGAATACTTCACGATAGTATTCTTCATTCAACTCAGCATCCGTTCTGCGTTTGATTTCCGTGATGACAATTTTGAAGTTGTCGCTCAAGTCGGCAACACCCTCTTTGGCAATACCCAAGGTATTTGAGACAACCGTTTCATTGTTGTTCAACAAAGTCTTCACGCTAATGGTCAATTCTTCGCCCACCTTCTTGCCCAAAACAGCTTTTTTCGCTTTTTTGTCTTCAATCATGGAAGCCACGAAGCTGATGCTCTTTTCAGCAATACCACCCTCTAAAACTTCACCACCATCTGTCAATTCGGTAACACCTGCATAGATGATGTCTTCTTCCTCGGCGGACTCCACATCAAACATTTTTCCATGACGTTTGCGCGAGTAGTTAATGTCCTCAGTTACCTCCTTTTCACTCACTTGGATGTCGAACTGCTCCAAAGTATCTTTCTTGGAGATGTTGAGCTCAAACTGAGGAGCCATCCCTAAGTCAAAGGCAAACTTGAAGTTCTCGCTAGACTCAATATCGATTTCACTTTCAATCTTTGTACTGGCGATGGGGTAACCCAAAATGTCCAATTTCTCATCCTGGATGTATTTGTTCATGGCGTCTGAGGCCATATTTTGAATTTCTTCAGCCAAAATACCTTTTCCATAGAGCTTTTGAACCATACCCAAAGGCGCTTTTCCTGGTCGGAATCCTTTGATGTTGGCGCTCTTTTGGATGCGCTTTACTTCTTTTTCTACCTTTTCTTGGTAGTCTTCCTTACCCAAGGAGATGATTACGGTAAGATTGAGATCGTCGTGTTTTTCGAGTTGAATATTCACAATTTGTTGCGTTTCAGTGTAAATAAAAATCCCCGCCACATTGCCGTTAAGCAAACAGAGGAGGGGAGTAGTGCACGCGGAGGGACTCGAACCCACACACCTTACGGCGCCAGATCCTAAGTCTGGTGCGGCTACCAATTACGCCACGCGTGCAGAAAGGACCTTAAAAAAGGACTGCAAAGGTAATGAAATTTACTATCTAATCAAAACAGGGTTGTGGTATAGCTGTAAGTTTTCTTGTTTTTCAAAACCACAGTGATTTTGATTTCGTCACCAGCCGACCACTGAGTCATTCCCAATGGCGTAATTGCCAATGTTGGCAGGCCCAAGCCATTGCCGGGTTGAACCGTGATATTGCTTTCAATGGCTCCGTGTTTTTTCGAAACGATCGTCACCGTGGCGTCTTCCAATGGTTGCAAAATCGAGAAGCTCCATCGCTCAAATGTCAACATACTGGGAGATGCGCCCATCGCAGGCCAGCAAACAAAATGATCTTTGTAGTATTGCGAATCGATCGCCATGATATTCTTATCGGCAAGCCAAAACACCGAATTGTTTTCTGCACAACCAAAGCCATAATTGATCATGCCAGGATGGGTTAACAAGCGACGGTTGTAAAGTTCTTCGCTTTTTGTATCGCTCATCAAAACAGTAATGCTCTGGGCTGGATTTGCTTCCAATACTGCCGTTCCGTAGCGTGCCGCATCAGCCGCAGCCGAAGTAAAGCACTTGTGTGTTTCGGGTTTGGGCTCTCTGCTGAAAACACCTAGCGGTGCATACATGGTTGCTGCCTGCATGCAAGCAATGTGTTTGTCTTGGTCGAACTGTATGCCTTGGGTAACACCCGCGTTTTGGCGGAAATAGTTGATGCGGTCTGTGATTTTGCGCAGCGTTGAGTCCGGCAAACTGCCTGAAGTACAGGTTTTGCTATTTCCATTCCATCCTGTTTGGGCCAATTTTTTGCCTTTCACAGTGGCGTATCCAATTTTGCTCCCTTTGTAGCGCACATCGAAGTCTGTTTTTGCCAAACGCACTTGCAAAGCCGATAATTCTACAAACTTGGGGTTTTCCTTTTGAAGGCGATAGTAACAGCCCCATGCCGGTTCCATCAATCCTTGCTTCATCAATGAGTCCGCGGCACGAGCCAACAAACCCTGCTGCATGGGCTTCAATGTGGTGTTTTTAGGGAAGTCTTTGATGACAGAATCACTGAGGGATAAAATTCTCGCCCAATCGTAATACGCGATTTTTTGCTTGGTCCAAGCGTTGAAGGTGTTCAATCGATACTTCTTCAAATTCACATTTTTTGGGTATTTGTTTGCCCCGTGATCCATCAACATAGCGATCAAGCGATGGCTCACCACGACTGGTGGATTGTTCAACAATACTTCCAATTTTTTCTCGTCGATTTGAGAAGTTTTGAATTGTATTGGGTACCATTTGTAAAAGAAGAAGACCGTGCCACCTTTGGCGTTATTGGCCAAATAGTATTCCAAACATTGATTGATAAAGGCGAAAGAATCTTTCAACAAGAATGGATCCGTGCTGTTTTTTGATTTGCGGTCTAGCAAATCCACTTTGCGGTTGTAAAAGTCGATGAATACCGATTCTGCTTCTGCCCAATCGTTGTTTTGGGCCAAATAACCCATTCGATTCAAATAGTAATTGTTCTGTTCGTGCAGGTAAAATGTATCGCTGGGGAAGAAAAACAAGGCTTTGGTCAGAAGTTGGTTGTACATCTGGCTGTAGCCTGTATTGGCGCGTGTCGTGGCCAAATCCACATCAATCATGGCGCGTTCCCAGCCCAGTAATTTCTGATTCAATGGAAACACCGAAAGGCCCATTTCGCAGTATATCAATGCACTGTCCGTAAGCTTGCGCTCGTTTAAATAGTAGTCGGTTAGTACCTCAAACGCCTCCCTTACATAGGTTTTCTTGTGTTTGCCTTCTGCATTGGCCAAGTAATTCATGTTGGCCACCTTGCGCATGGTTTTCACGGCATCTAAGTTTTGTTTGAGCAGCCAATAACAATGTCCTGCCATACCCAAAGCGATGGTGTCGCCCGTTAGGTCAAAGCTGGTTTTGTACATTTGAAGGGCACGGGGATAACGTCCTTGTCCGTAATTGCTAATGGCTTCTTTGTTATTCGCAGCAACCAATGCATTGAATCGCTCACCATATTGCTGAAAATAACGACCGTCATCGTCATAAGCCTTGGCTTTTACTGCGCTCTTCATCGCTTCTTTGAAGTAGTCTACATCGCCTTTTCTGTACTTGTCGATTTGATACATTTCATATTCAGAAATGGCTTTGATATACCAAAGTTCGACTTGGGTTTTATCGTCCTCCAAGCCTTTGGCGCTCATTTTTTGGGCGTCTACATACTTGGCGGCGTTGAAATATTCTCTGGATTTGAAGACAGCCTTGGTTTGTGCTTGTGCCAATCCGATGATGCACAGCGAGAGGGAAAGGATGAGGTGACGGATATTCATGATTTTCAATGAGACCTAGTACAAATAAAAGAATTACCAAGCAGAATATCACATGGCGTTGGTAATCGGTGTAAAAAAAGAAAAAGACTATCGCAATAAGGATTTAGTCTTTATTGCCGTCGGTTTGCAAGCAAAAGGGGCGGGCCACCATCGAAAGGGTTGTCGGATCGACCCAAACTGTGAATTTCTAGGCCATTGGCGCGTTTAACGGCATCGTTACCGTAGCGATTTCGCAGCCTATCCATCGCCTGGTACAAGTTGGCCATCTCTTCACTGTCTTCAAACAAATTCATCTGAAATCCGCCGCTGACCAAATCACTCAACCTCACCCCAATCAATCGAATCAATAAGCGCCGGTTGTAGAGTTTGTCGAACAGTTCCAACGATTTGGCAATGAGTATATGATCAGCACTCGTGTAGGGGATTTTGGCCTGTAGTGTGTGGGTGTTGAAATCACTGTAGCGCACTTTTACCGTGATACAAGCGCAGAGTTTATCGCCCTTGCGCAGTTGATACGCCAGATTTTCAGCCATTGCGCTGATGATGTTTCGCAGTTTAACGACATCGATGGTGTCTTTTTCAAAGGTGCGTTCAGAACCAATGCTTTTTCGCTCTTGATAAGGCTCTACTTTGCGATTGTCGATGCCTTGGGCCTTCTTCCACAAATCGATGCCTGGCTTTTGTAGCGTTTTGAACAGCAATTCCATGGGCATTTCTTGCAGCGTTTTGATGTACTGAATGCCCAATCCCCGCAGTGTTTTGTAGGTTTCGGTTCCTACGCCAGGGATTTTTTTGACCGATAATGGTGCCAAAAAGGGAATCTCATCGCCCAAATCTACCTTTCGCTGTCCCGCCGGCTTGGCAGTACCTGTAGCCACTTTGCTCACCGTTTTGTTGCTGGCCACCCCAAAACTAATGGGCAGCCCCGTTTCCTTCAAGATTTTCGCTTTTAATTCCATGGCCAACTTCCAAGTACCAAAGAATTTTTCCATCCCCGTTAAGTCGATGTAAAACTCGTCGATGCTGCTTTTTTCATACAAAGGCACCGATTCCGCAATGATGCTGGTGACGTCTTTGGAATAATCGCTGTAAAGCTGGGAATCTCCACGGATGATGATGGCGTTCGGACATAGTTGCTTGGCTTGTTTCATGGGCATGGCGCTGTGGATACCAAAGGCTCGGGCTTCGTAACTGCAACTGGCTACAACGCCGCGATCGCTATTGCCACCAATGATGACAGGCTTGCCATTCAAGGCACTGTTTTTCAATCGCTCTACACTCACAAAAAACGAGTCTAAATCCATGTGGGTGATGATGGTTTCTGGCATTTGGTAATAATATTAACAACTTTACGACAACAATTTAATCAAAATAAATGGGTTGTCAAGCGAAAGATTTTACATCGCCGATGGAGCCGAAACGCGGTCAAAGGATAAGACTAAAACTGGCGATCGCCCGGAAAACTTCTTAAAACAACGAGAGTTGCTCGGGCAATAATCGAAACGTTTTGCGGTGGTGCTCGGTGATGCCAAAATCGCGAATGGCCTGTCGGTGAGACGCTGTGGGATACCCAGCGTTGCGATCCCAGCCGTAATGAGGATGGGTGAAGTGTAGATCTTCCATCAACGTATCTCTGTGGGTTTTGGCCAAAATACTGGCGGCAGCAATGTGCAAGAATCGACCATCGCCCTTCACTTCCGTTTTGTGGGCAACATTGCGCCATGGCTTGAAGCGATTGCCATCCACGGCGATGAACTGGGGTAGGGTACCCAAATTGTCCAAAGCGCGGTGCATCGCCAAAATACTGGCATTCAGGATATTGATCTTGTCGATTTCAGCTGGTGAACAACTGCCAATACCCCAAAATAGAGATTCTGATTCAATGATTTTCCTCAAGGCCTCACGGTGTGATTTGCCCACTTGTTTTGAATCGTTGAGCCAAGGGTGGTGGAAATCAGAGGGAAGAATTACCGCGGCAGCAACCACTGGTCCCGCCAAACACCCCCTGCCAGCTTCATCGCAGCCCGCTTCAAATTGAAAATCAGTGATTTGGGATAATAATACCATGGAAGATGATTGCGCAGTTGGCTGTGAATGTGGTTTTAGGATTGTCGTTTGCCAAACAAGGCCCAGCCGTATTTCAACGTGACTTCAACCATCTGCCAATAACAGATCACTATGCCACTGTATCCGTGCATCCAGCCCCGTTTGAATAAATAATTCCGAATAAAGCGCGCTGGACCTGCGGTGAAAAGTTTGAAGAGCAGAAAGGCGAAGGTTAATTGGTTTCGCACCGGTAAACCTGAAGAATCAACAAGTTCTGACTGTATGGCTCGGCCGCCAATTCGACCAAATTTTAAGGCTTGGGCTTTCACCGCGGCCAAATCAGCATAGGTGTAATGCAAAATATCACCCTTCATTTTGTTGATGGGATATTTCGATTGAATCACAAATTTGTCGTGCGGATTTCTTCCAGCCCAAGTCCCACACCTCCGATCCCATAAGCGCAATTTGTTATCGGGGTACCACCCACAGCCACGAATGGGTCTATCGGCCAAATGGTTGAGTCTGGAAAAGGAAAATCCTTTGGTTTGGCCATAATAGAGTCCATTGTTTATGGCATTCCGCAGGTTTTCGCGTAGTTCATCGGACAGACACTCATCGGCATCCAGACTCAGGACCCAATGGTGTTTTGCTTGATCTTTCGCCCAATTTTTTTGTTGTATATGTCCTTCAAAGTCGTGTTGGATCACACGCGCTCCTTCATTTACGGCGATTTCACAAGTATTGTCGCTACTAAAGCTATCAACAACAAGAACTTCATCAACCAAATCAATCACAGATTTGATGCAACGAGCGATGTTGGCTCCTTCGTTGTGCGTGATGATGACCGCTGATATTCCTGTTGAAACATCCACGGAGGCGAAGATAGGAATTAACTCGCCTTATTAAAATGATTCAAGATGATCTGTCGGCCTGCTTTGTATACCTTCACAGATTCGCCATTGTGTATCCAAATCAAGCTTTTTGATTAATTGAGAAATAATAGATTAGATATATCCGAATGTTTTTGTCGACGATTGTTTAAGCAACAAATCAGTGTTTTTGTGGGTCTAATCTATATGAAGCAATTATGTTGCAGTTGGTTAGGATTGATTGGATTTGTCTTATTTCAAATGGTATATCCCTATGATTGCGACGGTCAACTGCTGCAAGTGAAATTTCCGGATACCTTAGAATGCAATCGGGATAGTGTGGAATTTATGAGTACAGAATCGGCGAAAACCCACTATTGGCATCCTGTAGAACCTTGGACCGAGGACACCAATTTTCTCAATAGTCCCCTACCCAACATTCAATTCATCAAAATGGTCATTGACAACAATGAATCCATTTCTGTAGCGATTGATTCGGGGGTGATCTATTTGTTTATGCCAAATCATTGCTACGGCCTGGTTTGTTTAAAATACAGTCACGGTTTTCAATCGAAGCCTGTGTTGATCAATTATGGATGGCTGAACAACACATTGCTGGGCTGTATAAGCAATATTCACATCTTAAAAGAGGGTGATAAATGGTATGGTATTGCATTTATTACGGGGACAGAAAATCGAAGCAGAATTGTGCGATTGGAATTTGGCAATTCGCTCAATAACATTCCCAAAGGAAAGGAAATCATGATTTACAACGGGTCCCAACTCGCGAGCCAGATTTATATGACTCGCGTGAATGGTGCATTGTTTGGCTATGGCGTTGACCGACGTGACAACGGATTTACCCAAATCAATTTTGGAAATTCAGTCATGAATACCCCAGAATTCACATTTCTCAAAGTTCCCTATCGCAAATGCCAATTTAGGGCGCTCACCATGGGGATGGATGCTTCAGGAAATCATTGGATCTTGGCACCTACGATCAGTTCGGGCAATTTTGTGTTGGTAAAATTGGGCAAGGATCCATTGAATAAAAATCCGGGAATCGATTCTATCGGCATGTTTGGAATACCTGGCGGAGACTATTTGGGTATTATGTCATACACCGTGGCGGGCAAAACATTCGTTTGGTTGAACAACGAAAATAACCGTCAGAACTTTTTTTATTTTGGCAACGGAATCTACAAACCTCCCACAGTGGTCAAAGGATTGGGCAATCCATTCAACGCGATATGGGATTATGGTGGGATGACACCACCATTTCGATTTCAAGATACGCTGTATGCCATATCGAATTCGGAATATGAGGGATTGTACTTGATGAAATTCTCAATGAACAATTCATCCTATTATCAGTCGCTACAAACCAATTTTATTGATCGCAATACCCCTGAATTGCACTTCAAAAAAAATCTTGTCAAATCGACCAACTCAGAAATCCGAATGCGCTATGTAATCAATGAAGGGCGGCCTGATCAGCGAGATACCATTTTCTCGGTGGCGACGCGCGAATGTCCCATAGATCCCAACTGTAAAATTTGGGTACCCGATGCTTTTTCGCCCAATGGCAACGGGCTGAATGATCTCTTTGGGATGAAAAGTTCGTGCGAAATCTATCGTGCCGAGATGATTATTTACAACCGCTGGGGACAGGCGATACACCGATCACAGGGTGAGAATCCCACTTGGGACGGTCGATTTGCTGGTGAAGATTGTCCGGAAGGCGTGTATGCCTATAAATTGGTTTATCAAGTAGGCGAGGGTTTTCCGGAAAAAGCGCATTCAGGAACCCTATTTCTCTCCAGGAAGTACTGATTCAGTGGCATTTTGGGGTTAGATCATAAAAAAAGCCCCTCATTTCTGAGAGGCTTTTGGTGGGCCCTGCTGGGTTCGAACCAGCGACCCCCTGATTATGAGTCAGGTGCTACTAACCAGCTGAGCTACGAGGTCTAAGCCAGTTTTTCTGGGGGTAGCTCTCCTTTTGTGAAGTTGTTTTTTTTAAGTGCGTAATCTAATGCGCACATGAATTCAGCTTTAACATATACAAGTCCAAAACTAGTCAGCGAAAAAAGAGGTCGTATGTATGTCTTCTTCAGAAATCTCGTTACCAAGGAAGCTTTCAAATTTTACTCCGGTAAAGATTTTGGGATGCCTACTTGTAGGGGTTTAGATTCGAAGGAGAAGGAAATTTACTACCGATCCCTTTTGTCTATGGTTAATTATCAACTTTTGAATGGTTGGACACCTGAGGCCGAAGTAAAGCAGAAAGTTGTGATTGATTTTTCTTTCAAAGAAGCTGCTGCTGAGTTGGAAAAGTTCATCCCTAAGGCTGATTATGGGGATAAGCACAAGTATTCATTGCTGTGGTATTTAAAGTCGCTTAAACAAGCTTATATGGGGTCGCAATTGAATGATATTACCACTGCATCCTTGACAGCATTTATCATGAAGCGACATACTGGGAGCAATACATCTTTTAACACCGCCAGAAGGTATTACAGGGGTATTTTTAACCTGTTTCAGCAATTGGGATACATGGATTTTAACCCGGTATCTGAAATCAAAGCAAAGAGGGCAGAGGCTACTATAAATGCTGCATTCACTTCTCAAGAACTTACTTCTTTGTTCGAGTATTTGAAAGTTACAGACATTGTTCTTTATCGGGTTGCTTTACTAATGTACACTACCTTTTTACGACCACATCAGGAAATCCGATTGCTGAAAGCCAAGTTCTTCCAATTTGAAGGTAGGCAATTGGTTCTTCCACCCAGATACACGAAGAATGGTAAGCAAACTACAATACCTCTGCAATCGATTGTTCTGGATGAGTTTGAGTTCGTACAATCGATGGAAGGAGAAGAACCCATTTTTGGGAAAGTGAACCCTTACTACTTATCTACCAAGTGGGGTATCAAAGTCAGAGATCGATATCCATTGAAAGAGAATCAGACGCTATATTCTATACGTCACACCGCAGCAGTAGAAACCTATAGTAGAACCAAGGATGTTGCTTTGATTCAACGTCTAATGCACCATAGTAGCATGGAGGTCACCATAGGTTATCTGAGAAGCCTGAATTGTGGTTTGAATGGTATAACAGCGGATATGTATCCGAGTATTTAACATGGTCTAAAAGTTGGCGATACATCAAATAACGCAAGAGACTCCTCTTGCATGATTTTCAGCAGTTCTAAGCGATATTCTTCGATGGTGTACACAGAATCATGCTTGGTAAAAATGGGTGCCTTAGGATGCTCATTATGCATGCGTTTGCAAACTTTTTCTAGAATGAAGTATGATTCCAAGCGTTGGAGCAAGATAGCAAAGTACCCCTTTGTGTTTTTGTCCTCGTTTTTAATCTGCTTGATGTAGTCAATGGTCTGGGGAAA
>SXYY01000035.1 GCA_005788145.1 Bacteroidota bacterium
GCTTGGTTGCTGCGAATTTCTGGAACTAGCAGGGGAAAATAATGCCAATAAAAATCTTCAGGCACCACCTTCACACAGCCAAAATCAATCACTCCCACCCTGCCATCTTGTTGCAATAGGAAGTTACCGGGATGTGGATCTGCGTGAATGGCCAACTCTGTATGCAATTGAAAATTATAAAAATCCCAGAGTGCTTGTGCAACGCGATTCTTGACGGCCTGCGAGGGTTTTTTATCCAAAAATTCCTTGAGGTGATCCCCTTCTAACCAATCCATCACAAGGACTTTCGGACTGCTGAATTCAGGATAATACTCAGGAAAAAACACATCGGGGATGTCTTTGCACGCTGCGGCTATTTGTTGAGAGCGTTGCAATTCAAGTGTATAATTGGTTTCTTCTATCAGTTTTTCTTCTACTTCTTGGAAGTATTTCTGCATTTCCTTTTCTGGCAGACCAAACATTGCATTGGCCACGGGCTTAACCATTCTCAAATCACTTTGAATGCTATTGGAAATACCGGGATATTGAACTTTTACGGCAAGTGTTTTGCCATCTTTTTTGGCTTTGTGAACTTGTCCGATACTCGCTGCTGCCGTGCATTGGGTTTCAAATTGATCAAATACCGCGAATGGGGATTTCCCAACAGATTTCTCAAATGTTCTTACCACGAGGGGACCGGACATTGGTGGCGCGGAGTATTGCGACAAAGCAAATTTGTCTGTATAGGCCCTGGGTAGCAAATTTTTGTCCATACTCAGCATCTGCGCAACTTTCAGTGCACTGCCTTTGAGTTGACTTAACGATTGATAGATGTCGTTGGCATTGTTGGAATGTAGCTCCTCTTTTGTGGTATCGGAATTAAGGGTCTTTTTGGCATAATATTTCAAGTAATTACCACCAATTTTGGCACCGGCACCCACCAATTTCATAGCCCGCTCCATCTTGGAGGTAGGGATGTTGTCTTGGGTTTCGATCATTTTTGAAATCCTTGAATCAAGAATTTGCCCAAATCAAACAATTTGTCAACCGCATTTCTTCCCACGAAATCCATGGTGAGTTGCAGTGATTTTTCTATACAAGCGTCGGTACGCTCAAAATCAGCTGAATCGTCTTTTAGCCAAAAGTGCATCACAAAGGCGAGGTTCATTCCCAAAGCCTCAACATTCAACTTGGAAACCACTTTCCGATCGGGAATTTCTCCTTGGTTGCTAGCCATATCCAACATCGGCGTTACCGTTTGTTGGAATGCATGTCGCAAAGCCATCAAGCCCTTCACTTGATCCATGGGATTCTTCCAATCTTGGTATTTCCAGAGCAAATAACTCCGTATTTCCCGCAAATTCTCAATGAACGCAAAATGCAAAGTGAGCATTTTTTCGGTTAAGCCAAACCCGGCGAACTGCTCATCATCTGCAAACTTATCGGCCACTGATTGCCAACGCGTTACCAAAACCGCTTCCTCCACCTTTTCCAAACTACCAAAATGGCTGTAGAATTCGGTCTCCGTGACAGATAATTCTTCACACAATTGAAATACATTGACTGGCGCATGCCCCTTTTTTAGGCAGTATTTAACGTACTCAGATACGATTTGATTTTTCATGTGTCTTACTTATATAACAAACACGACAACTGCGGGAAAGTTTTGAATTTTATTTGATTGGTTCTGTGTTATTTTGCATAAACATGATTACGCTTCAAGACGATTACAATACCCAAAGAACGCCCTTAGGCATCGCCGAATACGGTCGTCATGTGCAAGAGTACATCGACCACATCAAATCCCTGCCCAGCAAGGAGGAACGCACCTCATGGACGCACAATTTGGCCGGAATCATGGCTACATTGAACCCAGAAATCAAATTACAAGCGAACTACAAAGAAATTTTGTGGGGACATATTTTTCAAATTGCCGATTACGACTTGGATGTTGACTGTCCTTATGAAATCGTGCGAGACAAAAAAGAATTCGTTCGTCCGGAACATTTGGGATACAACAGCAGCGGCATTCGCTTTCGTTTTTACGGCAGAAATCTACAAATGATGATTGATCGCGCGGCCGAAATGGAAGACGGTGAATTGAAACAAGATTTGGTCAATATGATTGCCTCATTCATGTACAATTCTTGCAAGGCTTGGAACAACGAGAACCTGAGCAACGAAGTTATCGCCGAGCATTTGAAGACGTTGTCCAAGGGCCAATTGAACATTGATGGCTCCGAGTTGGTCGTAAGCGCAGATACTACAGTCAGTGTTCGCAGGCCCGCCCAACAAAAAACACAGCAATTTGGCCGTAACAATAAAAACAACAAGAACAACAAAAACCGCGGTAAAAACTACCGTAGATTTTAACACTCATGGCGATATTTGAAATTGAGGGCGGACACAAACTCCGCGGGGAAATCACCCCACAGGGGGCTAAAAACGAGGCATTGCAGGTCATCTGTGCTGTATTGCTTACGCCAGAGCCAGTAACGATTACCAATATCCCTGAGATCCGCGATGTGTTGAAGTTGATCGAACTCCTTCAAAGTTTGGGTGTAACGGTTACACGCAACGAAAGAGGTTCTTTCACTTTCGTTTCCGACAACATTGATTTGGAGTTTCTCAATAGCGCAGACTTCAAAAAACAAGGGGCGGCTTTGCGCGGCTCAATCATGATTGTGGGACCTTTGTTGACCCGTTTCGGCCGTGGTTATATTCCATCACCCGGGGGCGATAAAATTGGTCGCAGGCGTTTGGACACGCACTTTGAAGGCTTTATCAACTTGGGTGCAAAATTCGAATTTCAAGCCGAAAACAATTTTTACAAGGTATCGAGCGATCGATTGAAAGGTTGCTACATGCTGCTCGATGAGGCCTCTGTTACGGGCACCGCCAACATTTTGATGGCTGCAGTATTGGCAGAAGGCACAACCACCATTTACAATGCGGCATGCGAACCCTATTTGCAACAATTGTGTTTGATGCTCAATCGCATGGGGGCCAACATCACCGGCATCGGATCAAACCAACTCACCATCGAAGGCGTAAAGGCACTCTCGGGCTGCGAACATCGCTGCTTGCCCGATATGATTGAAATTGGCAGTTTTATTGGGATGGCCGCCATCACACAGAGTGAAATCACGCTGAAGGGCTGTCGGGTAGATATGCTTGGAATCATACCCAAAATGTTTCAACGACTTGGGGTGAAGTTGGAAATCCACGGCGACGATATCTATATCCCAGCGATGGAACATTACGAAATCGACACATTCATTGATGGCTCTATTTTAACGGTCTCTGATCAAATTTGGCCTGGTTTTACGCCAGATTTGATTTCCATCGCCTTGGTTACTGCCACCCAAGCCCGCGGCACAGTGTTGATTCACCAAAAGATGTTTGAAAGTCGCTTATTCTTCGTTGACAACCTCATCGACATGGGCGCCCAGATTATCCTTTGCGACCCCCATCGTGCCACTGTCATCGGATTAGACCGCAGGACACATTTGAAAGGCATTACCATGAGTTCGCCCGACATTCGTGCGGGTGTGGCTTTGCTGATTGCCGCGATGAGTGCCAAAGGAAAGAGCATAATTAAAAATATCGAACAAATTGATCGTGGTTACGAGCGCATCGAAGAGCGACTTAACGCTTTGGGTGCAAAAATCACGCGCGTGGATTAAAGGGACCCTCTCTCCTATCCGCTATTTCTTCTTGAACTTACCCACGGAAGTACTTACCCCAAAATAGAGGTTAATTCCTTTGATATTGTTCGACATCATGTTGGTGACCAGGTTGTCAGAACCCAAGAAAACAGGGCCTACTCGCACAAATGCACCAATGTTCCCTTTTCGATAATCTTGGGTCAGCCCCATGGGCATGGCCACTTCCAACCATTTGGTTTCAATTCTTGGACTTACGATGAGCGACGACGGCTGTCTAAATCCCATGGCCTTGGCGTTAACCAGCGATTGCTGCCAATGGAACGACGCGTAAAGCCTGCTCATCAATCGCATATCGCCCTGTATCTGTAATTGCGTGGGCAACGTGATTTGCTGGGTTTTGGCCTCTTCGCTGTAGTTCATATTGTCGCGTGCAAATTGCTCCAAATAAGCAAATCCCTCCGCGCTTCCTTGGGCAAAAGCACCCAGGAAAGCAGCATCCGTTTTCAAGGTCACAGGGGTTGTGTTGCTCATCCTGAAGGATTTCACTTGGTTTTTGTAACTCACTTGTCCCCAATCCAACAAGGAAGCGGCCAATCGCCAATGATAATTTCTGACGGTAGGATCGCCCAACCAACGCTCCTTGAACTGCACAACGGAACCACCCTTACCACCTTCCACACTGATTCCAAAATCAAACCCCAATCCGCTACCGATGATGTCGCGAAAACTCGGCAATCCACCCAAAATCACGCCCCGCATCATGCGCTGTAACAACTGGGATTCAGAATAGGACACTTCTACATTGCTATTCTGTATCACCAATGAATCACCCACATAACTGTTTATTTTAATTCCCGATGTTGCGATCGAGACATGCCCCAATCCCATGATATACTTTGCCGTTGCACCCACAGATACTTTTAGTTTTTTGGCATCCACCAAAGCAAAAGCAACACTTGCGCCCAGCTCTTGGTATGCATTGGCTTGGAATGAAAAAGGTTTATCGACAGACTGCAAGAATTCCAATCCCCCCTTGTTTTTTATTCCACTGTCTAACAGCAACCGTGCGAAGGACAGCGTAGCATCAGATACATTTTTCACCGAGATATTGCTGCGGCTGCGGCTATGTGTTGCCCAAACGGCGCGCTGTCCGACTCTCTTGGCATAAGAAGGACCTCTCCATTCCAATCCCATGAAGGCCCAACCCTCCATTCCCACAGGGTATGCTTGTAGGAATTCGCTTTTCCAAGCCACTTTGCCTTTGTCGTTTAAGTATTCTGCAGGCACATTGGCATTCATGGCTTGCCACAATGTGAATGGCGCTGTGAGGGAAACGAGGTTGGTATTGACTTCGGCACTGAAGGTGGACACGTTTGCATGGCGTTTGTACGCCATGGATGTCAGCAGTGCTGGGTTACTGTATACACTGTGAACGCCGGCAAAGTTGCTGTTTTGTAATCCATTGAGGGTTTGGGACCCTACTTTCGAGAAAAACAAAAAACAAATGAGCGCAACTTTTGAATTGGTGTATTTCATCGCAGGTAGTTTAGCAAATGTCGTGCTAATTTATCTATTGCTGAAGGGATAAAAAAAGAGCCGGGCAAGCCCGGCTCTTTCAATGTCATTTATACTATGATTAGTTTACAGTCAATTTGCTGCTCATGCGGCCCAAGTTGCTCTCAACGGTAACCATGTAGATACCTTTAGACAAACCTTGAGTGCTTACAGACAATGCATTCTGACCTGCGATGCAGTTTACAGAAGCAGAGGTACTTACCACACGACCATTCAAGTCTGTAACAACCGCTTTCACTGCTGAAGGCGCTGTTAAATCGAAAACCACATCCGCTGATGAATTGCTGGCTACTGGATTAGGATATACTTGAACGCCTGACAAACCAGCGACGATGTTCTTGTTTGACAAGTTAGGTGTAGTGATGTGCAAGAAACTTGGAAAGAAAATGGTGTTGCCAAAAACAGTTCCTGGCAAGTAAGATTTCAAGAAACCAAACAATGTTTGTCCGTAGCGTACTTGAAAGTTGGTTACGAACATGTTGTTGATTTTGTTGGTTGAAGTGATCAGTTGATCATGGCCATCGAGGACAGCCAAACGGACCCCATACATGTTGTATTTCTTGAATACCTTAGAACCGTCATAAGCCAAACCTGTATCACCCAGAGCCGCTTTCACCATTGGTTGGTAAACTACGCTAAAGGCAAACAATGTTGTGCTACCATCAGCACCATTGGTAGATTTGGAAGTGACATTGGGGAGTGAGGCGAAAGTACGACCGAAGAAAGACTTAGGAGTACCATTTTCGTATACTACACTGTCCGCATAGGCTTTGGTCAACAACAATGTATCGGTTTTCACCGCAGCACTGTTCAACAAAGATTTGTATGACAATTTATCGGTAGCAGGGGTAGCATAACGATACGTTGTTCCTGGATTTGAAGTAAGTGTGTATCCACCTGGCTTGATACCGGTGATGTTGAAATACTGAATGTAAACGGTATCTACAACGTCAACCATAGTTCCACCGATGTTTACTTGGTCAATCTGACGAATGTAAAACTGTGTGAAAGCCAAAGTATCTACGGTGTATGGATTGAAGCGAGTCAACACTTCAGATTTGTTCAAGAATGCTGAATCTTTTGGATCGAACATGGTTCCAACGATGTGGAAACCCAATTTCGATTTGGCACCATCGCTGTATACCATGCACAAGTTGGTATCAGGCTGAATGAAGTTCACGAAACCACTCAAAGTCTGTCCCAACAATTCGTTCTCTTCGTAAGCCTTGGTAAATTCGTACCATTTGCTGTAGCTGCCGGCGCGACGTGTGGGCGTCAAACTCTTGTCTTTCAACATGTAAGTTGTTTTGCTTACCTTGATGTTCTTTTGCTCTTTTGGCACGTCGAAACCTGGAGCCTGAGCCATAGCGGCTGTGGTCAATCCCAACATAGCCACCAATGAAAGTAATGATTTTTTCATCTTGTTAAATTCTCTTAAGGGCAAATATAGCAAAAAAGGAGCAAATCGCCTATGCAAATCGGCCATGACAATAAAATGGCAATCCATGAACCTATGATCGGCTTAGATATCGCCCAACATGGGCCTGAGAAGGATTTCTTCCATCACCGTATGCTCATTGATCTGAAACGCCATAAAGATTGCCTCAGCCACATCTTTGGGATCCATGAAACGCTCTTTTGGCAAGTCTACGCCCGCCCAACTATCGGTCAATGTAGCACCTGGCAAAACGGCACTGACCCGGATACCAAAAGGCATTCCCTCCAATCGCAAAGACTTGGAAAATCCCATCAAAGCAAATTTGGCCACTGAATAGCTACCACCGGCGGCGTAAGCGGTAATACTGGCGATGCTGCACATGTTAAAGACGTGGGCACGTGGGGTATTTTGTAATTGGGTCCAGAGTCCGCGGGCCATCTCGTAAGCCGAGAGAACATTGGTGTTCATCAAGTGCTGAAACTGACCGGCCGGCTCCCCCATCATCGTGCCACCCAAAAACAAACCTGCATTGTTCACCAACACATGGATCTGTCCAAAAATCGACTGGATTGTTGTTACTGACTGGGCGATTTGCTCTGGGCTCGACAAATCCGCTACAACTGTGTGAACAGAGGCAGCTCCGGCGGACAACAATCGCTCTTTGGCATGCGTTAAATCCTCTGCATTCCTGGCAACAATGGCCAAATGATGTCCTTCTTGGGCAAATCGATGCGCTACGGCAAAGCCAATTCCCCGGCTTGCACCGGTCACAACTACATGACACTTCATGAATCAAAGATACGACCTCAAGGAGGGCATTCCCAACCTTAACTCAATAGATAAGGCACTTCCATTTTGAATTGGGGGATGGTTACTTCAAAAAGTTCCCCATCCATCAACCGCTCAAAGGTGTAGGCGCCATGCATCACGCCGAAGGGTGTACTCAACATACAGGAGCTCGAGTATTCGTGCTGTTCTTGGGGTGGAATACTTGGTTGAACCCCTACTACCCCCTCGCCTTCTACCTGACGTTCTGACCCATGGGCATCCACGATGATCCATTTCCGCCGAAGCAATCTAACAGAAAAATCTCCCAAATTCTCAATAGTAATATGATAAAAAAAGACAAATTGATTTCTCAGAGGCTGGCTGTGAGGGCTACTGAAAACGCATTCCACAGATACTTTGATGTTGTGGGTAATCTCCGAAACCAGCATCATTCTCTGCATTAGTCTTCGTCCTCAATCGATGATTTGCGGGGATCTTCTTCTTCCTCTTCCTCTTCTTCAGCCTCCTCTTCTTCCTCGTCAACGCCCTTCGATTTGGTGGATGTACGAATCAATGCATCCAAATCTTCCTCCGTTAAAATCTCCTTGGCACGGGTGCTCAACTTCACCAAGTAACTTGTTTCGTCGGTCTCCAGACGCACTGCAGTTACGATTTCCCCTTTCGAATTGGGATAACGCACAGTTTTACCCGTAACCCCTGTTGGATAGGTTTCGTCGAATAGGTCTAGCAACTCGGCTGACAGCTTAATGTACTCAATGACAACTTTTGGCTTGTCCATCTCTTAAAATTTTATCCAAAAAAACAACAGAAATCCCTTGTATGTTCATGGGTTTTACACATTTTTTTCTACATGTTTCCAATTTCAGGACACCCAACAACGAAGGACGTCAAAAATCAAGGTAAAATACTAAAAAACAATGACTTAACACTCGCTTTCTGCAGTAAATAACTGCTTCAAACCAGCTACATGCCGTTGGTAAAGGCTATTTTCAGTGAACTTTTACACCGCCCACCAATCCACTTGGCTTGGTGATGATTCCATAAAATGCCTCGGAGCCGACAATTATCGATTCATACTAACCAAAAACTCGTTGTTGTCTTTGGTGTTTTGCATGTATTTCAAGAAGGTATTCATGGCCTCTTCAGGGTTCATATCCGCCAAATGATTCCGCAATACCCACATTCTTTGGTTGGTGACTTTGTCGACCAGAAGATCATCCCTCCGCGTGCTTGAACTCAATATATCGATGGAAGGGAAAATGCGTTTGTTCGACAGCTTGCGATCCAACTGCAATTCCATGTTACCGGTACCTTTGAATTCTTCAAAGATTACCTCGTCCATTTTCGAACCCGTATCGGTCAATGCGGTTGCAATGATCGTCAAAGATCCTCCACCCTCAATGTTACGGGCCGCACCGAAGAAACGCTTGGGTTTGTGAAGGGCATTGGCATCGACACCTCCCGACAAAATCTTACCGGAGGCGGGCTGTACAGTGTTGAATGCACGGGCCAAACGGGTGATAGAATCGAGCAGAATCACAACATCATGTCCACACTCAACCAATCTTTTGGCTTTTTCAAGCACCATATTGGTCAATTTTACGTGCTTATCGGCGGGTTCATCAAAGGTAGATGCAACCACTTCAGCTCGAACGCTGCGGGCCATATCGGTTACTTCCTCCGGACGTTCATCGATCAACAAAATGATCATATACACCTCAGGGTGATTCTTCGCAATGGCGTTGGCGATGCCTTTCAGCAACCAAGTTTTACCCGTTTTGGGCTGAGCCACGATCAAACCACGCTGTCCTTTTCCGATGGGCGATATCAAATCGATGATTCGGTTGGGGTAATTTGAGGCACTATCACAAAGATTCAATTTCTCATCGGGAAACAAGGGCGTCAAATGCTCAAAGGCCACCCGATCGCGAACTTCTTCGGGTGTTCTACCATTGACACTTTCAATTTTTACCAAACAGAAGTACTTTTCATTTTCTTTGGGCGGACGAATACTTCCGCGCACGGTATCTCCGGTTTTCAGACCATTTTGCTTGATCATGAAGCCTGGGATATATACGTCATCAGGAGACGCTACGTAATTGTAATCAGGAGAACGCAAAAATCCATATCCATCGGGCACGGTTTCCAATACACCTTGGGTACTGACAACACCTTCCATTTCGGTAAAGAGTGCCAATGCTTCTCTGCGACGTTTTTCCTCGGGTGTAAGCGCCGGCTCGGCTTTTTGGACTGGAGCCGATTCACGCGTTTCCGATACTTCTCTATTTTCACGGGGCTCACGGTTTTCGCGAGACTCTCGGTTTTCTCGAGACTCTCGGTTTTCTCGTGGTTCCCTTTGTTCGCGGGGTTCGCGGGGTTGATTTTCTCTTGGCTCACGGGGATTTCGGGCATTGTTGCCTTCAGTTCCTTGACGGGGATTTCGCGGCTCTGCGCCTTCACCTCCTCTGTGACGCTCAAAAGGCTGGGGCTTCAGCGAGGGCGATGCCTCAAAGGTTGTTGTCTCGGCTTCATCTCCGAGTGGTTTTCGGGGTCTGCGACCACGACGATCACCACCCTCGCTGCCCTCATTTTCTTCTGCAGTTCCTTTGCGCTCAGCCACATTGTTGTTGGCGGAAACCACCGGGGCTTCTTTATCCGCAGACAAGGTGGTAGCAGCCGTCATTTCAATGGCTGCAATCAATTCGCCTTTTTTCAGTTTGGCGCTGTTTTCAATCTGAAGGTTGTCCGCAAGGGTACGCAAATCACCCACACTCATTTTAGAGAAATCCGGTCTATCGGCCATAAAAATTATTCGTATTCAAAAAAATCTGGTGCAATAAAGTAGAGAAAATACCAAGGTTTGCTGAAGCGCAAATCCAAACTATGTTGCAATAATAAGCTAAATTTCTGAAGCAAAAAAATTATTTGCCTCAAAACAGCGTGTTAGCCATCGTATTGCTCAAAAAAATACTGCCTGCGTGTTAATCCAAGGTCCTTCAATTGTTGCCGGGCTTCTTTGCACATTGCATCCCAACCACAGACGTAAACATGTGCTTGCGGATTCTTGATCACCCAATCGCGGTAGTGCGCATGTACGTATCCCGATTGCATATCTACATCCGCTTCGTTGGGTCTGCTCAACACGGGCAGGTAATGAAACCGCGGCGTGGACTCTGTCAATTGCAGCCATTCCGTGTGACCAAGTACATCCTCTCGATGGCGGTTGCCCATCACCAAAACCACATGGCTTCCATCCTGCTGCTGCAGACACTCGTGTATCATCGAACGAAATGGGGCGACACCCGTGCCAGTGCACACAAATACAACCACTTGCTGCAACGATGCATCGCGCAAGACAAAACCTCCCTGAGGCTCGGAAACTTCTAATTGAGCACCCACCACCATTTGAAACAACTGGGGCGTTACCCTACCCGATTCGTTGAGGGCAATCCACAAAACCAATTGATCGGTTTCACCTGCGCTGTCATTGGCTATCGAATAACTCCGCTGGATTTGATCACCGCCTACGTTGATGGTCATCACCACAAACTGGCCTGCAGAAAAAGAAACAGTCTGGGGCAGTTGCAACACGAATTCCTTGACGCGGGGCGACAAAGAACGAATTGCGGCAATTGTGGCGATCATGGGCACAAAATTAGGGCTTTAATATCTTATCTTTGGGATATTATTGACATGGTAAGGACAGCGATTTTATGTATCATTTTCTTTTTGGTACATCTCGGAAAGGCAGAGCAATTGCTCATTCCCATGGACGAATCTCAGAAGAATCATCTAAAATCGTATGGCCTTGCCTTTTGGCTGCTGAAGCAACAACAAGAGGTTCAATGGCTACTGAATTACCAAGGCGGAAGCTTTATGTTCAACTACTCCGCGGCCGCCGAGAAGGAGTGTAAGGTTCGGGGCATCACCTACGAAACCATCACAGACGGGGCTGCCAACGCAATTATCACCGAAATTCAAAATCCCAGCGCCAACATGAATGTGGTAAAACTGCTGAATGCCCCCAAAATTGCAGTGTATTCGCCGAAGACCAAACAACCATGGGATGATGCGGTTACGTTGGTATTGACTTATGCGGAGATTCCTTACGATATCGTTTTCGATGACGAAGTGTTGGGCGGAAAATTGCTCGAATACGATTGGCTGCACCTACACCACGAGGATTTCACGGGTCAGTTTGGAAAATTCTATTCCAGCTACCACTCTGCCCCTTGGTATGTGGCGGAGGTGGAAGAAGCCGAAGCCATGGCCAAAAAACACGGCTTTGGATCTGCCCGCGAGCTCAAGCGAGCGGTGGTTTTCAAAATCCGTGACTTCATGTTGGGGGGTGGATTTTTGTTTGCCATGTGCAGTGCCACGGATACGTATGACATCGCCATGGCGGCCGCTGAGACAGACATTTGTGAATCGATGTTCGATGGCACACCCGCCGATGGCAGGGCCCAAGAAAAATTGGATTATGAGAAATGCATCGCCTTCAAGGATTTCACACTGATTGAAGACCCGATGTATTATGAATTCAGCAACATCGATGTAGACCCTGTTCAACGCCGCGTGCGGGAAGAGGAAGACCTATTCACACTGTTCGATTATTCGGCCAAATGGGATTTGATTCCAAGTATATTGTGTCAGAACCACACACGAACCATCAAAGGTTTCATGGGACAGACAACCGCTTACAGGGGACAACTGGTTCGTTCCGATGTCTTGGTGATGGGCGAAAACGCGCTGCTTAACGAGGCGCGATACATCCACGGAGAGTTGGGAAAAGGCACTTGGACGTTTTTCGGCGGACATGACCCGGAAGACTATCAGCACTTTGTGGGTGAACCGCCAACGGATTTGAATTTGCATCCCAACAGTCCGGGTTACCGACTAATCTTGAACAACATTTTGTTTCCATCGGCCCAAAAAGCCAAGCAAAAAACATAACCCATGATTTTTTCGCGGTTCAGGGCTTCGTTTTCACAGGCTCCCCAATGGTTTCAATGGGGCTGGGCGATGGTGGCGTTGGGCATTCTGCTGCTGAGATTTTGGGATCTTCAGGACTATGCTTGGGGTTACGATGAATTGAGTGCGGTTTTCAGGGCGATGCAGGCCAAGGATTGGCAAGCGCATTTGCACCAGGGGGTGGCGGTTGACGGACATCCAGCGGGTTTACAGACCTTGATTTGGTTTTGGATAAGCGCCAATGGCGCGGATGTGTTTATCCCCAGGTTGTTTACCTCTGTTGTTTCGGTGGGTGTCTTGTGGCAATTACACGGCATGGCGAAGCGACATTTTCATGTAGAGGCCGCCTATTGGGCTGTTTGTTTGATCGGATTGATGTGGTGGCAAGCTGGGATGGCTATATGGATAAGGCCTTACATTTTTGCGTTACCTTTTGTATTGTGGTCTTGGGATTTGGTATTGGGATTATTGCATCACAGGGATAATGGCGGACATGTTTTATTGCCCGAGCGATGGGGCTGGTTCGCGGTCAAGTTAGGCGGCGCCCTGGCGGGCGCCGCCTACATCCATTATTTCGCCGGCCTCACTGCCGGCGCATCCTTCATCGCCCTATTACTCCTACAACCAAAAATCAAACCCAACCCCTCAGAACATACCCAAGGCCTCCACCCCTCCTACATCCTGTTCCTCCCCGTAACGGTTGCTTTCCTCCTTTACTTGCCCCATTTACCACTCACCTTCGCCCAGTTTCAGCTCGGCGGACTCGGTTGGCTCAATGCCCCAACGCCCAAATTCCTTTGGCAATTTCTGCAACATGCCACGGGCAACTCACCGGCCATACTGTTGCTATTCACGGGAGTCCTCGTTTACGCCATACAATACCACATTAGAATCGCCTACCTACCCAAGCCTGCCTCATTCAAACGCATCCTCCAACAACCCACCATCCTGCTCACATTGGGCTTTCTGCTGGTCTTCGCCTTCGGCTATATCTATTCCGTGGTTCGCGCGCCCATCCTTCAAAACAATGCCCTTTACTTCTCCTTCCCCTTGATTATCCTTGTGGCAGCATCCGGCATCACCACCCTGCGTAACCAATTGGGCGATACCCAAAACGGCATCAATCGCTTTGAAAAAAACACACGACCTTTTGCCATCCTCCTGCCCGCCCTACTGCTTTTCAATACCCTTTACCAAAAACAATTTCTTACCCTTGAGCGCAAAGGATCTCACCACCGCATCGTGGAGCAGTCGCTCCAATTCGCAGAAAATCAAACCCAATCGCAACGTGAACGGGGAACTAACAGCGATTTACGCATCTGGCTCGACGGTCCGGCCGACAACTACCAATTCCACAAAGGCCAAACCTTATACAAACACAAAAATTCGTCGATTCCCCCAACGGTATATTTTGAATCGGCTGGACCTACCCTCCCCTTCATCGCCCAGCAACTCCAATCGCTCAAGCCGGGCGCTCAGGTATTTTTGGGACTTCAATCGGGCAGTCAACCATGGCTCTTACCATTGATTGAATCGCATTTCAACCATACTTCGCGGTACCAAGA
>SXYY01000008.1 GCA_005788145.1 Bacteroidota bacterium
CGATACAACGATGCACTGCCCCTCCTCGAAGAGGCCCAATCGATTTTTGTCAATACTGTAGAAGCGGTGGAAGGGCAGACCTACGCCGTTGGGGAGTAGTCCAAAAGTGTCTTTTTGGATGATTCACTAAACACTTTCTAGTCTCGTGCAAAACTCGCTCACGCGTGCGCGGGCGACACACTAAAATGGGTGTTATTTTCGTTCCCTATCATTATGGCCAAACGAAAATCATCCAAAGACACACGTCCCGATTTCCTTCGTGATCAAGGCGATCGCATTGAAAAAATATCGGCCCAAGACGTGTGGTCGGCCATCACCCTCAAACACGAGCCCACCCGCAAAGTCGTTGGGTTCCTGCTGGTGGTTTTCGCGGCGGTTCTCGCCATTAGTTTTACCTCCTTCTTCTTTTCTTGGAAACTCGACCAGAGCTTGATGTCGAGCAGCGACGATGGCCTGTCGTATTTTAATGGCGCGGCCAAAAACGCCATGGGTTACTACGGTGCCCAGCTCGCGTTTAAATTTGTCCATAATGGCTTCGGTCTCGCAGCCTATGCCCTGCTTCCCTATGTGGCGCTCACAGGGCTTTACCTCCTTTTCGATTACCGTCCGTTCTCCCTGCTGCGCATCGCGGTGCATGCCATCTTGTTTACAGTTTGGTTTTCCCTTTCCTTGGGTTTTGCTCTGCGATGGTGGCCTTTGCTCGGAGGGTCCTTCGGGTTTTTTGGCAATCAACAGATTGAAACTGCCATTGGCGCGGTGGGGTCGTTTTTCTTCTTAGCAGCATATGCCGTGGCCTATTCGATGTTCTTCCTCAACGCGAATCCCTTCGCCCGCATCAAAATGAAATACGGCCCGGACGGGGAGTTGCTGGATCCAGAATCAGACCTCGATGGCGCTTGGGCATCCGGCGGAAATGCATCGCTTCGAGAAGAAAAAACAGAGACATCGGATGTCGAACAGCCCTCAGGCTTTGAGCCGAGCATCCATGAAGATTTTATCGTGGATGCGCTGGATGAGGATGTGATTGAGGTGGAGTTGGAAGACGATACCCCGCCATTGTCGCAAGCGGAAAGGGAAGCGTTGACGCAGATATCGCTCAAGACGGCAGATGACAACGCCCCAGCCAAAGTGGTGAATCCCGCGCCGCCGATCATTGAGAAGTTCGATGATTTTGTGGTTAGTCGAGGCGAAGAAGAAGTGGATGTCGCAATGGCCCCCGTGAATCAGGAGCCTAAGCCCTTTGGGATGGAAGAAGACATCGAACAGGCAGAAATGGATGCTGCGGGAGAGGAACACGATGCAGGTCCAGGCGCTGGCATCAATACACTTCTTGGCGATGAGGACTTTCAAGTGGAGGTGATGGTGGATAATACCGATGAGGAAGTGGACGAAAATACCGGAGACAATTCCATGGATCGGATGGGAATCGACACCGTCTACGACCCGACGCTTGAGTTGAGTAAATACGTGTTTCCAACCCTCGATTTACTTCAAGAACAAGATACACGTAAACAGGAGATTGATATGGACGAGATTCAGCGTAGCAAGGACATGATTATTCAAACGCTGGAAAATTATAAAATTGGCATTTCGAGTATCAAGGCTAGCGTGGGTCCTACCGTTACTTTGTATGAAATCGTGCCAGCGCCAGGGGTAAAAATTTCGAAGATTAAGAACCTCGAAGACGACATCGCCCTGAGTTTAGCGGCCCTGGGGATAAGGATCATCGCACCGATACCCGGAAAAGGGACCATTGGTATTGAGGTGCCGAACAAGAATCCAGAGGTGGTGCCGATGCGCAGTGTATTGGCGAGCAAGAAGTTTCAGGACTGTGATTTCCAGCTGCCTGTGATTTTGGGTAAGACCATTTCTAACGAAATTTTTGTGGCCGATTTGGCGAAAATGCCCCACTTGCTGATGGCTGGTGCTACGGGACAGGGTAAATCGGTGGGTCTAAACAGCATTTTGGTGTCGCTGTTGTACAAGAAGCATCCGGCCTATGTGAAGTTTGTGTTGGTGGATCCGAAGAAGGTGGAACTAACTTTGTTCAACAAGATTGAGCGTCATTTCTTGGCCAAGTTGCCGGGCGATGGGGAGGCGATTATCACAGACAACCATAAGGTGATTAATACGTTGAACAGTTTGTGTGTGGAGATGGACAACCGCTATAAGTTGCTGCAGGATGCGTTGATGCGGAACATCATTGAGTACAACAACAAGTTTTTGGCGCGGAAGCTGAATCCGAACGATGGGCATCGATTCTTGCCTTATATCGTGGTGGTGATTGACGAGGTGGCGGATTTAATGATGACGGCGGGCAAGGAGATTGAGACGCCGATTGCTCGTTTGGCGCAGTTGGCCCGGGCGATTGGGATTCATTTGATTTTGGCAACACAGCGGCCGAGTGTAAATGTAATTACGGGGATGATCAAGGCAAACTTCCCGGCACGGATAGCCTTTCGAGTGAGTTCGAAGATTGACTCACGCACAATTTTGGATGCGAATGGCGCCGATCAGCTGATTGGAAGGGGCGATTTGTTATACAGTGGCGGCAACGAGGTAATTCGATTACAATGTCCGTTCGTGGACACGCCAGAGGTGGAGCGGATTGTTGATTTCATTGGCGAGCAGCGAGCTTTCCCAACGGCGTATGTGTTGCCCGAGGTGAAAGAGGAGGGCGGCGTTTTGGCCGGCGATGGTTTGGATTCAGGCGATTGGGACCCGATGTTTGAGGACGCGGCACGCGTGGTGGTATTAAACCAGGTGGGTAGTACGAGCATGATTCAGCGAAAATTGAAGATTGGATACAACAGGGCAGGTCGTTTGATGGACCAGTTGGAGGACGCTGGCATTGTGGGTGGAAACAACGGCAGCAAGGCCCGCCAAGTTTTGATTACGGATGAGTACAGTTTGGAGCAATTTTTGAGTAATTTGCGATAGATTTTAAGATAGATGAAATATACATTGAATTTGAGTGCTCCGGCAGGATTTGGGCGCTCTGGTTTGCGCGGGTTGGTTTTTTTTTGTTTAGGCGTTTTGTCTGTTATTGGATTAAAGGCCCAGCAGCAAAATGACCCGAAGGCTGAGGCGATATTGAAGAAGGTTACGGCGGTGTATCAGTCGTACAGTACGATTAAAGCGTCGTTTACGCTGACTACAACACCTGTGAGCGGCAGAGCCTCTATTGAGAAGGGGAATGTGTGGTTGAAGGGGAAGAAGTTTCGCTTGGATTACGCATCGCAGGAGATTTATTGCAATTCAATGTTTACCTGGACTTACAGTAAGGATGATGCGGAGGTGACTAAGGAGAATTTCAAGTTGCGCGACAATAGCATTACGCCGAATGAGATTTTTACCATTTACAATAAAGGATTTAAGAGTAAATACGAAGGTCCTGTTGTTCGCAACGGCAAGAACTATGATGTGATTCAGTTGGTACCGAAGAATGCCGCGAATTACAGTTATGTGAAGTTAGAGATCGACAAGTTGACGAACAAGATTCAGCGCGTGATTCAGCATTACAAGAACGGTACTGAGGTCGCAATTGAGGTGACATCCATGACGCCCAATTCCGCCTTGGCGGATACGTTTTTTGAATGGAGCCCAGCAGCCCATACCGATGTAACACTGGTTGATTTGACGAAGAAGCGGAAGCCATAGTCGGATTGGTGTGACAATTAGTTGTATTTCATAAAATACTGTCAAAGAAAAGGCCCGCAATTGCGGGCCTTTATATTTTAGTTGATATCGTTTTTGTATTGATTAAGAAGGCATTCTTCCCAACACCTCAGCCATTTTCTGACCGATTTCTGCGGGAGATGCTACTACGTGGATGCCACACTTGGCCATGATGGCCATTTTAGCAGCAGCGGTATCGTCTTTTCCACCAACGATCGCACCAGCGTGACCCATTCGGCGTCCGGGAGGTGCGGTTTGTCCGGCAATGAAGCCAACAACAGGCTTGGTGCCATGTTCTTTGATCCAGCGAGCGGCTTCGGCTTCCATGCCACCGCCGATTTCACCAATCATCACGATACCTTCTGTTTCTGGGTCGTTCATGAACAACTCCACGGCTTCTTTGGTTGTGGTTCCAATGATTGGGTCTCCACCAATACCAATGGCAGTGCTTTGTCCCAATCCCAATTTGGTCAACTGGTCCACGGCCTCGTAGGTCAATGTTCCTGACTTAGAAACAACGCCAATCGAACCTTTCTTGAAAATGAAACCAGGCATAATGCCAATTTTGGCTTCGCCTGGGGTGATGATACCTGGGCAGTTTGGACCAATCAAGGTACAACGGAATCCTTTGATGTATTCGCGCACCTTCACCATGTCTTTGGTGGGGATGCCTTCAGTGATACAAACGATGACTTTGATTCCGGCTTCGGCAGATTCCATGATGGCATCGGCAGCGAAAGCAGGGGGTACAAAAATGATACTGGTGTTGGCTTGGGCTTCTCGAACGGCATCTTGAACGCTGTTGAAAACCGGACGGTCGAGGTGGGTGCTACCGCCTTTTCCTGGAGTTACACCACCAACCACGTTGGTTCCGTATTCAATCATTTGTTGTGCGTGAAAAGTGCCTTCGTTTCCAGTGAAACCTTGAACGATAACGCGAGAATCTTTGTTAACCAGTATACTCATAGTTTTATTGCTGCGCGAAAATAACACAGAAGGGCTGAATCCCAATGCGGTGACAGCGATTATTGCGCCAATGCTTCTGTAATCTCAGGGCCCATGGGTTTTACACCGGATGGGTAGTAGGCCACGAGTTGACCTTGCTCGTTGATCAGGAATTTGTTGAAGTTCCAACCCACGGTTGCATCGAGGGCGCCGTTTTCGGATTTGTTGCACAACCAGCGATAGAGGGGGTGCTGTTTGCCGCCTTTCACATCGAGCTTTTCGCTGATGGGGAAAGTAACGCCGTAATTTTTTTGACAGAACGATGCGATTTCTGCTGCAGCACCGGGTTCTTGCTCCATGAATTGGTTACACGGACAGCCGATGATGACGAGTTTGTCGGCAAATTTCTCTGAAAGTTGCTGCAATTCCGCGTATTGGGGCGTGTACCCACATTTGGAAGCAGTGTTTACGATGAGGATTTTTTTGCCTTTATATTGGGCGAGGTCCAGATTGGTAGTGCCATCCAGGGTTTTTATTTGGATGTCGTAGATACTTTTTGGCGCAGTTCCTACCTGACTTGGGTCGATGGTTTTGGTTTTGCCAAATACGCAGGCAGTGATCAACGAGCCAATGGCGGCTGCGATGGAGGCTATTCTAATGATTCTCACAATCATTTAACAAAGTTAGTAGAAGTTGGTTTGGATTGGGATTGCCGAAATTTCGTTATTTTCGTGGAATGCGATTGAAATTTTCAAACGGATGGACTGTGGTGATGGGTGTCTTGTTTTTGACAGTTGGTGCTTTGGTGTCTTGTGATGAGGAATTGCCCCCGGTGATCATGACGGAAGAAGAAAAGCCGCTATTGGATACATTTTATTTAGGATCTGTGCCTGCGGCTGCAGTGAAAAAGGTTTTGTTGTTTGATGTTACCGGCGTTCGATGTAACAACTGTCCGAAGGCGGCTGTTCTCGCAAAGAATTTGGCGACAAACAATGCAGGTCGGGTTGAAGTGGTGGCTTTATACCCCAGAACACCTATGAGTTTGACCTTTCCTTGGGCTGGGTTCGATACATTGAGTACCATTGAGGCGGAGCAATTAGCAACGGCTTTGGGGGGGATAACCTCTTTGCCATTGGGTGCTGTAGATCAGGTGGCGTTTAATGGAAGCAAGTTGCTCAATACTAGCGACTGGGGCGCAGCAGTTACATCTCAATTGGCTAAAACATCGCCATTCAATTTATCTGTCAAGAGCACTTGGAAACCTGCCGACGGAAAGTCACGCGTTGAAATTAAAGCTGTGGCCAATAATGCGATCACATCGAGTTATAAATGGGTGGTGGCAATCACCGAGAATGGGGTGAAGAGCAAACAGTCCGACCAAGATGCACCGGGCGGTATGGTTGATGATTACGAACATGAGCACGCTTTGCGCGGGGTGGCGGGTTCTACCTTGGGTAGTGACATTAATACATCCCCAGTTTCAGCGGGATATGTTCGCGAAAAGCATTTTTATTTGGTTCCCAAAGCCAAATGGGTTGCTGCAAATTGTGATGTGGTGGTATGGATTTACGATGCCAACACCAAAGAAGTTGTGCAGGTGGAAAAAGTGGCCCTCAAATAGGTTGAGTCCCGGTAAACAGGCGTTTAGAAATGACAACCCCCGCTTGGATTTCCGCCAAACAACGATTCAAGCAATACTTGCAGTTGGAGCGTTCGCTGTCAGTGAACAGCGTGGAGGCGTATTTGGCCGATTTGGAAAAGTTTGAATTGTGGAGTGAATCGCAAGGGTGCAAGGGTCCGCTCGACATAAACCAACAGCGCATACAGAAATTCCCAGAGTGGATTGCGGATTTGGGATTTCAGGCTACGTCGCAGGCCAGAATCATCAGTGGCGTGCGGTCTTTTTACAAGTTTTTGGTCATGGAAGACAGCCTGGCGGAAAGTCCGGCAGATTTTCTAGAGCCCCCCAAAACCGGACGCAAGTTGCCGGTAGTTCTGAGCGAAGAAGAAATCGACGCCATGATTGCGGCCATTGATCGCAGCACGGCGGAGGGAGAACGGAACGTGGCTTTGTTGGAAACCTTGTACAGCTGTGGGTTGCGCGTGAGTGAATTGGTGGGATTGCGTTTAACACAGATCCATCCGGCGGAAGGATTTCTGCAAGTGGTGGGAAAAGGAAACAAAGAGCGATTGGTGCCGGTGGGCGCCAGGGCACTCAAGCACATCCGATTGTATGTGGATGAAGTGCGGGTGCACATTAATATTCAGTCCAGTCAGCGGGATGTGGTTTTTTTGAGCAAGCGGGGCGGTGCGTTGAGCCGTCAGTCGGTGTTTTTGCTGATCAAAGTGCTGGCCTTGAAAGCGGGCGTAAGAAAAAATATTTCGCCCCACACGTTCCGACATAGTTTCGCCACCCATTTGGTGGAAGCGGGGGCAGATTTAAGGGCTGTCCAGGAAATGTTGGGTCATGAGAGTATAACAACAACAGAGATTTATACCCACCTCGATCGCAGTTATTTAGCAGACACGCTATTCAAGTATCACCCAAGAAGCAGTTAGCCCTAATTATAACCGTGCATTTACCAATTCACGGGGTAAAATTGCTTTTAAATCATAGATCACGCTTTTTTCATCAAGTTTCAATTGGTTGTATTTGAGTTCCCGGAATTCTTGATGACCTACCGTAACCATAATTCCATCATATTGCATGAGGTCGTTGGTAAGTTCGATATTATACAAATCTTTAACCAAATTTGGGTTGGCATGTGGATCATAGACATCTACATGAGCGCCGAGCTGTTTCAGTTCAAAGTACACATCGACAACTTTTGAGTTTCTCACATCGTTACAGTTTTCTTTGAATGTCATACCCAATACAAGAATTTTTGCGTTTTGGATTCGTTTGCCGTTGGCATGAAGTAGTTTGGCCATTTTGTGTGCTACAAAAACCCCCATGTTATCGTTGACATGCCGGCCACTGAGAATAACTTGTGGTTCATGTCCAAGTTTTTTTGCTTGGTAGGCGAGGTAATAAGGGTCAACACCAATACAATGTCCACCGACAAGGCCGGGTTTAAACGTTAAAAAATTCCACTTGGTCGATGCTGCGGCAATTACATCATAGGTGTCAATTTCCATCTTTTCAAAGATGAGTGAAAGCTCGTTGATGAATGAAATATTTACATCCCGCTGTGCATTTTCGATGGCTTTGCTGGCTTCGGCCACTTTGATACTCGGCGCTTTGTGTGTGCCCGCGGTAATGACGGATTTATAGAGTTCATCCACGAAATGAGCAATTTCGGGCGTAGATCCTGACGTTACTTTGACAATTGTTTCTATGGTGTTGACTTTGTCTCCAGGATTGATTCTTTCAGGGGAATAGCCGCAAAAAAAATCTAGGTTGTAACTCAACTTGGACACGGACTCGAGGATTGGCACGCATATTTCTTCGGTGCATCCAGGGTATACTGTGGATTCAAAAATGACAATTTGTTTTGGTTGAAGGATCTTCCCCAATTGTAAACAGGCATCTTTTAATGGCAAAAGATCGGGGAGTTTTTCCTGCGTCACAGGCGTTGGCACGGTAACAATAAAAACATCGCAGTGTCTTATTAATTCAATTTGGGAAGTAAAAATCAACTGTTTGGATGCTGTCAATGCATTTAATTGGTCTGCAGAAATTGTTTCTGTTATGTCCTCAAAATTTTGTAGGTCCTCTATGCGTTTTGCATCGATATCAAACCCCGTGGTCGGGTATTTCTTGGCGAATGTAATGGCCAAGGGAAGGCCCACATATCCGAGGCCAATGATACAAATTTTGGTATTTGGGTTTAGAACCATTGGGACCAAGTTTTCTTCAGTTTAAGGAAATAGCCCCCAACAATCGAATTGTTAAGGGCTCCGCTAAGTTCCTTGATTAATACTGGATTTGCGGTGATCACAAATTTATTTTTTGTTTTGTCAAATTCGCGATGGGCTTTAACGATTTGTGGAATGTGAGACCACTTGCCTTGCAGCAGAAAGAAAACGCCGGCGAGGCCATCGAGCAGTTTGCGGGTGAAAATTCGGGCCAACTTCTCGCTGGGATGTAGGTTTTTATGCAACATCAGCAAGTTGTTGCGGAAATTGAGAAAGGTTTTGTACGGACTTTGGTTGGAGAGGGTGGCGCCGCCAATATGAAACACGCGGGAGGTGGGGCAAGACCAAATGCTGTATCCCATAAGTTGGAGTCGCCAGCACAAATCGATTTCTTCCATGTGGGCGAAAAAAGCCAGATCCAAGCCGGCGGATCGTTCCCAGGCTTCGCGCTTGATGAATAAGGCTGCGCCGGACGCCCAAAAAATGGGCATCGGTTCGTTGTATTGTCCCTGGTTGTATTCAACGTTGCCAAAAATCCGACCCCGACAAAACGGATACCCGTATTTGTCGATGAATCCGCCGGCTGCGCCGGCGTATTCGAATTTGTTGCGCTCGTAATAATCTATGAGGTGCGGCTGCGCCGCACCCAAATCCGGGTGTTGCGCAACCAATTCCAGCAATGGCGAAAGCCATTGCTCATCGGGCTCCGCATCGGAATTCAACAACACAAAATAATCCTCGGTGCACTGCTTCAACGCCTCGTTGTATCCACCCGCATAACCCGTATTCTCGGATAGCTGAATGAAACGGATTTCGGGGTAATGGCCCGACATGAAATCCGCACTTCCGTCGGTGGAAGCGTTGTCGACCACTGTGATCGTAGCCCCGGGATACTGACTGTTCCGAATCACCGTCGGCAAGCACTGCTGCAACAGGTTGCGGGTGTTGAAATTCAGGATGACAATATTGATGGTTGGGGAGGACATGGAAAGATCGGGTGGGGTGTTATTGGGCGGCCGCGGCGGAACTTGTTCCGACGGCCGCCCCGCCGTTCTTGAATTGATGAAACACAAACTGCGGCTCCGGCGCAACCATCAAAAATACGCAACACCGAGATTTGGGATTTCCGTACGCCTTCAAAAATGCACCCAATCGCTCCTTCTGCAAAATGCCCAACTCCAAAAATCGCTCTATCGTTGTCGCGTTGATCGAAAATGGGAAACCAAACTCGTCGCGGTCCACAATCATCTCGCCAATCTTCGCTTGCTCCTGGTGCGCCACATACAACGGATGCTCCGTGAAGCCACCATCGACCATGTCGGTGCTCACCTCCAACAAAAAATCATTCAACTCGCCCAATTGGGCCTCCAAAGATTTTAATTGGGATTCTACGATGGGATCAATCGACATTCCGCTTTTCTTAGTGCTGAACAATGAATTTCGAAGTTAATGTGCGATTTGCAACTTCAACCCGCAAAAAGTAACTGCCATTCTTCAGCGTCCGCGTGTCGACAAAACCGCCATCGCCCAGCAGGCCATTCGAAACTTCTCTGCCGCCCAAATCCATCACCGAATACCGCGCACCAAATAAATCCATCGCACTGCTCACACGCAACCCATCGCTGCTGGGGTTGGGATAAATCTTCGCCTGTAGGCGACCATCTCCGCCAAAACCACGAACACCCACCTTTGGCGCTGTCAACTTAATCGCAAACATCCCCCGTCCGTGCGTAAATGCAAACAACGTCCGATCCTCGCGCATCTTCACCTCGTGAACCGCCACATTCGGCATTCGGTAGTCCTTCTGCCAAGTTTTCCCGCTATCGATGGTGTAATACAACCCGAAATCAGTCCCTGCAAAGAACACCGCATCCGGATTCGCTGGATCCACCGCCAACATATTCACCGGCAAGCCCGGAGGCAAATCGCCCGAAATATTCTTCCACACCGGCTTGTTCGTGATTGAATCCAACCCCGTTACCCGCCATGCACGCGGCTGGTTGCTGATGTTCGACATCGCCACATACAACACATAGGGATCGTTCGGGTGCACGTGCATTCCCTTGATATTGTCGTTCGTTACCGCCGTGGGTACGCTGCTGTTGTAATTCACTTCCTTGCCCACGAGGGTGGTTGCCGCCTTTTCAATCTTGTATAATTGCGAGCCCGTTCCACCAAAATAGACCACCGGATTTTCCTGTCTGGAAATGCCTATCGCCTTGATGCCCGCGCGAATGCTCAGGTTTAACTTCGTCCAGCTGCTGCCCATATCCGTTGTGCGATACAACCCCTTGTTGGTGCGGTAATACACTTGGTATTGATCCATGGGATTCATCTCATACAGGTTGATGAAATCCACCACATCGGTCGCGAAAGCTGGGTCGGTGATGTTGGTAGCCCAGCTGGGTGCGGTCGGACTAAAACTCTTCATTACGTGAATGGCCGCATTTTGGTAGCTCATGTAAGCGATGCTTCCGTCTTGCAAGCCGATGTGACAGTATGCACCATCGCCCCCGAAGAACGACTGACTCACGAAGGGCTGTCGCGCCACATGGGTGCCGTTGTCTTGTGCTCCGGCAATCGCCACCAATCCGTTTGGACCGTAAGCGCCAGCATAAAATTGGGTTACGCGGTAGCCATTGTTGAGGTTGGCCATGATTTCTGTGCTGTTCCAGCGGTATCTGTACATTCCTCCATCGGTTCCCACCACAAATTCGTTGGTGGTTTTTGGTAGGTAGGCGAAGGAATGGTGGTCTGAATGTCC
This sequence comes from Bacteroidota bacterium, assembly GCA_005788145.1. Taxonomy (GTDB): domain Bacteria; phylum Bacteroidota; class Bacteroidia; order NS11-12g; family UBA955; genus UBA955. Next base: position 11,246 of record SXYY01000008.1, read on the forward strand.
TACAGTGAGGCTGGTCCACGTGGTGCCTCCATCGAGTGATCGTACCAATTTCACGCCGCCGCAAACGATGGCATTGGAATCGTTGGGATGCGCACCAAACAGCAGGCAATAGGCTTGGTAACTGGCTCCTGCGCCGCCCGGGGCCGTTTTCTTCGTCCATGTACGTCCACCATCGCTGCTTTTGTAAAGGGCGACGGGTGTGGCATCGAAGGCAAAACCCTCAAACACGGCATAAACTACGTTGGGGAATTTGGCGGGACTGGCGAGTTGTATCCGGCGGTAAGAACCTGATCCCGGGGCATTGGGGAAGCTGATGATTTTGAAGGTACCGGGTTTTCCGAGCGAATCAGAGGCCACAACTTGCGACATGTGGAGGGTGGCAATGACACGGTTGTTGGGCAGGCAAAGGATGTCGGTAACTTGTTTGTTACCCCCTGCATACACATTGGTGAAGGTGGTGCCACCATCGGTTGAGCGATACAATCCGTTGGTTTGGGTACCCACGAAGAGGGTTTGCGAATCGTCTTTGGCGTGTTCGATATCCCATATTTCTTGGAAGCCGGCCGTTTTTGCAGAGCTGGTAATTTGATTA
>SXYY01000036.1 GCA_005788145.1 Bacteroidota bacterium
GTGCACAATACAAACGACCAAGTATTGAACGGCACGTCTGCCCCTAACCCACGTTCTTCTTCAAACCGTTGGTCGAACAACTCGATGAGCTTTGCCAATTCAAACTACTCTTTCGACAACAAAGTATGGTCAGTAGCTGGGGAATTGAAGAGCAACCTCAGCAATAAAGTAAGCAATCAATTGTTGTTGACCTACACAAGCATCACCGATGCCCGTGGAACCAACAGCACTCCTTTCCCCTTCGTGGATATCAAAAAAGGTGGCGACAACTACATCAGCTTCGGTTATGAGTTATTCAGCTACAACAATAAAGTAAACAACAACACATTGTCGTTCATCGACAACATCACTTACAACCTAAACAAACACACCATCACCGCGGGTGTAGCATACGATCAAATGTATGTGGGTAACGCTTTCCAACGCTATGGTACTAGCTACTACCGTTACGATTCTTTGAGTCAGTTCTTAAACGGTGCCGCGCCTTCTGCCTTTGCTTTGACTTATGGTTACGGTGGCGATGCCACTCCCGTGGGAGCTGAATTGTCGTTCGGCCAATTGGCTGGATACGTGCAAGACGAATTCCGTGCTAGCAAGAAATTGAAAATCACAGCAGGGTTGCGTGTGGATGTTCCTGTTTACACTTCTGAGTCCAAAGCCAACGCTGGCTTCGCGAAATACGACACTGCCGCCTTGTTCAAAGACCCTTCAGGAACTCCCATCAAATACAACCCAAACAGTTGGCCCACAGGTTCACCGTTGGTATCGCCCCGTGTAGGTTTCAACTACGATGTAAAAGGCGACAAAGATTTGATCATCCGTGGTGGTACAGGTGTATTCACCGGTCGTTTGCCTTTCGTTTGGTTCACCAACCAGCCTTCAAACGCTTACGGTGTACAAGCAACGGTTGAAGTGACCAAAGCCGCTGATTTGGCTGGTTACGTTTTCAATGCAGACCCAACCGCTTACTTGAACAAGTTCCCTACCACCCCAGGCACGTTGCCTTCAGGTGCATCTTTTGCCAAGGTTGATAATGATTTCAAATTCCCACAGGTTTGGAGAACCAGCATCGGTATCGACAAGAAATTGCCTTTTGATTTGGATTTCTCTGCAGACATCATCTACACAAAAGAGTTGAACGGTGTTTACCAGTACAACGCCAACTACGCAAAGGCCGATACTACATTCTTTACCGGTACTGAATGGGAGCGCGCTGCATACAAAAAAGCCGCAAGCCGTTCTTATGTAGGAACCGTGCGTGAAGCCATGGTTTTAAGCAACACCAACTTGGGTAGTGGCTTGAGCGCTGCATTCACTTTGAGCCGTAACTTCAAAAAAGGCTTGAGTGGTTCTATCAGCTACGCCTTCAACAATACCAAGGATATCACTTCTAACCCTGGTTCACAGGCTGCTTCTGCTTGGAGCAACAACCGTACAGTGGGTGGAAACAACGCACAAGAGTTGGCCATTTCTGAATACTCTACGCCAAACCGTGTGATTGCCAACATTTCAAAGAAATTTGAATATGGCAATCGTTTCGCCACCACCGTAAGTTTGGTTTATGATGGTTACAACCCTGGTCGCTACAGCAACGTATATTCTACCGACATCAACAACGATGGTTTAACAGGTAACGATTTGTTATTCGTGCATGCTTCATCAGAAATAAAATTCTCAGATGTTGTCGTAAGTGGCAAAACCATCACTGCTGCTGATCAAGCCGCGGCTTGGGATGCTTACGTTGCACAAGACAACTATTTGAGTGCCCACAAAGGCCAATTCGTTGAGCGCAATGGTGGTTTGTTGCCTTGGTTGCACCGCTTCGATTTGCGTTTGTTGCAAGACGTAGCCCAAAACATTGGCAAGAACAAGCACACATTGCAAATCAGTGCCGACATCTTGAACATTGGCAACATGATCAACCCTGCTTGGGGTATCCGTAAGCAGTTGACTGTAAGCAACGGTGGTGTGTTGAAGTACAATGCGGCCAACGGCACTTACAACTTCAACGCAGTAAACGGTGTATTGCCCGTTGAGAGCTTCCGTCCTATCGTTAGCACCTCAACCACTTGGGGTATGCAATTGGGATTGCGTTATTCTTTCTAACGTTCACGGATAGTCGCTTTAGGCGATACATATTGATTCAATAAAAGGAGGGGCGGCCAATGGCCGCCCCTCCTTTTTGTTCTCAGTAAAAACACATCCGAATGACCATAACATCAAGGCATTGTTTCTAACATAAACAATTGATTTAAAATTCGTTCACATTCTTCATGAGAACTTAAACCACACATCAAACAAGGATTACATGACCGCAATAATTTCGGAACAAAATAACCATGAAAACCCTTTTGAAAACCCTATGCACAACCGGCCTGATGATTCTCTTCGGCCCGTTGTTCAATTCTTCAGCCTCAGCACAATCTTTGCTGATTTCTGAAGTATTTGTGAATCCCTCTGGCACAGACTCTTGCAAAGAATTTGTTGAGATCCTTGCCACCAAGTCCATCGACTTCAGTGCTACGCCTTATTCGGTTATCGTATGTAACAACGGAACAAGCACGGTTCGCGGCTGGAAGGAAGGCAAAGCCATTACTTACGCATTTGAAATTACCTCCGGTTCAGTGAAAGCCGGCGATGTCGTTTACGTTGGCGGTTCCTGCATGAAAATCAATGGCACCAAACTTCGCAGCATCAACAACATGACTACCGGCGGTGATGGAGGTATCGGACAAGCCAATGCTTCTGGCGTTTTCGGCAACGGAGGCACATCGGCCGATGGTGTTGCCATTTTTGATTTGGCGCTCTCTAAAATCGATTCAATGACCGCGCCCATTGATGCGTTGTTTTACGGCAGCGCCATTGGAACATCCGTTAACAGTGCAGGCGCAGCAGGCTACCAACTCCCAAACAATGATTTGTATGCGGGCGGCAAATTGCAAACCACTTCGTATGTTACGGCTGATCCCGGTGCAAACTACATCGTTGCTTCAGGAACTTACTCCACTGCTACTGGCAAATTCAGCAGCAAACGCACCCACACAACCAACAGCACTTCCGCTACCGATGGCAAATCTGACATCACACTGGCCGGAGCGAAAGACACCACAAAACCCAGCTTTGTGGTTTCCATTGCCAATGGCGACAGTACAGTAGCCATTCAATCCAGCATTCAACTGCTATTCAGCGAAAAAATTAGGTTGGCGGCCGGACCTGCCTGCGACAACAACAACATCGATACCCTGTTTGTATTGAAAGAAAACGACGTTAATGGCACCCTTGTATCTTTCGACGCAAATATCAACGGCAATACAATTACTGTAACGCCCACTAGTTCTCTCAAAAGTAAACAACAGTACTACTTCGGTTTCAAAGCAACCGCAATTTCTGATAGCACGGGCAATGCCGTTACTCAGAACGCAACAATTTCATTCCGAACCCTGCCAGAACAAACCCAGTTCAAAGTAGGCGACCTGGCTTTTGTGGCCTATCGCATGAATGCACTCACCACCGACGATGAAATTGCGATTATCACCTTCGTCGACATCCTTCCTGGAACCCAAATCCAGATCACCGATGCCAAATTCACCACCAATTCACCCGCACAATGCGCTGGTGGTCTCACTTGGACTGCCCCAGCAACCGGCGTGGCCTCAGGCACTGTGATTAGCATCAAAAACGACCTTCCATCAGCCAACATAGGAACCCTCACAAGCGCTAAGTTTGGATTGAGCAGCGGTGGCGACCAAGCCATTGTTTACGCTGGTAGCAACGCCAACCCCACCCACATCACTGCATTGAGTTCTAACCAATGGTTAACAACAAACACCACTTGTTCTGGCAGCAATTCCATGTTGCCCACATCGCTCACCAATGGCGTGAATGCCATCCAACACGCACTTACCAAAGGTGGAACAGGTTTAAACACCGCCAACGCCATGTATACCGGCAGCATGAAAGGCAGCATTTCCCAATTGAAAGCCTTGATTCACGATACCGCCAACTGGAATGGAACCGCTTCAGGATCAGCCGCACAAACCTGGCCCACATGGACCTTCCCAGGCTCTCCTTCGGTGACCAAAGCCGAATTGATCAACGCCAATACAGTTCGTGTGATTTTCAGCGCCGATATGGACAAAACATCAGCCACAGACATCGCCAAATACACCGGTATCGCCAATTTGCAAACAGCCAATATGTCTAACAACGGAAGCAGCATCGATACCGTTACTTTAACGTATTCTACCCCATTCGTTTCTGGCCAATCATATAGCTTATTGGTTTCCAACGTGAAAGACGCCGAGGCTAGAAAGTTGTTCAACCCATATACTTTCAACTTCAATTTCAATGCAGAATTTGCCTTCGCCAGTCGATTTGTTGTGGTGAAAGAATCTGCCGGCTCAGCCATCGTTCGTGTGAATATGAAATTCACAGGTACAGGTTCGGTAAAACTCACACCCCGCTTTGGTCCTTTCAGCACCGCATTAAGCGCAGATCACACGTTTACAAGCACCACAATCACCTTCAACAGCAGTACTTCGTTTGTTGATGTCACCATTCCAATTTTTAACGACAAAGTATCAGAACAAGATGAGTACCTCAATATCCTGATGGAAAGTCCCACCGGTGGAATCATCGCTGGATTGCCTTTCTGCACTGTTTACATTCAAGACGACGATCGTGCAATCATCAATCCTGCGAGAAATATCGAATTGAATCACATAGAAAGCTTCGATCCAAACCCGACAGCGGGCAGCACAACCGAAATTGTGGTTCACGATGCCAAATCACAGCGCTTATTCATGACCAGTGCGATCCAAAAACGCATGGATATTGCTGACTTTAGCAACCCAAAAGACATCACGTTGATCAAGTCGATTGACATGACGCCTTACGGTGGAATCACAAGCATCGCTGTGAAAAACGACGTGGTTGCGGTGGCATCACCCAATGTGAATGAACAGCTAGACGGCCAAGTTGTGTTCTTCTCAACAAATGGCGATTTCATTTCAAAAGTAACGGTGGGTGCATTGCCTGATATGATCACCTTTACACCTGATGGCAAGAAAGTACTAACTGCCAACGAAGGCCAACCAAGTCTCGATTACAGTGTTGACCCCGAGGGTAGCATCAGCGTGATTGACATCAGTGGCGGCGCAGCCAATTTAACCCAAGCCAACGTTAAAACCATCGATTTCAAATCATGGAACGCAGGCGAAGCTGATCTTAAAGCAAAAGGGGTTCGCAAATTATATGCGCCAAGTTCGATGGCTCAAGACTTTGAACCGGAATACATCACTGTAGCCGCTGACAACATCAAGGCTTGGGTTACTTTGCAAGAGAACAATGCCATCGCAGAACTTGACCTCAGCAACAATACGGTAAGCAGTATTTGGGCGATGGGCACCAAAAACATGAACACTGCGGGTAACGGATTTGATGCCAGCGACAGAAGTGGTTCAATTTTACTTGCCAATTGGCCGGTGAAAAGTTTCTATATACCTGACGGTATCGCCAATTACAGCGTAAACAACAAGACCTATTTGATTACTGCCAACGAGGGCGATGAAAAGGAATACACACCGTTGAACGAGAGAACCACCGTTTCTGCTGTTGCTCTCGATGCCACAAAATTCCCACAAGGCGATTTATTGAAAGAAGACCACGCTTTGGGCCGCTTCCGCATCACCAATTTACATGGCGACACCGATGGCGATGGCGACTTTGACGAGCTGTATTCCGTGGGAAGTCGTTCATTCACAATTTGGGACCCTTCCACCAAGTCATTGGTTTGGGATGCTGGCGATCAATTTGAGTGGATCACGTCAAAACACCCTGCCGTAAGTCGCATATTCAATGCCGACAACGAAAACAATACACTAAAAGGAAGAAGTCGCGCCAAAGGTCCTGAGCCTGAAGGCGTTACTGTGGCAGAAATTAACAGCAAACAGTTCGCATTCATTGCATTGGAAAGAACTGGTGGCGTGATGGTTTACGATGTAACCAACCCTTCAGACCCCGTTTTCGAGGACTATCAGAACACCCGCAGCAATACCGCTTACACCGGCGATTTGGGTCCGGAAGGCATTCAGTACATCAACAATGCCAATTCGCCCACCGGAAAGCCTTATGTAATTGTTGCCAATGAATTGAGCGGTACGATTACGGTTTTTGAAGTCATCAACAACACTTTGGTAAGCGATGTAAACACTGCCGCAAAGAACGACGATCGTTTGGTTGTATATCCGAACCCCACCATGGACCGCATCTTTGTTCAGGGCATGGGTGTCATCACAGTAACAGACATGATTGGCAAGACCATTTTCACGGGCACTGTCGACAGCCAAGGTTTGGATTTATCGAATTCACCCAAAGGCATATACTTGGTAAAAGATGCCGCCGGCAGAACGGCTAAGGTCATGTTGAAATAAACCAAAATACATATTGATAAACAGGGAGGGGGCGGCCATTGGCCGCCCCCTCCCTGTTTTATACCCATCTAACAAACACGACGGGACCTTCATTGAATACAATTACTGATAATACAATTCGCGAATCAATCCATCCGCCAGTCCAATCCGCGGCACTTCAATGCTATCAATTGTCGCCCATTTCAAAATCGACGTGTAAATCTGTAAGGCCGGAACAATGACCTCCGCACGCTCTTGTCGCAAATTGTAACGATGCATGCGCTCCGTCACCGACAAACCTGAGAGTTCCTTTAAAAAAGCATCCAATTCAACCTTGGTCAAACCTCCACTGTTCTTCGCATTACTGATTGAGAACAATTTATTGATGTTTCCACCACTACCAATTACCGAAAGCGATTTCAATCCTTTCACACTGCGTTTTACCGCCGCTTTCATTTCTTCCCATACCGCCTGATCCACACTGCCATGCATCATTCTAATCGTACCTACATTGAAGGAATCTTGCAGAATTCTCTCGCCCTCCGCGTACAATGTCAGTTCCGTACTTCCCCCACCAACATCCACGTACAATCTTGTTGCCTTGTCTAAACCCGCTTCTTTCATGTGCGTATCATAAATAATCGCAGCCTCCTCTTTGCCCGTAATGATATCAATCTCAATGCCTGATTCCACCGCAATCCGCTTCACAATTTCTACACCGTTCGATGCATCCCGCATGGCCGATGTGGCACAAGCCCTAAATCGCTCAACACCATATACTTCCATAATCAACTTGAACGATTGCATGCACTTCATCAGCGCCAGCGCCTTCTCCTCCCCGATACTTCCATGCTGAAAAACATCCACACCCAATCGCAACGGAATCCGCACCAAACTCAATTTGGTAAAATCTACTTGGTTTTCATAAGGCACTGCCTGCGAGACCAACAATCTCACCGCATTTGATCCGATATCAATGGCTGCCAGGTTCAATTCCGTACTGTTTGTCTTTCAAAAATTCAAAAATGGCCACCTGGGATCGAACCACTGCTTCAGCCCCCTCTGCAACCACATACTCATTGCTGAGCGATGCATCCAAAATTCGTGCTTTTTCATTCTCCGCCAATTGGATGTTCATAATATGTGATAATTCTTCTTTGATACTGTTATCGCGGATCGGACAGGCAACCTCAACCCGGTGATCCAAATTTCTCACCATCCAGTCTGCCGATGAAATAAATACTTGTTGTGCATCGCCACTACCAAAAATAAAGACACGCGCATGCTCCAAATACTGATCCACAATAGAGATTGACCTAGGCCTTTTCTTAAATGCTTTTTGATCCATCACTCCACAGAAAATCCCCCTAATGACAAATGACAAATCAACACCTTGCCGCGCGGCTGAGTATAGTTCATCTATCAATAACTCGTCTGACAAACTATTGAGCTTCACAATGACCGCTGCCTCTTTCTTTTTCTTTGCCATGGCCGATTGCTTCGCGATTAGCGCCATGAAATGCTTCCGCATAGTCACCGGTGCAGGCACCAACACCTTACAAGACTTCAAGGTGGCCAAATTGGGCACCGGACGTTCCAAACAATCAAACACACGGTTGATATCCGCCATGATCTGTCGGTCCGATGTCAACAAACAATGATCCGCATATACCTTGGCAGTACTTTCATTCAAATTCCCGGTACTCACAAACCCAAATTGGGTGGTCCGGTTAAACTCCCTGCGCTTAATCACACAAATTTTCGCGTGTATTTTCATGTCGGGCAGCCCAATATACACCCTAACCCCCTCCTCTTCCAACCTGCGCCTCCACATCAAATTGGCTTCCTCATCAAACCTTGCCTTCAACTCAATCACTACAGAAACTTGCTTTCCATTTCGCACTGCATTGATCAGTGCATTGATCACACGCGAATCCTTGGCCAAGCGATACAATGTAACGCGAAGACTCACCACCGCTGGATCAATCGCCGCTTCTCGAAACAGGTCAATCACACTGTCAAACGAGTGATACGGGAAATGCAACATCACATCGCGTTTGGCAATGACATCCATGATGCGACACGGCTGTGTCAACAATGGGTGCACAAAAGGCCTTGGGCGAGGGACAACATCGTGAAACACCTCCCTCGGGAAATCCATAAAGTCTTTGAAATTATGAGTTCTACCGCCGGGCACCATATGATCTTTCTTATTCAGTCCCAACCGTCGCATTAAAAAATCCAATAAATTGGGATCAATCTGTTTATCGTACACAAACCGCGTTGCCTTACCCTTCTTTCGGTTTTTCAAACCCTTCTCTAAGACATCAATCAGATTGGTGTGGAAATCACTATCCAAATCCAATTCCGCATCGCGCGTTACCTTGATCAAATGACCCATGAATTTATCAAACCCAAAAGGCGCAAACAAATAGGGCAAATTGTATCGCACAATATCTTCCAACAATATCAAATCTTGGGTTCCTTTGGCTGATGGCAAGACCACCACTCTTGGCAAATCACCCACTGGAATTTCAATCAGTGCATACCGATGCATCATCGCACTTTGTGAATGTCCCAACACACAAGCCAAGTACACCGAACGATCCCTAAGCAGTGGCATTGCCGGAATGGACTCTATCATCAGAGGCACAATGCGCGTGTGCAACCGCTCCTCAAAGTAATTCTCTACAAACTCTTTTTGGGCTTTATTGAGTTGTTTATCGGTTTTAAAATACACATTGCGCGCTTCCATTTCCGAAACCAACTCTTTGTAAATGCGCTCGAATTGTGACTGCTGGGTCAACACCACCGACATGATTTGCGATAATATCTTGTCCGGATTTTGTTCCAAGTGCATTTTCGCTTTACTGGGCGATACTTTGGCCATGCGATTCAACGTCGCTACCCTAACACGAAAAAACTCGTCCAAATTGTTCGAAAAAATCCCCAAAAAACGCAATCTATCATGCAAATGATTCTGCTCATCCTCCGCCTCTTGCAACACCCTCCCGTTGAACGAAAGCCAACTTATATCTCTGTTAATCAATGACTTTTTCAAAATTCAATGCTCATGTTTCTAACATTCAAATATGAATGTACCTCCACCCTCAAATTGTTACTGATAGAATAAGGATATGTTTATTTATTATTAAGAAATACCGAAACAAAACGATAACACAATACACCATTCCATAATAACAAAGCAACACAAAAACCTCAATTCATCCTCATTAACCCAACATACCAACAGGTATTTCGTGGTAAACATGACAATCTCGAAGCGACAAATTCAGGTATGTGTATTGAGTGATTTACACCTAGGGACTTTTGGCTGCCACGCCCAAGAAATCTGCGACTACCTCAAAACCATTCAGCCCGAGATATTGGTATTAAACGGCGACATCATCGATATCTGGCAATTCAGAAAATCCTACTTCCCGCCTCAGCACATGCAAGTTTTGAGAGAAATCCTTAAACTCAGCACCCAGGGCACGCAGGTATACTACATCACAGGAAACCACGACGAAGCACTTCGTCGCTATTCAGGCACCCAACTTGGAAACATCACACTCGATGACAAACTCATCCTTCAGTTGGATGGCAAAAAAGTTTGGATTTTCCATGGCGATGTATTCGATGCCACCACCCAAGGATCCGCCAAATTGTTGGCACAGCTTGGTGGAAAAGGGTACGACATTCTCATTTGGGTAAATCATCGAATCAATCAACTATTGAGATTCATGGGCAAAGAGCGCATGAGCTTAAGCAAACGCGTGAAAGAAAGCGTAAAAAAGGCTGTTTCATGGATCAACAACTTTGAACAAACTGCCGCGGAATTGGCCATCGACTCGCAATACCATACGGTAATCTGTGGACACATCCACCAACCACAAAAGTGCATCATCAAAACCGACAAAGGCGAAGTACTCTACCTGAATTCCGGAGATTGGATCGAAAATCTGACCGCTTTGGAATACCACGACAAAGAATGGTTGATTTACCAACACCCTGTTTCCAATAAAAAGAAACCGATGGCACAGGCAGATGTAGAAGAATTGGATTTATTGAGAAAACCTTGCTTACCGGATGTCATTGGGCATCATATCGCGGCCATCGTTGGAAACCCCGCAAGCATCACACTATCATGAAAATCTTGTATGCAGTTCAGGCCACAGGGAATGGCCACATTAGTCGCGCCGCAGAAATCATCCCCCTGCTACAAACTTATGGCTCAGTGGATGTTATGCTCAGCGGAAATAACGCACACCTCCCCGTCCATCTTCCAGTAAAATTTCGCAGCAAGGGAATTAGTTTGTTCTATCGCCACGGTGGAGGATTAAACTATAAAAAAATGCTGCGCCAAATTAACCCCTTTAAACTGTGGAGTGATATCCGACAATTGCCTGTACAAGAATACGACTTGGTCATCAATGACTTCGACTTTATCACTGCGATGGCATGCAAACTGAAAGGTGTTTTCAGCGTACAAATTGGACATCAAGCGAGCTTTCAGTACCAGAATGTTCCGCGCCCTGATACCCGAAACCGCTTGGGAGAATTTGTACTCAAACATTTTGCACCTGCATCACATTACATCGGATTACACTTTCAACCCTATCACCCGAACATTCTTCCACCCGTCATCGGCGATAGCATCCGTCAATCACTGCCATCCAACCAAGGACATATTACCGTTTACTTAGCACAATACCGATTAGAAGAATTACTCCGTCAATTCAAAAGCCTAACCCACTTGCGATTCCACATTTTTAGTGCGGAAGTGTCTAAACAAGCGCAAAAGGACAATTGCACCATTTTCCCCTTGGGTAAAGAGTCATTTTCCCATTCCATGATTCACTCTCAGGGCATCATTACCGGTGGTGGATTTGAAACACCGGCCGAAGCACTGTTCTTGGGTAAAAAAATCATGAGCATTCCCATCAAGGGACAGTACGAGCAGCAGTGTAATGCAGCAGCTCTGAAAACCCTGGGAGCGAAAGTTCTCACAGACATGGATATCCATTTTGGAGCGGAAGTGGATCGCTTTTTCAACGGCCAAACAGCGGAAAAAAATGCCCAAATTACATTTTGGAGCAACAAAACCATCGTAGACAATTTCATGGCAATGGCGCTCAAAGCAAAATCAAAAAATCCCGATCAGGACACAGAACTACCTGGCGCAACGCTGTTAGATGGACTCATGAACACCAACTTCCCGTCGGCATCCTCGGCCATCAAGATCATGCCCTGACTTTCTATGCCACGCATTTTTCGCGGGGCCAAATTCGCCAACAACAGCACTTGCTTGCCCACCACCTCTTCGGGTTGAAAATGCAGGGCGATGCCCGATACCACCGTGCGCTCCTCTGTCCCCACTTGCAAAGTCAACTTCAACAATTTATCCGCTTTCTCCACCTTTTCGCAGGCAATAACCGTCGCCACACGCAAATCCAATTTGGCAAAATCATCATAAGCGACTTCCGGTTTGGCTTCTTCCTCTTTCGCTTCAATGCCGGCAACCACGGAATCCGTCGCTACACCCGCCGCTTGGGCCAACGCTGCCGCACTCGCCGCCGTGGCTTGCAACTTCGCTATCTGTGCGTCTATCACATCGTCTTCAATTTTCTGAAACAACAAGCCCGCTGCACCCAATGTATGTCCTTCCGCCAACTCAAACCACTTCCCGGGTTGAGAACCAGCCAACCAGAACGACTGCTTATCGTCCGCGGATACCGAAACACCCAACTGCGACAGCAATCGACTGCTCGCCTCTGGCATGAATGGCTCCATCAACAAAGCCAAATTGTACAGCACTTGTACCGCTTCGCTCAACACCATCGCCGTGGCCTCAGCATCGGTCTTAACCAGCTTCCAAGGCTCGTGTTCTGCCAAGTATTTGTTGCCCAACCGCGCCAGCTCCATCATTTTAAATTGCGCATCGCGGAATTGATAGTTGTTTAACAAATCAACCACTGGACGCACATAGTCAACAACCATGGGATGATCACCCGCACCACTGCGATCAAACAATGCATAAGGCTCACGCACTGTACCCACCGCAGGCATTACGCCTTCGTAATATTTTTGCATCAATACCAACACACGGTTGGCAAAATTGCCCAAAATACCCACCAACTCTGAATTCACGCGGGTTTGGTAGTCCTTCCAAGTAAACTCGCTGTCTTTGGTCTCCGGCGCGATCGAAGTAAGCACATAACGGAGCTCATCCTTCCGGTTCGGCATTTCCACCAAGTATTCATTCAACCACACCGCCCAATTTCTACTGGTCGATATTTTCTGTCCTTCCAAATTCAAAAACTCATTCGCTGGCACCTGCTCAGGCAATACATAGCCATCGCCCCGCAAATGCAACATCGCTGGAAAAATGATACAATGAAATACGATGTTGTCCTTACCAATGAAATGCACCAAGCGAGAATCGCCGGTCCACCACTGCTCCCAATCATCCGGGCGCAATTCTTTTGTGGCCGAAATATACCCAATGGGTGCTTCAAACCATACATACAACACCTTACCATCCGCACCATCTATGGGCACAGGCACACCCCACTCCAAATCGCGGGTCATCGCCCTGGGCCTCAAACCCTCATTCAACCAACTCTTACACTGTCCGTATACATTGCTCTTCCAATGCGATTTTCCGCCCAACCATTCATTCAAAAAGGTTTCTTGAATTTCATCCAAAGGCAAGTACCAGTTCACCGTTTCTTTCATCATGGGCACAGTGCCACTCAATGCCGATTTGGGATTGAGCAATTCCGTCGGGCTCAATGTGCTCCCACACTTTTCACACTGATCGCCATAGGCACCTTCATTTTTGCACGAAGGACAAGTCCCAACGATGTATCGATCTGCCAAAAACTGCCCGGCCTGCTCATCGAAATATTGCTCTGAGCGAATCTCTTTGAAGGCCCCTTTCTCGTAGAGGTTTTTAAAAAACGCCTGCGACAATTCCTTGTGGGTTGCATTCGACGTGCGCGAGTAAATATCGAACGATATGCCCAATTCTTTGAACGAATCACCGATGATTTTGTGGTAGCGATCCACCACGTCTTGCGAAGTAACGCCCTCTTTTCTTGCCCTCAGCGTAATTGGCACACCATGCTCATCACTGCCGCATATAAACAACACCTCTTCTCCCCGCAAACGTTGTACTCGGGCATGGATATCGGCGGGAATATAAACCCCAGCCAAATGCCCAATGTGAACGGGTCCGTTGGCGTAAGGAAGTGCAGCGGTAATGGTAATCTTCGACATGTGACTGCAAAGATACTTTTACCGAGAATAAATCTGTAGGTATTTCTGCACGCTTTGTTTGTAGTATGGCTTAAAGGCCGGTTGTACCCGTCGCAAAGCCTCACGCTCACTCGCCTTTTTTCGGGCCTCGGCCGCCAGTTCGGGCGGAACGGTGGGCATAAAAGTGGGGGCTTGGTTCGATTCTCTGCGGTCTTCCTGTTCTTGCTTGCGCTCCGCTTTCTCGTGTTCCAACAACCGCGTCATGATCTGCTTTTGTCGCTCCAGCGATTGCGGCGTCACCTTGCCATTCACCAAGTCCTTTTCATTCTGCTCCATCATTTTCTCCACTTCTTGCAACGCGTTCGACATCCCCTGTTTGCCCTCTTGTCCCAATTCCTTTCTCAACTGTTCCACTTGCCGTCTTAACGCTTCTTGCATCAAAGCCATCTTCGCCAATTCCTCGTTGAGTTCTCTTTGCGATGGCTCACCATTTTGTCCGGGCGATTGCGGATCACCACCTTGCGGCTTTCCGTCTTGACCGGGTTTGCCTTGCTTCCGCTGTTGCATTTTTTGCAATTGCTCTCCCAAAGCCTTTTGGGACTCACTCAATTTGCTACCCGGCTTGGGCTTACCCTGCTTGCCTTGACCCGATTTATTGGGATTATCGCAGCTCTTATCACCCTCCTTCTTCTGCTCACTGTTCATTTGTTGCTGCATATTTTGCAGACTCTCCATCAACATCTCCGCCAAATTGTTCAACCCCGTCATCACAAATTGCTGATGCTGTGCCGCCGATCGCGGATTTCTTACCTTCATTTTTTCCAATGAAAACGCCATCTGTACATTCACCCGACTCATCTCACGGGTCACAAACTGACTGATCATTGTCTGTCTCTTGGCCAATGCCATCAAACTGTCTTCAATGAACTGCAACGATTCCTTCAAGCGCATTTGCTCACGGTTCAATGCCACCTGTTTGGGGTTGTCCGGACTCATTTTCCGCAATTCTGTCAAAATCGATTCCTGTCGGCTCGAAGCATCAATCAAATTCTCCAGCAAGGCCCTGAGCGCTTGATAGTCCTCCGCCATGCGCTTTTTCTGCTCCTGCTCAAATCCTTCCTGCATTTTTTGCATGGCCTCTTTCATCTTCTGGGCCGATTTCTTCATCTGCTCTGTAGCCCCAGATTTGCGGTTGTTTTTCATTTCCTGCGAAGCTTTTTTCGCCGCATCTTCCGCCTCTTTCCGCTCGGTTTCCCCCGATTTCAAATCCATGGGTTTCTCCAACGCCTGGTTTTTCTCTTCGATGTCCTGCGCCCCCTTATCGATATCCTTCAAGGCCTCATTCTGTGCTTCTTGCTGTTGCTTCACCGATTCAGACACCTCTTTGCCTTTCTCCTGTTCCAGCGCTTTTTGCAGCAACTCTTCTTTTTCCGCCCATGCTTGCATGCGCTCGAGCTGATTCTCCACCGCTTCTTCCAATTCCAGCTGTTTCAACTGCTCCATGAGTTTCTCCAGCTCCTTCGACGATTCTTGACTCATTTCGTTGAGCTTTTGCATCTTCTCCTGCAGCTGTTCTTTGTTGGCTTTTTGCTCCATCAAACGGTTAATCTCATCAATCAACTTCTGCATTTCGGGCGATGTCAACTGCTTCATCCGCTTGTTGAGCTCATCCTTCTTTTTTTGCAACGCTTCGGAGGGAGGATTCACCGCATTCTTTTGCTTGTTTACGTCCGATTGCTTTTTCTCCAACTGCTTCAACGCCTCCACCATCTTCTGTTGTTCATTAAGCCAGTTTTTGATTTTATTTTCCTGATCCCAACCTTGCTGATTTTGCTGCAACGACTCTTGTAATTTTTGCGACTCCTTTTGCAGTTCCTTCAGTGTTTTGGATGATTTGCTCATACCCGCACCAATTCCAGCCTCCTGCTTTTCAAGCAACTGCGCAACCTTCTCAGCACCCATCCTCTCCAAGGTCATCACCGGTGTTCGAAAGGTCTTTCCGCCGCGCAAGCCGTCGTTGTCTTTCACAGCGAACTGATACTCCAATGTTTCACCACTTTTCACCCCCAAGTTCACCAAATCGATGGCGTGGGTGATGGTATACTGCGATGCACTGCCCTCAAACAAAACCAACCGCTTCCAATTCGCACTTTTCCCCGCAACGCGGTATAAAAACGCCACTTCATTGACAGCGTAATCGTCGCTCGCGATTCCAGCAAAGTACCACGTACCCAATCGAACCGAATCTGCAACGGTCTCGAGCTGAATATCTGGAAAGGCATCTGCCCTCACCACCACCGCGCTTTGCAGTGTATCAAAACTCAATCCTTGGGGACCTTCCATCGCAAAAACCAAGCGTGTATCGCGCATGGCCCGATGAATATAACTGCTGCCTTTTTCTGAATTATCAAGCCTTTGCGAAGACCCTTGTTGAATCTTTTTGAAAGAACTTCCAACCCGCCAAGCATTTACTCGCTCACCTTTGAGACGGTATTCCAAACGCGTACCTTCTACCACCTCTAACAAAGTAGATTGAGACAACAATCCATCTTGAATCCCCGTGTAATCTGGAAAATCCGCAAATACCTCAACGGCTTGCCAATGCGGCTGTTTTTTGACTGTGATCGCGTGCTTTGCAACCACATAGTCCATCGCCCGAACCACAACGGCCTGGTCTTCCATGAGATCCTGCAATTCGAAAGCAAAGACACCGGGTTTTATTCTTCTTACCTTTCGCCACTGCTGACCAATTTTCACTTCCATCGATTCGGGAATCACGGCGCCTTCGGTTTGCCACTGAAGCTTTAAATCCTGTCCCTCATTCACCACCAAATTGTCGTTCATCAAACGCACAGAAAACGGGGCTTGCCGCACAAATTCCTTTTGATACTGAAACACCCGAGACGCGCCTTGTAGCAATTCAGCCGACTCATACACACCCATTCCCATGAGCAACAACAACAAAGCCCCTAATCGATATACCCACTTTTTGTGCTTCTGCCAGTCCAGCGCTTGTATAAATGGCACCTTTTGTAATACCAATGTTTTCTCTTCAATGCTCGCCAACAGCAGTTCATTCCCGCTTTGCACACCGGCCATGTCTTCCAGTTGTAGCAGGTTGATCAACTTGTCTGATACTTCCGGAAAGTAGTCGCCAATCCATTTTGCTGCTGCTTGTTGCGTGAGGGTTTTACCCACGCCCCGCATGTTCAATAGCGGTTTGATCACCCCAAACAACAACGATGGCAAAAAGAGCAACCACATCGTCCAAAACAACACGGCGCGATCAACGCTGTCAAGCCAAAGGTAATGTTCCAGCAAAAATCCCGATCCAAAAACCACCAAACCCAATGCCCCCGATGTCATCGCCCCGCGAATCAATCGCTGACGATAATGGGTGTGAATGAATTCATTGAGTTTCTGTCGGATCCCGGACTGCATAACAAAATCACCCAAATGGGCCAATTACAAATATACGGAATTTTCAGGGGTAGTTATCGACAAACCGACCAACGACTGGGGCTTGAGCACCAAAGAAATCTGCGTGCCGGGCTCAGCGAGAAAACAACCTTAACGAAGCAGGTTGTCGAGCAGAATGGCAGTCGCCATTCCTGCATTCAGCGATTCAGCTTTACCCTTACCGGGAATGGTAATTGGATGCGTTACCAATTTCTCTGCCGATTCGCGAATCCCATGTGATTCAGAACCAATGAGTAGCATACTTTTCTCGGAAGGCTTGAGACCGTGTACACTTTCACCCGCCAAATATGCGCCGTAAACTGTTCTGCCTTGGGCGGCCATTTCCAAATCGGCATAGACCACTTCCACCCTCAGAAATGAACCCATGGTTGCCGCCAGCGTCTTGGGATTGAACGCGTCTACACTGTCCAAAGAAGCCACAATCTGCGACAAGCCAAACCAATCGGCCAGCCTTATAATGGTACCCATGTTGCCGGGATCATTGATTCCGTCCAAAGCCAAAACGAATGGCATTTCCTTGTCAAATCCCCGGGATTGGGGCATGTTCACCAGCGCCATCACACCCGGTGCAGTATCGAAAGCGGTGCATTTCTTGTTCTCGTCCTCCGTCATCCACTCAAACGAATAACTAGGGGAATGTCGGTCAGCAAAAGCCTCAGTGGCCCATATTCCCTCCACTTGCCACCCACTGTGGAATACTTCCTCCACTGCTTTGCGACCCTCCACCATGAATTGGCCATATTTTTGCCTAAACTTCGGCATGCGCAGCGATGCGATGTGCTTGATTTGAGCGATGGATGGCATAGTTTACAAATATCACGGTTTTCTTCGGAAGTATCTATGGATACTCGCCGCCGTGGCCATCTTCCAATCATGTGGTGTAAAAAAGAGTATTCCCGACGGCAAATTTTTGCTGAAAAAGAACCTCGTTTCCATGCCCAAAAAATCTGCGCCCGGCGCTGATGTTCGCGCACAAATCCTGCATCGTCCCAACAAAAGGGTTTTGTTCAACAAACTCCCGGTATTCTTGTGGGCTTACACCCTCGGCACCAACGAAAAAAACCCTGCGTTGTCAGACTCGGTAGGATGGCGTCGAACACTGAGAAAGAAATTTGGCGAACCCCCTGTATTGCTCGACACAAACCTCGCCCAACTGTCGGCGGAGAACATCTCCAACCACCTCTTCAATTTGGGTTATTTCGACGCGCAAGTCTCGTATCGCACAATCCTCGGCCCCCGAAAAGCCCAGGTTATTTACAATGTACAGCCCGGCAAAGCATATCGTTTGAATTCGTTTTTCAGACAACCCGCCGATACCGCACTCAGGCCGTTGATCGACAGTCTTGTGGCACAGAATATCGCCTATCGACTGTGGTGGCCGATCAACCTGAACGACCTTAATGCCGCCAAAGACGAGCTCACGCTGGAACTTCGCGACCGGGGATATTTCGAGGCCCAACCGGATCTGTTTCGATACGAAATCGACACCCTTCAAAACAAAAAAGAGGGGGCCGTTTTTCTCAAACTCGACAATCCCAACGCAAAGAAGAAATTCCAACGCTATCGGTTTGGCGCCACGTATTTCACGCTCCTGTGTTCGGACATTTATCAGAACAACACCTATCCCCAAGCCTATCACAATCGAGGAAAGCACCTCACGCTGAACCATTACCCCATCAAGACGCAGGTGTTGGACCGGGTTATTCTTATTGATTCTGGGCGATGGTTCTCACAATCTGTGACAAA